>JAZKFE010000458.1:4146-7347 GCA_040386595.1 Planctomycetota bacterium | reverse complement strand
CTCAACTACTTCCGGCATGCCGGATACCGCTACACTTAGACGCAACGCGCTCTAAGACAACTTGATAACCGGCCGCAAGTTTTTCGAAACGGGCGATTTCTTCCTGTTGCCATGTTGCGTCATAGTTGAGTTCCGCGGCCATCAGCTCGGCGACTCGTGGGGCCATGGCTACCGCGGCTTTGGCGTTCAGGAATAGGGCTCGGGTGCGGCGTGCCAGGACGTCTTCCACTGTTCGAGCCATCTCGTATCGCACGGCCCAGACGACTTCGGCACCGATATAAGGCAAGGCGGGATGGAGTGGTTCTGCGAGGGCCGGATTGGTTCGCTTGAGTTCTTGAATCGCTTCAGCATCCGAACCATAAATTTCCAGATGTCCCAGGGCTTCCGTGGGAGTAAACCAGCCGTGAATTGGCAAGCTGCGGGTGGCACACGGGCGGTCCTCAAGTTGTGCCAGTGTTGCCGCCTGATTGACGCAATCTTCGGCCATATTGCGATAGGTGGTCCATTTACCGCCGGTCAACGTCAGCAAGCCCGAGTTATCAATATGAATGGTGTGTTCTCGCGATAAGGCGGCGGTATTCGTGCCTGAGCCGGCTCGGACCAGAGGGCGAATTCCGGCAAACACGCTCAGAATGTCGGCCCGGGTGGGGGGACGTTGCAGATAGCGGCCGGCGGTCTCCAGAATGAAGTCGATTTCTTGTTCGGTCGCGCAGGGCTCCAGCGGTGCTGCGTCAATGGAGACGTCTGTCGTTCCGACCAGAGTGTGGTCGTGCCAGGGGATGGCGAACATGACTCGACCGTCGGACGTATGCGGCACCATGATGGCGCTGTCGCCGGGTAGGAACGAGCGATCAAAGACGAGATGAATCCCCTGACTGGGGGCGACCAGTTGCGTTGCCGCCGGATCGGCCATCTGCCGCACATGGTCGCAGAACGCACCGGTGGCATTGATCACCACGCGAGCCTGAATGTCGAACTGCTGGCCCGATTCTTGATCACGGGCGGTGACGCCGTTGATAAATCCTTCGTCGTCGCGATGCAGTCCCGTCACGGCGACGTAATTCAGGAGAGTGGCCCCTTGTTCGGCGGCGGTGGTCACCAGGTTGATTAACAGTCGCGAGTCGTCAAACTGCCCATCGTAATAGACGACGCCTCCCTTGAGTCCCTCGGTTTTAATCGTCGGCAGGAGCTTTAATGTTTCATCCCGCGAGAGCCGGGTGGTGGGGCCGAACCGATACCGGCCGGAAAGCATGTTGTAGACTTTCAGCCCAAACCCGTAGAACGGCGATTCCCACCAGGTATAACTGGGGACCACAAACGCCAGGTCGTGAACGATATGCGGCGCGTTCTGCCGCAAGAGACCACGTTCTTTCAGGGCCTCCATCACCAGCGAGATATTGCCTTGCTCGAGATAGCGGACTCCGCCATGCACCAGTTTCGTGCTGCGGCTGGAGGTGCCTTTGCCAAAGTCATGTTGCTCCAGCAGCAACACATCATAGCCCCGTGAGGCCGCATCCACCGCGACGCCGACCCCTGAGGCACCGCCGCCGATGATGACCATGTCCCACGGATCGCGGCGGCTGGTTCCGCGCTGCAGCATTTCGGTTCGGTTCATTGGGATGATTTCGATTCACGGTAAGAAATAGAATGACATGGGGGCGGCGGTCGCCAGATGCCATCGGAATAACAGGAAGACTTTCTGCTGCCGACGAATGCCGACAGAAAATTCTCATGTCCTGAGTGTCCGATTGGCGCGGGAATATTTCCAGTCAAATCGGAATCTACTGTCGAGATTTCTCGTAAGTCGGTTTTCGAGTTCTCGATGGCCATTGCGTTGTTGACGGAACTTCGGCGAGTCAAAAGCTTCAAATTCGCTGAACGCCGTGGTATTCCAAGCACTTAGAATTCGTTGGGAGATTTGCCGGTAAGCGATCTGCGGCATGGCGTGGTTGGTGTCTGTTGAAATTTACGTCAGCGTCAATCGAAGTGGCGTTCGCACGACGAGAGAAATTCTGTCAGAGGGCATTTTCTCGCGGCCCCTGGCCCTTAGAATTTCAGTAAGGAAGGAGGGACAGAATTCCGGGCACAATTGCCCCTGATGAAACGGCGTTTGACGTGCCAACGAATGCGAACCGCCGTGAGAGGAGAAAACGAGATGACTCCTGCCATTTACCAAGGGGAACATGCCGACGTGTTTAGAAAACGTGGGGTTTTCTGGTTGGCAAAAACGCCTTGCAGATGTGGTCTTGATGGCAGTGAGGAAGAGATAAGGAGTCGATCATGTCCACATTAAGATGGGCGTCTGTGTTGGGTGTTGCTGCATTGACCTTGGGATTGGCGCCGACATTGGCTTCTGCGGATGACGTGCATGTGAAGACGACACCCGCAATCATTCAAACGGCAGTCGGTCAACCCGCCAATGTGACGGTACAACCCGTACAGTGGGGTGTAGGAGTCGGCTTCCGTGGCGGTCGCTGGGGTGGTCCAGGTGTCGGATTCTATGCGGGACCACGCTATTACGGCGGCGGATATTATGGTGGTGGATACTACGGCGGTGGCTATCGCGGCGGATATGGGTATGGGCCCCGTTATTACGGCGGCTACTATAGTTACCCGCGATACTATTATCCGTCCTACGGTTACGGCTATTCCAGTTACCCGCCCTACGGCTACTACTATTAAATAGTTGCGGCTGAAGTCCCTCCGTGATGCAGTGGTTGCATCGCGAAAACTGGCCCGATCATTGATGTTGCGATTGACCCGCAAATGGTGGTCAGCAACATCCGAGTGGTCGGGCCAGTTTGTTGGATGTACGGCAGAGTTTGACGTCCATCAGACTCATCACAAGTTTGCGACTTCTCAGCTACTTCGCTTCCTTCAAGTCGAATGTCTGGGCATTGGCCCCTTCGTCGACCTGAATTTTCAGAGGGCTAGATTTTCGTGCGCGAAACTTCTCGGGGAACATCAACGGATCGGCCTTCGGTGGTGCCGGCATTCCGGGGACTTGGACGGCAGCGGCGGGGCGGACCACAACGGTGTATTCGCCGACCGTTGCGCCGGTGATTTTTGCCACGCCAGAGGAATCCAAATCGGCTCCGCTACCTTCACCGGGACGATCGGTTTCCAATTCCACACGTCCCGAGGTGACTGGAGCACCGCCATTGGTAATCGTGATCGTGACATTACCGGTAATTTTGGAAT
>JAZKFE010000458.1:0-4136 GCA_040386595.1 Planctomycetota bacterium | reverse complement strand
TAAACCCAACCAAGCCACCCATGAGTTTTTAAAGCGTGGCGTTTGTTGCCGACATTGCATGAATTGAGATCCTGCTGAAATAGCATGCCCAAGGAATCTCAGGCAGCCTGATTCATAAGATAAAGAAGAAAAGAACCCCGAGGGTGAAATCCTCGGAGCTCCTATTTAGCGGTTGGCGATTTTGACTAATACTCGCCTGTTACTGCTCCATCGTCGCGAGTGCACAAGTATTGCAACGTTTGGAAGTTGACATTGTCTGAAATGAAGCGGACCGATCCATCGCCCATGAGAGCGTGGACGCCGCCCGTGTGGAAGGAATTGATCACGGTGTTGGAAGAGTACTCAGCACCCGCCGGGCTAGGCGGACTTGATTTTGCGTATGCATTCGGCGGATAGCGGACTGCCGTGATCCCGGATGGGTAGATGCAACCTGCAGGAATACTTTGGAGGGGAGTGCCACCGGTCCAAGTTGACGGATCTGTATTCGCGAAGCCTGCAAAGCCAGCCAGGTAAGCTGCACTCGCATCGACTCCGTTCACGGCCCCCGATTGTTCTGCAACAAGGATTGTATTCGAAGCCCCATCGGTGCAGTCGCGGATCCCTTTACTGGCGACCGGCGGTAGCATCCCCTGTTTACAAGGATTGTCGCTGGCACAACCAATCGCGCCGGCACATCCGACGCTACCGGTGGTGCGTCCCAGTGGATCGGGATACGTCCCCATAATCCCGACATAGTCAGGGCGCATCCCGGCATAACTCAAACTTGTTCCAGTGATCTGTGGCAGACTGCTTGATGGGCAGGCGTAAACGTTAATGATCAAGCTGCGCATAATTTCATTTCCCGGATACCCAATCGCGGGATAGCTGCCGGGACTATGCGAGTAGAATCCTCCGCCATATTTGATTCCAGGCAAGCTGTTATACAAGCTTGCTTGATCGAGGTACGGCAGCAACATGACGCGCCAGTTGGGCGCGTCATTCCACGCGTTTCCCATTGGGAAAACGTTGAGAGTGTCGTGGTAGTTGTGAAAGGCGAGGCCGAGTTGCTTGATGTTGTTCTTGCATTGCGAACGCCGGGCGGCTTCGCGCGCCTGTTGCACAGCCGGCAGCAATAGTGCAATCAAAACCGCGATAATGGCAATTACCACGAGCAGTTCAATCAGCGTAAATGCGCGATTCGCGTGACGTGAGGACCCTGTCATTTGTGCTCCGAATAGACCCGTAAAATCTGAAATGCCGGAAACAGAATGTTTCATACGGATCGCGCATCCGGGCATTCCGAAATCAATCAAATGCAATTTGTCAGTGAATTTCCGGCGTCAGAGTAGATCCAACAGCCCGCTTTGAAATCTGCTTGAAAACTGACATTTTGAGACCATTAGAGGCGGTCTCAAAAATCACCTAGAGGAAGGCGATACTCACGCATATTGATATGCAAATTATTTTATATTGTGAATTCTTGATTTACTAGCGATACGTGTGTATCGCCATGGTAGAAATGAGTTGCGGCATTACATCGTCGAAAGATACGGCGATCACCAAGTCTTTGATTTCGGCGCGGTTATCGATCACATCAATGAGTGTCGTTTTCTGATCAGAAAACCGTCTGAAGAATACGTCGAATGAAGTTGTTTTGGAGCCGCGGCATCGATGGGCGTTTCGGGCTATTCTCCGGCCAAGATCAATAGCCCGGTGGAAAGTATGCAGATTATTCAGGAAATCCACATATAAGCAGGTTCTTTCGGCAGTCGCTTTGATCTCGCAATGGAGTCAACTCACGCGTACTCCTCATGCGTCAACGGTACAGGCGGCAAACTGCTCCCAAATTACACCGGCCAAAGGTTACACTTGACTCCGAGTTGGAGGCGTATCCCTACGCCTCGCTGTCAGTTGCGATGGCGGGGCTGACTGTGGTAGTGTGTCGGGTTTGATGGGCAGGCCGGAATGGTGCGGTTGCATTTTACCCGGCGATATTCATTGTATTGACATCAGGTGAGGAGAGCGCGCTCATGACGATGGGTTCCGGCGAGAGCATTACCAGCATCCTGCACGAGGATCGGAAATTTCCGCCCACTGCAGAGTTCACAGCTCAAGCCAACATCAAAACAGAAGCCCAATACCAGGAAATGTGGCAGCGGGCCAAGGATGATCCGGCCGGTTTCTGGGGCGAGCTCGCGAACGCAAACCTTGATTGGTTCAAACCTTTCGACAAAGTGTTCGAAGGCGCGATGCCCAACACGACATGGTTCACGGGGGGCAAGCTGAATGCTGCCTACAACTGCCTGGACCGCCATGTTTCGACTTGGCGTAAGAACAAAGCTGCCATCATTTGGGAAGGGGAACCGGGGGACAGCCGGGTTCTTACTTACCAGGATCTGTACCGCGAAGTCTGCAAATTTGCCAATGTTTTGAAACAACTGGGCGTGCAGACGGGTGATCGGGTCACGATTTATCTGCCGTTGGTGCCGGAATTGGCCATCGCGATGCTGGCCTGCGCTCGCATCGGGGCGACACATTCGATCATTTTCGGTGGCTTCAGTGCTGACGCCGTCGCCGACCGCAACAACGACGCCAAGGCGCGGGTGGTGATTACGGCCGACGGTGGCTGGCGCCGTGGTAAAGAAGTCCCCTTGAAGAAGGCCGTCGACGACAGCCTGGCCAAGTCACCCACCGTCGAGAAGGTCGTCGTGCTGAAGCGCAACGGCCAGCCGGTGACCATGGTCCCCGACCGTGACTATTGGTGGCATGACTTGATGCAGGACGCGTCGGCCGAGTGCGATCCGGTCGAAGTCGACTCGGAACACCCGCTGTTCGTGCTCTATACGTCTGGCAGCACGGGCAAGCCCAAGGGAGTCATGCACACGACTGCGGGCTATCTGCTCGGCACGATGATGACTTCGCAGTGGGTCTTCGATCTGAAGGAAGAAGACACCTATTGGTGTACCGCCGACATCGGTTGGATTACCGGGCACAGCTACGTCACTTATGGTCCGTTGCTCAACGGAGCCACCGTAATGATGTACGAAGGGGCTCCCAACTGGCCGGATGAAGGTCGCTTCTGGGAGATCATCGAGAAGTACAAGGTCAGCATCTTCTACACGGCTCCGACCGCGATTCGCGCGTTCATGAAGTGGGGCGATAACTGGCCCAATAAGTTCGATCTGTCCTCGCTGCGGTTGCTCGGTTCGGTTGGCGAACCCATCAATCCGGAAGCCTGGATGTGGTATCACCGCGTGATCGGCCTGGAACGCTGCCCCATCGTTGATACGTGGTGGCAAACCGAAACGGGCTCGATCATGATGAGCCCGTTACCCGGTATCACCGCGACGAAACCTGGTAGCTGTACTCGACCATTGCCGGGCGTTGTGCCTGATATCGTCGACAAGGAAGGCAATAGTTTGCCGGACGATGCGGGTGGATTGCTGGTGATGCGACAATCGTGGCCGTCCATGTTGCGGACGTTGTACGGTGATCATGAGCGCTACATGTCGACCTACTTTGGTGAGGCTCACGGCTTGTATTTCGCTGGTGACGGTGCTCGGCGCGATGCCGACGGTTACTACTGGATTATGGGTCGCGTGGACGACGTTCTGAACGTCGCCGGTCACCGCCTGAGCACGATGGAAGTCGAAAGCGCGCTGGTTTCGCACCCCGCCGTCGCTGAGGCCGCCGTCGTCGGTTTTCCGCATGAGATTAAGGGCGAAGGCATTGCCTGCTTCGTCTCACTCCGTTCGGGGGAAGGTGATGACACGTTGAAGCAAGCGTTGATTGCCCACGTTCGCAAGACGATCGGTGCATTGGCGACCCCCGACGTGATTAAGTTCACGGCGACGTTGCCCAAGACTCGCAGCGGCAAGATTATGCGACGGCTGTTGCGTGATGTCGCCGCCGGTCGCGAGCAAGCAGGCGATACCTCCGCGCTGGAAGACCTCAGCGTGCTGGCGAAACTGCGTGAGACCGAGGATTAGTCAATGCGATTCGAGTCGGTTGCTCCTGCAGGCAATCGACTCGTTTCTATCACGGCAAAAAACATATCGCCGCAGTCGCTATCTCACGTGTGGAAATAGCGACTGCGGCGATTTTTCATGCTGCTGCAAATCCGACATTACTGCTGATCGTCATCGTCGTTTCGATAT
>JAZKFE010000457.1:8129-9241 GCA_040386595.1 Planctomycetota bacterium | reverse complement strand
TTCCGTTCCGAAAACACTACCAGATATCAGATTTGCCGACGGCCACTGCCGCGTCGTGTTCTGTCCCTTTCTGCCGGCATTCCAAGCCGACAAAACCGCGGTATCCCAGATCGTAGGCTTCTTTTAAGACGCGATTGTAGTGGATTTCACCGGTGCCGGGCTCGGCGCGACCGGGGTGATCGGCCAGTTGCAGGTAGCCAATCGTCTTTGTGTCGATGCCTTCTTTCAGGTGGCCGCACAAATCCCCTTCGGTGATATGCATGTGGTACAGATCCCAATTGATCTTCACATGCGAGGAACCGACCGCCTGACAAATCCGAATCGACGGGGCACTGCCATACAGGCAATGTCCCTTGTGATCGACGCGGATATTCATCGGCTCCAGGATCAATGTCACATCGTGGGCTTCGGCAATCGGAGCCGCCAGTTTGAGTCCCTGGATGATGTTGTCGTGCATCTGCACCTGAGTCATCCCCGGTTGATCATTGCCCCCGACGACCGTCATCAATTTGCAATCCCACCGCTTGGCGATGGCACAGCCGGCTTCCACGGCTTTCACAAACTCGGGATGGTTTTTGGGATCGTTCAAACCCGGAGTAAACCCCCAGGCGGTGAACTGCGCGATGGCGATCCCGAGCTCTTTCGTTAACGCCGCGATCGCATCGATATCCCGTCCCTGCCACGGCCAGATTTCCACCGCCGGAAAGCCATACTTGGCCGCCATCTTAATTCGGTCGAGAAACGGCAGCTTCGTCCACCACATCTCCACGTTCACGGCAAACTTGGTATGCGGCGTTTTGCCGATCTGGCTGAGATCTGTTGGTGACTCGGCAGCCAGCAGTGCCCCCGCTGCGGTGCCAGCGGCCAAGGTACTGCCTAAAAACGTCCGACGATTGAGTTCAGTCATGAGGTGCTTATTTCAATAGATTTTAGAGCGCATGAAATATTGAATCGGTGTGATCGCAGAATAATTGAAAACTCTTCGAGCACGGACGAGCTTCCAGCCAAGATTACTCTTTATTCGTTTTGGCTTCCGGCTTCTTGTCTTCCGCGGCCGGCTTTTCGGACTTTTTCTCCTCCTTGACTTTTCCGGTCTCTTTTTCGGAAATATT
>JAZKFE010000457.1:5461-8119 GCA_040386595.1 Planctomycetota bacterium | reverse complement strand
CGAACAAATGGCCCCCCACCTTGCCGTGTTGCCAAGTTCCCGCGTACCAGCCGCGATAGATCAGGACGCGTGACGTGAACGTTCCCATTCCCGGAATGGTCAGGTCGGTCAGCGTGATGACCGGCGTATCGTCGGCCCATTCCACCTTCAGCTTCAACGGCAGTTGGGTGTCGTTTTTGCCGTATTGAATGCGTGTCAGGAAGATCCACTCGCCATCGTCTTGCTTCTTGACCTTGGTGATTGTGTAACGCTCTTCTTTGGGGGCTTGATCTTCTCGCCCCACCACGGTGAAGCGACCGATCAGCACGCACCCTGACATCGATTTCTCAAACTCTTGCTCCAACTCTGCCTGGCTGAGCTTCGGGGCCGGCTTGGCTTCCGTTGCCGCTTCCGGCTTGTCTTGTTTGACGGCGGGATCTGCGGCAGAGATCTGAGAAACGGGAGCCGCGAACAGTAAACCACACGTGACGACCAAACCACCCAGGGAAAGATGCCTCAACATGTTCGATCCTTATTGAAAGCGAGAAATATGCCGAATGGCACAATCAACCAGATTCTCCTCGGCCGCAGAATTCGCCGCAAGCGACAACATCCACGTTGGTATTGCGGCTCTCCGCCAATCCCAATTGCCCACAATCGGCCTGGAACATGCCGAATCGTTACGTCTGACAGGGCCTGAGGTTGTTTTCACATCACTGTCGGTTTATTCTGCTAGAGTATGAATTATTCGTTCAGCTACGTGAAT
The DNA here is from genome assembly GCA_040386595.1 of Planctomycetota bacterium. Taxonomy (GTDB): domain Bacteria; phylum Planctomycetota; class Planctomycetia; order Planctomycetales; family Planctomycetaceae; genus JAKFVC01. The sequence goes on along the minus strand of JAZKFE010000457.1, from coordinate 7,374 downwards.
TGCTTGAGGATTGAAAGTACGTCGTTATGTTCTGGAAAACATTGGCAGTCTGGGGACTCGTCCTCAATGCCTCTCTCCTCTCCGCTGACGAGCCCACCGGTGAGCTGGCGCAACGCCTGGCAACTGTCGAAGTCACGCAATACGCTGAAGCCCCGGGATATTCCGAGGGACCGGTTTGGCGCAATGGTGAAGTCTTCTTCTGCAGCGGGACCCTGTTGCGAGTGGACAAGGATCGCAAAGTCACCAAGTTCCTGGACCTGACCCCTTCCGGTACTTTTCTCCGTGAAAATGGCGACATCCTGATTTGTGACAACAAATACCGTGCCATTCTAAATTTGGAAGCGGACGGAACGGTGGGTGTCGTGGCCGATAAGTTCGGCGACCAACCACTGAACAGCCTCAACGATTTGACGGTTGATGCCAAAAGTAACATCTATTGGACTGATGCAGCCGGATCGTCGGCAGACAAGCCCATCGGCAGTATTTTTCGGGTGACCGCAGCCGGACAAGTGGAGAAGGTGGCCAGCGGCTTAGCTTATCCCAACGGCTTGGATGTCGATCCGAGTGGTCAAAATCTGTACGTCGTGGAATCCCAGTCGCAGAAAGTCCTGCGTTACTCCATTCCCCCAGAAACACAACCGCTCGGAGCGCCGACCACGTTTTACGAATTGGGCGGCGCGGGGGGAGACGGCTGTGCCTTCGACGCCGAAGGGAATCTGTGGGTTGCCGATTTTCATCGGAAAGAGACTGGAAAGGGACGTATCACGGTCGTTTCGTCCGGTGGCAAAGTCATTGCCTATCTGAATATTCCCTCCAAAGTGGTCAGCAACATTACGTTCGGCGGAGTCGAAAACGACGAAATCTTCTGTACGACGGGCGAGCCCCCTGGCGTCTTTCACGCCAAAGTGCGAGTAAAAGGCTTCCGAGGTCACCCCGCACGAGAAGCCCGAATTCAGCGCAAGCTGGATATTCGCGCCGTAACGAGCCGATTGGATCGCTCTTAAGTTCGGGGGCGTTCGTGCTTTGCGCGGCCGTCATATTCGACACGGTCACAGGCCGGGACACGTCGAGAAAAAACTCGCATACGCGCCCACGCGAGGTTTCGGGTACGATTCCCCACCGGCCAGGGTTGGCCTGATCTGCCGTTTCTCAGGAGGGTGGGCATGCGAAGCCATTGGGAGCCCCCGCAGTGGGCGATATTTTTTAATTGTCATTGGCTATCAGCACGATGTTTGGGCCTCGCGACGATCGGTTGGTCGTTGTTGATCCTGTTGGCAAGTGGTACGGGTCTCTCCGCCCAGGAGCCTGATGCCTTTCAGCAGGGTGTGAATTCCATCGTTGTGAAGGATATCCAGCAGCATATTCACACCCTGGCCAGCGACACCTTCGAAGGTCGCAACTCGGGAACTCGGGGAGGGCATGCCGCCGGGATCTATATCGCTCATCAATTGCGGAAAGCCAATTTGATGAGCAGCGTTTCGGCGACGACCTACTTTCAGGATTTCGGCAACGAATGTCGCAACATCCTGGGCATGCTGCCCGGCAGTGATCCGAAGCTGCGGAATGAATTCATCCTGATCGGTGCTCACTACGACCATGTTGGCTATGGGACCAGCGAAACCAGCAACGGGCCCGTGGGATTCATTCACAACGGAGCCGACGACAATGCCAGCGGAGTCTCGGCGGTCCTGGAAATTGCCGAGGCGTGGTTTGTCAGTGGCGAGCGTCCCAAACGCACCATCATCTTTGCGTTGTGGGATAGCGAAGAGCACGGTCTGCTGGGTTCCAAGCATTGGCTTGCCAATCCAACCTGCATGCTTTCCTCATTGCGCTGCATGATCAACATGGACATGGTCGGACGGCTCAAGGATACGGGAGTGGAAGTCACCGGCATTCGGACCTTGCCCGGTTTG
>JAZKFE010000457.1:0-5451 GCA_040386595.1 Planctomycetota bacterium | reverse complement strand
ACGTATGCAGAAGTGACCGCCCTGGTTGAGGAGGTGGAAGACAACAGCGATCATTGGCCGTTTTACGAGCGGAAAATACCGTTCATCATGCCTTTCACCGGCTTTCATGATGATTACCATCGCCCCAGCGATGACGTCGACAAGGTCAACTATGCGGGTATTCAGAAGATTGCCCGTTGGATGTACGGCAATTCTCGAGCCTTGGCGAATGCTCCGGAACTGCCCCGTTTCCGTGATGCCGCATTTCAGGAAACGCCTGAGGTGCAAAAGCAGCGAGAGGCTCCACTTCCACCCGCTGAGCCGCGTCTGGCTCTGACGCTGGGCCCCGCCGACACCGGTCCAGGTCGGGCCATCGCGCAGGTCTTTCCGCAAACGGCCGCGGCGGTCGTGGGGCTGCAACCGGGTGATCGCATCGTCCGGTTTGGCGACTCCGAAATTACTCCGCAGTCCAATCTGGCAGGTCTGATCTTGGGGGCCACCAGCCCGGTCAAAATTCACGTCGTGCGACCAGGGCAAGAGAAGCCCCTGCGGGTGCAAGTCCCGCTGGTGGGCAAGCCGATCCGGATCGGAATTAATTGGCGCGAAGACCAGGCCGAACCGGGCGTCGTGGCCATCAGTCTGTTGGAAGAGGGCTCACCCGCTGAGGTGGCCGGCTTGAAATTCAACGACCGGATTTTGCAGGTGAATGGCCAGGATTTCAAATCGGGCGAGGAATGCCGCGACCTGATGCTGAAGTCCCCTTCGCCGATCCCGCTATTGGTCGAACGCCAAGGCCAGCTGCGAACCTTAACGATTGACGTCCCCGACCTGACAACCGCGAAAGCGACTCCATAGTCGCCATAGTCGTTGTTCGCTCCGCGAACATAACGCGCTCGCAGTAGCGAGGTGGGACCAGCATTGAGATTGAATAACGGATTCCGGCCGGCAACTGCGAATGCGTTTAGTTCGCGGAGCGAACAACGACTATAACGACTATGGTGCCCCGAGATATCGCGTGAGGATCTCGGGGAGTTGCATGTTGAATTGGCTGCGAGGCAGCACTTCACGGCAGCCGGCTTCACGTGCTTCGGCCAGGCGTGCGACTTCGACATGGGCCCCGAATGCAATCACCGGCGGCGGGTTCTCACCGAGGCTACGAGTCAGATCGGCCACCGCCAACGGCTGCAGGCTGAGGTCCAGGATGATGCAGGCATAGCTACCTGCCGCGGCCTTGATCAAACCTTGTGGGGCTCCCACGGTCTCCATCTGATATCCCAGGCTGTTGGCAGTCCCGGTGACTTTGCTGATGAACATCAAGTCTTGGCAAATCAGCAATCCGACACGTGAGGCAATGGTCATAGTGAATCTTTTTCGTACTTTTCGATATGAGGAGTTTTTTGCGACCGAAAAGCATGGACCCGGTCCGGGATTTCGCGGTGCTTTTCCCTGGCAAAAAACTCCCCAGAAATCTGAATGTTGAGATCTGGCCGTTGGTCTTGCCAGGGGTTATTCGCGGTGCGGAATGGCCGGAGCCCACGAGCAATAGAACATGGCCCGAGGCACGGTGGCCTCCAGCAAATCTCGCCACTGGACCGCCGGATCTAAACGGGCTTGCGAGCCCATCAGGAGATCGACGAAGCCCGATTGAAAATCGTATTTGACGATCTGCGGGTTAGTCACTTTGGCCATTGAGGTCAGCTCTTTCAACGCATCTTCTTCAAATCCGATGGCGTCGATCAGCCCAAATTTTAAGGCATCATCTGCGGTGTAGATCTGCCCTGTCGCCAGCTTTTTGACATTTTCTCGCGTCAGCGCCGATCGATTCTCGTCGATCACGTTGATGAACCGATCGAACGCCTGTTGCAGGATATTATCCCACACGGCCTTTTCGTTTTCCGACAACGGGTGAAAGGGGCTCAACGCATCTTTGAACTCGCCGGTCTTCAGCGGCTTGGAATCGATGCCCAGCTTCTCCTTCAAACCGAGGAATTCATAACGCGGAATGATCACGCCAATCGAACCGGTCCAAGTCGTCGGTTCGGCAAAAATCTTCCCCTTCTCACCCGCTCCCATTGCGACATAGTAGCCACCTGACGCGGCCAGACTTTGCATGGACACGACGATCGGTTTCTTCTCGGCCAGCTCTTTTAAGCGGTGGTAAATTTGGTGGCTGTCAGAGACAAACCCTCCGGGGCTATCGACTTGCAGCAAAACCCCTTTAACCTGCTGGTCTTCCAAGGCGTGCTTGATCGATCGCAGAATGCGATTCGTGAAGGGGGGCATGATCGTGCCGCTGACTTCAATGATCGCGAGTTTGTCTTTGGACTTACGAGTTCCTGCATGAAACCGCTCAATCGGTCCGGATTGGCTGCTGAAGAGGCTGGATGTCGCCCAGAAAACGCCGTTTGCTACCAAAGAAACCAACAACACCAGCACCACGCCCCAACGCAGAAGCCGCCGCAATGGGTGGCGCGGAGGTGGCGGGGGGGGAGGTAGCCAGCCAACGGCAGTAGGTGAGGCGTTTTGAGGTACTTGCGACGCATCCATGAGCACGATCCTTCAAGACTGTGGGTCTCCGCTGTCCAGATTCTACCTCCCGGAGTCCCTGATAGGAATTCTGCCGAGAGACAATGAGATCGCGAAGCCACCGCCGCAAAAACTAAAGGACAGGCATCTCAATTCCGTAGCCGAAATGCCGTGGCCTGACTCTCTGAGTCGGGTGTATTTCAAAAAAAGAACTCGACCCGGAGAGTCAAGCTACGGTGGCCAGGTCATGCCAGTTCTCGCAGACTGCCGATAGAAGAGAATAGCCGCCGTATCATGCGGCCGATTTCATCTCCTGCCTGCTGTATTCTCCCGATTTGCTCCAGCCTCACCATTCAGCTCAAAGGTCGTATCTATGTCTGCCACGGCTTCCAGTTTGGGCTCGAGTGTTGATCATCAACGAGTCTGGGATTCGGGGTACGAGTTATTGGAGTTGTGGAGTTCCGGCACCTATTGCGACGTCTGGCAGGTCCGTCACCGATCAACCTACGAACTGTTTGCCTGGAAGCAACTCCGTGCCGAATGGGAGCATAGTCCGGCTGCTCGGGCGAGTTTGGAAAATGATGCCGCAGTGGGGCAATTGGTCGCCAGTCAAGTACTGGAGCGGCTGGTCGAAACCCACACGCAGGAAAGTCCGCGGTATCTGATTCGGGAATGGTTTGAAGGGCGTACGCTGGAACAGCTGATGCAGGAATATGGCCAGCTGCCGGTTCGCCAGACGCTGTGGATTGCTCGCCAGTGTGCCCAAGGATTGGATGATCTGCTGCACGCAGGACTGATTCACGGTGACATTCGGGCGGCCCATATCGTGGTCAGTACTCGAACGGGGCTGATCAAGTTGACCGAGTTGGGAGCAGCCCGTCGCGTGGTGAATTCGGCCGGGTTGGAGGCCTCGCAGCGAAGTGTGGCTGGTCCGCTGGCAGATTACGATACCGTCGTGGCTCCACAGCAGTTCCAAGGGGCGGCTAAAGACTTGTATCTCCTGGGAATGATCCTGTTCCGGTCGTTGGCCGGTCGGATGCCGTTTGAAATCGAAACGGCGGCCGACATGATTCGGGGGCGTCAGGGTAAGATTTCCGAAGATCTGCGCCGAGCACGTCCTGACGTGACTCCTGCAGTCGCGGAATTATTGGGCGATTTGCTCGACATCAATGCTGAGCGGCACATCAGCCACCCGGCAGTTCTGGCCAACCGTCTGATGGAATTAGAACTGGCCGAGCTCTTGAAGCTCGAGCTGCCGCGCCGGAGATAGTCGTTGTTTGCTCCGCAAACTGAACGTCTTCGTCTGTATTCTTCGTTTGTTGCAAGACTGCTCAGAGGCCGAGTCGTCGGGTTGATTCGATCTTGATTCGAACCTGCTCTGGAAGAAGACGTTCAGCTCGCGGAGCGAGCAACGACTGTGGCAACGACTATGGCGATAGCCATGAAATCTTTCTCGCCCGGATGTAGAATGCGGGTCGTCATTCTGACACACTCGTTTCTTCCTGAGTTCGGGAGTTTATCTACATGCAGAGCCGTACGACTCGACGGGATTTCCTGAAACAAACTGCTGTCGCCGGAGCCGGAATGTGGGCGGCTGGGCAAGTTCTTGATTTCTCTCTGACAACGACCGCCAATGCCAAAGGGCTGAATGTGAATCATCTTGCGTCCCTGCCAATCGTCGACACTCATCAACATCTGTGGGATTTGACGAAGTTTGAATTGCCGTGGACCAAGGGGGCGGATGCCAAGTCCCTCGCTAAGAATTTTCTGCCTTCCGACTATAAAGCCGCCATTGAGGGGTCGAATGTTGTGAAGTCGGTTTACATGGAAGTCGACGTGCTGCCGTCGCAGCAATCCAAGGAAGCCGACTACGTTATCGACATTTGCCAACGTGGTGAGACCCCCATGGTGGCCGCGGTCATCTCTGGTCGGCCGAACTCGGACGAATTCAAAGCCTACATCACCAAGTATGCGGGCAGCAAGTACATCAAGGGTGTTCGCCAAGTCCTGCATTCCGATGTCACGCCGGCGGGATATTGCGTCGATCCGAAGTTCGTGCAGGGGATTAAACTCCTGGGTGACTTGGGGCTCAGCTTTGACCTGTGCATGCGGGCTGGCGAGCTGGCCGATGCGGTCAAACTGGTTGATCAATGTCCGAAGACGCGGTTCATTGTCGACCACTGCGGCAACATGAACGTCCAGTCGACCGATGAAGAATTGCGGACCAAGTGGAAGAAGGGGATGCACGATTTGGCCCAGCGGCCGAACGTCGTCTGCAAGATCTCGGGAATGATTGCGTCAGCGAAGCCCGCGACCTGGAAGAACGAAGATTTGGCTCCCATTTTGAACTACTCGATGGACACCTTCGGCCCCGATCGCATCATGTTCGGCGGCGATTGGCCCGTCTGCACTCTGGCTGCGAGTTACAAGCAGTGGGTGGAGGCATTGAAGGCGGTGACCGCGTCGAAGAGCGAAGAAGATCGCCGGAAATTGTTCCACGACAATGCCGTGAAGTTCTACGGTTTGTCGTAAGCCGATGTATTTGAACTTAGCGGTCTGAGTTGCGGAGTTTGTCAGAATTCCGCGACTCAGACTACCGGTCGCCGAGCGAACCCAGATTGCAAAGTCTGGGTTTCTTTATGCGCGTTGCCAGCGATTGTTGTTTCGCATCACGCTTGCATCTCAATCGACGCAGTCGATGGGTAGCCCAGATTCTCGAATCTGGGTGAGCGCAGCGAACAAGAGGTTGCAGTTTTAGAGAGTCAGCGACTCGATTCGAATTTTTAACTATTGGAAGCAACCAGCGAGTTGATTTTCCCTTGGTGTTCTTCATTCACCGATCTTTCCCCGTCGTGAAACCCGATTCAGTGAATGACATTCGAGAATCGAATGAGCCGTAACCTCTTGTTCGCTGCGCTCACCCAGATTCAAGAATCTGGGCTACCC
>JAZKFE010000456.1:0-1707 GCA_040386595.1 Planctomycetota bacterium | reverse complement strand
TGCTTCTGATACAGAAGAACCGGTGGCTAGCGCCATTCCGCTCACAAACTGAGTGCCATAAGTCAGCCTACTCGAGATGCAAACTACTTAGCTGGTGTCGTCTCGAGGAGTTCCTTCACCTTGCCGATGATGTTGTCCTCGACATCTGCGGCAAATGGTCCGGGTAACGGGCCCCATAACATGGCCCCGCCCGCTTCATAGCCCCCCTCTTGCAAAACGCGCAACGAGGGAACATAGCCGAAGACATCATTCGAATAACCGGCGACCGCAACATTCGCAGGAGCCAATTCCCGAGTCAGCCGCAACGAATAGTCGACCACCACCTCGCCCGCCAAGGCGATCACGGTCCAGTCCTGGCCAAACTGAATGACCTGCACGGGATAGTCATAGGTCGAGCGAATCTTGCCCGTCTCTTTCAGTTCTTGCAGCAGCCGTCGCGCGTGGCTGCTGACCGGTTCTGCAGTTCCCATGGCCAATTTTTCGAGCTCGGCGAGCGGCGGAGTCGGGCCGAAGTTCAATTTCACGGTGTCATACTTCAACCGTAGCGGCCCATTCACTGGCTTGGGGACCGTTTGGAGGGCAGCCTCAACGGCGTTCGCGAGTGCTCGGCCGTGAAAGTCCAAATACTCCACCTTGCCGCGCGGATAGGGATTCTGGTCGCCGCCACATCCTGTGAAGAACATCGCGGTCACTCCTTCATGGGCCGCTTCAATATGCTTCTGAGCGAACCCGGCATAGTCACCACTGATCTGATTGAAGCCCATCGTCGTATTGTGGCAGGCATAACTGAACAGGAGAGCTCGCAACTTGCCATCGAGATCAGTGATCTGCAGGACAGGCACATCGTGATTCACCGGCCCGTCGGAATGCGGGGCATTGATAACTCCCTGAGCCGTCGGGCGACGCCGATTCATGGCGAAACCACACCGCGCATGTAGATAGTTCAGTTTCCCAGGCTTCAGATCTTTCAGCGACTGACCAATGATGTCGAGCAACTGCGCGTACAACTTGGACGTGTACTCCAGGGCCAGTTGAATTCGCTTTTCGAAATCCGCCGGAGAGCCCTCGGTCGGTGGGATCCGATCAAGACGTAACTCTGGACCGCAATGGGTATGCGATGCGTTCAACCAGAGGTTCTGCCGATCGAGCTGAAACTTCTCTTTGATCTCGACTTCCAGTTCCTCACGAAGCTGACGAGGAATACTAATGAGGTCGGTCGTGACGATCACGATCCGTTGACCCTGGTCATCTTGAATCACCATGGCCTTGGCGAATAAATCTCCCACCACACCTTCCGATGGACCTTTGCGGCCCGCATACCCGGCCATCCACACGGGCTTCTCGGGAGTAATCTTGGCCGTCGCGATGCCCACTTGCCAATTGCTTTCCGATCGGGCCGTTTGGCCGCAACACAAAATGAGCAACAAAGTGGAGAGCTGAAACAAGAAACGCCTGGGCGATACCGCGAGCAACATCATGGCTCCGTAGTCTTCGAGAAGAGAATCGAGGAGTACGCATCGTAACATGTCGATACGAGAATCGAAACGCTCGAGATGGTTCCCTATCGTAGGTCAAGCTGTGCCTGACGATCACCGAGCGTGCAATAAGAGATAACCTCAAAAAAAGCGAAGTCGTGCGAATTGGGGTCGGGTGTTCAAATTTGCTGACCCTAACGGATTGCAGGTGCATGAAAAAAGCCGGATTGCC
>JAZKFE010000455.1:0-6357 GCA_040386595.1 Planctomycetota bacterium | reverse complement strand
GAAGGTTGGCGAGAAGCTGTTCATCGCGATGGCCGGCTTGCATCAGATCTGGGTCTTGAACGGCACAGATTCGATCCGCGTTTATGCCGGTTCAGGCCGCGAAGATATTCAAAACGGCCCGCTGGCCCGCGCAGCCTTAGCACAACCGTCAGGCATGACCACGGACGGCGAGTTCCTCTATGTCGTTGACAGTGAGGGCTCGGCCGTGCGGAAAATTCCGACATCATCGGCCGGACAAGTCGCCACGTTAGTCGGGACCTACGACTTGCCGCAGGGACGGAGCCTCTTCGAGTTTGGTGATGTCGATGGGACCGGCAGCCAGGCGCGATTGCAGCATCCTCTGGGGATCGTCCAGCACAAGGGCAAGCTGTACGTCGCCGACACCTACAATCACAAGATCAAGGTCATCGATATCGCGCAACGTTCCAGCAAGACGTTCCTCGGCAAACGGATGGCTGGTGTGAAAAACGCCTCGGATGAATTCTCGGAACCGGCCGGCTTATCGATCGCCGGCGAGAAGCTGTATATCGCCGATACCAACAATCATCGCGTTCGCGTCTATGATTTTGAATCGCAAGAATTGTCCACGCTGGAACTCACCGGGCTGACTCCGCCGAAGTCGGCCACAACCGACGAAGCCGCGACCGCCGAGATGAAGACCACAGAAATCCCCAACCAAACAATCAAATCGAGCGATCAGCTACGAGTTCAAGTCGATCTCTGGATTCCGGAAGGGTTTAAGCTCAACCCGCTCGCCCCTGTAACATTCCGTTGGAAAGCGGAAGGGAACCAGTCACTGGTGGCCGCCGAGAATCTGGATCAGCGCGACGAGGCCACCGTAACCGGCAGCACCGCAACGGTTCAGTTGCCCTTGGCCGCCAAGAGCGGATCCGGGCGGTACCAGTTGTCGGTCTCTTATTCCTACTGTCGCGACGGCAAGGGAGCCGTCTGCAAGTTCAAAACGGCCGCCTGGACCATCCCGCTCACCGTCTCCGAAAAGTCCGACCAGCAGATGATCGAACTCCGAGTCGAGAAGACCCCGAGTGAATGAGCTGCCGCGTCGTCATTCTTTCTTCGTCGGCGAGCGTCCGGCGTCAGCCGGATGGTTGTGAGAGGGGTGCGGTCACATTACGTTCGGCCGCGTAAAACATTCGATTTCTGGGAGGGTGAGGCTCCTGCCGAACCGCTAAGTCTTTCGATTCCCGGTAGACTGAGCGGTTCGGCAGGAGCCTCACCCTCCCAACACACTACGGAATCCCAACAACCATCCGACTCATGCCGGATGCGCGCCTAGCCAGAGGGGCATACAGACAAAAGCAGTGTATTTTTCGATGCTTCTTCCGTGTCCCTCTGTGGCGAAATTTCCTCTATGCGGCGCGTAGGACGCCGGCGGCGGAGAGGTCGCCGCGACAGAGCGTTTCTAAGCCTTGTTCCGCAGTCAGCGTCACGAACGTCGCGTGGGCTCGACGACATTGCCGTTGCAATTCGGTCTGCAAGGCGTTCAGACGGTTGAGATAGACCTGAATGGTCCGTTGATCAATCTGCAGATCCAGTTCGCTGCCCGCTTCAATATCCACCAGCCGTCGTCCGCCCAATAGCGTCGGGTTGGCCTCCCAGGCGTTGAGCAACTGGACCACCCACAGCACGCTGGCCCCTGCCGCCAATCGCCGGATTAGGGCCTCGGGATCATGCGGAAACAAAAAATCGCTGATCACAATCCGCAACCCTTGCGGCTTCAACGGCAAGGCCTGCTTCTCCAGCAACTCTGGCAAGGAGGCACTCGCCGAGAAGGGCAGTTGATAGAACTGCTCCAGCCCATCCACACCTATGGGGCGTAGTGGCAAATCATCGTTCAGGGGAATCAACTGCGGCTGCCCCCCCAGGCGAGCACTCAGCAAGCAGAACAGCGCCCCCAGTTGCCGAGCCACCAGCGGCTTGGCCTGCTCACCGGTGTTCATCGAACGGCTGGTGTCGACAAACACCTGCGTCCGGGGGCTAATTTCTTCCCGATAGAGTCGGACCATCAATTGGTCGGACCGCGCATAGGTCGACCAATCCAGATGCCGAATATCATCACCCGGTGTGTACTGCCGGTACTCCTGAAACTCCAACGAACTCCCCGTGCCACGCCCCAGCAGCTCGCCCGAACGTCCCGAAATGGGCACGCGCGGCAACCCCAGCTGAAAGCCGTCGAGACAACGCTGAACAATCGGATCACGCAACACGATGGATAGCTCTATAGAGAAATGAAGACAGAGCGATCCCGTCACCGTAACCGATCCGGGGGCCGCAACACAAGCACACCAGCTCCATCAAGAGGAGCGCCGAAGCCGCCGCTAATCGAGAGTTCTGCGGTAGCGGAAGACGGCGATGGTCAGGACGACGACACCGAACAGGGCAATCTGCCACAGCTGCGTCAGGACATCGGAGACTCCATTCCCCTTTAACAGAATGCCTCGGACCAGGCGTAGAAAATGGGTCAGTGGCAGCAATTCACCGATCGCCTGAGCCCAGTCGGGCATTCCTCGAAAGGGGAACATGAAGCCGGAGAGCAGAATCGACGGCAGAAAGAAAAACATCGTCATCTGCATGGCTTGGCGTTGGTTTTGGGCCAGCGTCGAAAAAGTCACTCCCACCGCCAATGAAGCCGCAATAAACACAAACGTCACGAGCAACAGCAGCCAAAGCCGGCCGACCATCGGAACGTGAAACAGGAAATGAGAGGCGGTTAAAATCAGCCCGACCTGGATATAGCCGACCAGAATATACGGCAGAATCTTGCCGATCATCACTTCCAAGGGCCGCGTCGGCATCGACAGCAGATTTTCCATCGTGCCACTCTCGCGCTCACGCGTGATGGCCAGAGCCGTGATCATTACCATGGTCATCGTCAACACCACCCCCAGCAGCCCCGGGACTATTGTGTATTGGGTGATCGCTTCCGGGTTGTATTTGGCATGAATTCGTAAATCGATGGGCGCTTCGGTCGAGGCAAGGTAGTCCAAGGGCCCCTTCGCGTCATTGAGCAACGCGGCGTTCAGGATCGCGGGCAATGCTCCCAACGGGCCACCCGTGGCACCGGGATCGGTCGCGTCGGCTTCCACGAGCAACACGGGGCGGTCACCACGCAACAAGTCGTGGGTGAAATTCTCAGGAATGTTCACCAGAAACTGAACCTCGCCCCGTGCCAAAGCGGCATGAGCTTCGGCTTCAGTTTGCACCTGACGGACAAACTGGAAATAGCTGCTATTGCGCAAGGCACTCAACAGGGCTCGCCCTTGCGGACCGTGGTCGGCCAACAGCACGGCCGCCGACAAGTGCCTCGGATCCGAGTTGATCGCGTAACTAAACAAGACCAGTTGAATCAGCGGAATGCCGACCATCATCGCGAACGTAATGCGATCCCGTCGCATTTGAATGAACTCTTTGACGACAATCGCCCACAGCCGCGCCAGGGAAAAACCACGTCCATTGCTCATGAGGCGGCTCCCTCTCGAGGTTTCACCATCAAGTGAATGAACACGTCTTCCAACCCCGCCGGCACCTGTTGCCAGCTGTATTGCGGCGTTCGATAGGGCGCGATGGCTCGTTCAAGAGCCGCAGGATCAGGACCGCTGATATGGAGCAAACTGCCAAACGGCACGGCCTGTTCTACCGCTGGATCTTCTTGCAACTTTTCCGCCAACTGTAACAGCTCCCGGCCATCCACAGCCCACGTCGTCAAGTGACTTTGCTCAATAACTTCCGCGACGGTGCCTTGAGTCAACAACTTGCTGTTCGCGATGAATGCCAGCCGATGACAGCGTTCCGCTTCATCCATGTAGTGCGTAGCGATCAGAAACGTCAGCCCCTGGCCAGCCAGTTGATGGATCTCTTTCCAAAAATCGCGGCGAGCGATGGGATCAACGCCCGCCGTCGGTTCATCTAACAGCAGTAACTGGGGCTCATGAATCAAACAAGCAGCCAGAGCCAAGCGTTGTTTCCAGCCCCCTGACAATTGCCCGGCCAGTTGATCTTTTCTGGCGGTCAGTCCCAGTCGATCCAGACTTTGACGCACGGTGTCGCGTCGATTTTTGATCGAGTACATGCGGGCTACAAAGTCGAGGTTTTCGGCAATCGTCAAGTCTTCCCAGAAGCTAAACTTCTGAGTCATATAACCGACCTGCCGCTTAATAATCTCACTATCCTTGATGACGTCGTGCCCCAGACACTTGCCGCTCCCTGCGTCCGCTCGTAACAAGCCGCACAACATGCGAATAAAGGTCGTCTTGCCGCTGCCATTGGGGCCTAGAAATCCGCAGATTTCCCCTTTTCGAACCTGCAGATCGACGTGGTCGACGGCGACATGCTGACCAAATTTTTTGGTCATGCCCCGCACATCAATCGCCAGTTCGTCGGTCATCGGAAAAACTCCCCAATACGATCGAAGACGTTTACGTTCTAGTAATGTTTTCTCCGGCTCAAGACACAGGGCGAGTGGGCGTCAATACGACGTCGACAGGCTGGCCCGGGTGCAGCTTTTCGGCGACCTCGGGCGGGAATACGATCTCAATCATAAAGACGAGTTTACTGCGGCTTTCCTGGCTATAGATTACGGGAGGCGTGTATTCGGCTCGCGGCGAAATGAAGCTGATTTTCCCGTCGTAAGGTTTTTCCAACCCATCCACCATCACGCGGACTGGATCTCCATGATGTAACCGGCCGATATCGGCCTGCGGAACGAATGCTCGAACCTTAATATTCGGAGGCGGCAACAAGACCACGACCGGGCGTCCGGCGGCCACCCACTCACCTTCGCGGTACAGCGTATCGGAAACCAAGGCAGCCTGATGAGCGGTTTGTTCTTTCTGCGAGGCATCCCATTCAGCCTTGGCGAGAGATGCCTCCAAGGCTCGGATATCGTCTTGAGCCGCGGCAATCTGATCCGCCCGCGCCCCCAACTTTGCGGTCTGGAGATCGGCTTCCAGCTGAGACACACGCTGCCGATCTTGATCGCGCGTGGTACGGGCCTGTTCGTACTCTTGCACCGACGTTGCCTTCGACTTCAGCAAATTTTCCATCCGGACAAACTCCGGTTCGGAGAATTTGATGGCCGCTTTCGCCTGCTCCAGCTGGGCCTCAATCGACGCAATCTCCGAGGGCCGCTTTCCCTTGTTCAAATCTTCCAACGTATCGCGAGCCTGTTGCACGCGTCGCTCAGCGGAATCGCGCAATGCCGTCTCCGAGGTGTTTTCCAGACTAAAGAGAAGTTGGTCAGCATGCACTTGCGAACCGCGCTGGACGCCCAGAGACACCAACTTTCCCGCCAGCGGTGAGGCGACATAGACGAACTCACCTTCGACATATCCCTGCACGCGACCGTTGTCGGCCGGAGCACACCCCGCCAGCAGGCCCATCAAGGTCAGGGCCAGCCCCCAGTAGCGTGCAAGAGGGCGATGTTGTCGATGGATCATGATGGAAACCTGCCTTTCATCGTCAACACACCTTCCAGCACCACCGTGATGATGGAAGCGAAGCCTGTTGTGGGAGTCATCCCCAAATTCATCAACGAGGTCGGATTGACGATCGCCTGCGTCGCCGCGAGGAGCATCGCCACGACCAGGTCGACACGGATATCCTTCCGAATCATGCCTCGCTTACGGCCCGCGGTGAACAAGATTCCGAAGTATTTTTGAATGATCTCCCGCCGACGGCTTTCGACCAGTTGAAATAGTTCGGGAGACGACCTCTGAATGTCGCGCAGAAATGAAGGCTGCACTTCATCGGTATGCTTCTGCACGCACGCCAGCATGCGTTGCAGCGCACTCAGAAAATCGGCGGCACACCCCGCCGTGATCGTTTGCAGCTCGACTTCAATGTCACCGAACTTGTCCTGTAACACCGCTTCGACGAGTGTGACTTTCGTCGAAAAATGAGCATACAGAGTCTTCTTGCTCATCCCGAGTTCGGTCGCCAGATCGGACATCGTCACACCGCGAAACCCATGCTGCAAAAAATGCAGCCGAGCCGCCGACACAATCCGTTGCCGAGCTGAATCAGCTTGCGGGATGTCGTGAGTGGTTGATGAGCGTGCCATGCTGAAGCCTCAACGTTGAACCTCTGGAAACTACTTTAGTATATCCGGTTTCCAAACGTGCGAACAAGATGAGGTTGGGGCGTGAATGGTGAGACTGCAGTCAATAGTTTGTCTGCAACGCGGGAAACGTCTGACTTGTCTTGTCTCCCCTCGGTATTTCCGGGGAGAGGGGTCGGGGGTGAGGGGCCTGGCACGCCTTACGTTTCCCTTGTTTTCAGACTTCTCAGTCCGTAATCTCCCAACGCCAACTCAAGCTGTGTAGACGCTCTTAGGAAAACCCC
>JAZKFE010000454.1:0-12822 GCA_040386595.1 Planctomycetota bacterium | reverse complement strand
GAATGCACTGCTTAACAACTGAGTACAGTTGCAAAGCAGTGGCACGACAAGACCTGGGAGAGTGGATCCCAAATCTAAGCGGTGACAAAGCCTGATCTGCCGGCAAGAGTTTCGAGATCTTCCCAACAAAACAATTCAGACACGGCCCGACGTTGTCTGAGAACGCAAACAAACGCTGACTCAATCCGTGTTATTCCGTGTGAATCCGTGGCTAAAAAAATCTTCTTCCCCCCTTATTTACACTCCGTGTTCTCAGTGTCTCCGTGGTGCAATCGCATTCGTAGTGTTTGACGAAGAATCCCGGGGCTGACGCCGCCGGGCTCGCCAAGGGCTGATTGTGGGATCGGAGTCGAAGGAGCCCCAACCTCTTGTTCGCTCCGCTCACCCAGATTCAAGAATCTGGGCTACCCCGCTTTGCGCGGCGACATTGATGCGACCAGATCAGGGTTACTCGGACGTGCGTTCCCGATATAATCAATGTGTCTGCGTGATCCTAGATTTCTCTCCCTGTTGACGAGCGGGAAGTATTCCATGATGTTGCGGTCTCTCGTGTCATTCCCCGCCGCCGGTCACGTTCTTCTGACATGCCTGACGTGGGTCGCCATCGGAGCAGTGGCCTCACCCCTGCCAGCGGCAGAACCCGATCCCCGTTTGAAGGCCGCTCGAGAGCATCTGCAGCGAGGGCGAGCGGAAGAGGGACTGGAAGCCTACGAAGAACTCGTTCAAGATAAGGTCGAACCAGTTGCCGTGGCGATCGGGATTGCCGAGTGTCAGGCTTTTGAAGGACATCTCGCAGCAGCCCGCGAAACGATTACAAAAACCTTAGCGGACCAACCGAAAAGTCCCGCCTTGCTGGCCAAATTGGCGGAACTCCATTTTGCCGAGGGAGACTACGCAACGGGACTGCAGCGAGCGGATGAAGCCCTCAAAATCGAGCCGGAATGGCCGCTGGCCAAATTGCTCCGGGCCGACTGCCTGACGGAATTGGGGCAGCTCAAGGAAGCCGACGAGGAGTACCGGTGGTGCGTGCGGTACTACAATCGAGCCCAGCCGACGGCGGCGGACGATCTGTTGGTCGTCGGTCGTGGCTCGGCCCAGTACGCACGGTGGCATAGTGCGTCGCAGGTCTTCAAATTTGTCGTCAATACGCTGTGCCCCGATGCGTTGAAAAACGATCCGCTGTGCTGGCAGGCCTATTGGCTGTCAGGAAGTTTGCTGCTCGAAAAATACAATCGCGAAGATGCTCTGCCCGAACTGCAACAGGCCTTAAAAATCAACCCGCGGGCCCCCGATGTCTTGGCGACGCTCGGCGAAGCGGCCTTTCAAAAACTCGATCTCACCGAGGCTGCGGCATTTGCCGAACGGGCGTTGGCCGTCAACCCGCAGCACATTGCCGCCCTGCAGTTGCAGGCCGATTTGGCCATGCGCGACGGCGACGCCCCCCGCGCGCTAGCAGCCTTAGAAAAAGCCCTCAAAGCCAACCCACATGAGCAGCGAACGATCGCCCGGATGGCCTCCGTTTATCTCATGGCCGACGGAGTTCCGCCCGATGCCGAATTGACCGAAGTGCTCACGCACTTGGACAACGTCAGCCAGATTCAACTCCCCAAGCCGAGTCGCTTTTCGCAAACTTTGATCGACCTGGCGAAGCGAAATCCACACCCCGGCTATGGCTTACAGGTGCTGGGTGATGATCTGCAGCGGCGGTTGCGGTTCGAGTTGGCCGAAAAGTTCTATCGCGCGGCGATGACCGCTATGCCGCAATATGCCGAGCCCAAGACCGCGTTGGGGCTCTTGTATATGCGGATCGGCAAGACCGACGAGGCGCGTAAGATCCTTGATAAGGCGTTTGATGCCGACCCGTTTCATATTCGGGTGGGCAACATGCGGAAGGTCATCAAGCTGCTTGACGATTATTCCACAATCAGCACTGACCATTTTGTGGTTCGAGTCGATTCCCAAACCGACAGACTGCTCGGTAAATATCTGTCCGAGTACCTGGAAGAAATCTATCCGCAGCTGACTCAGCAGTTCGGTTACGAGCCCCCCACCCGCACGCAGTTCGAGATCTTTAATAAGGCCAAAGGACTGTCGGCACATCAGTGGTTCAGCGCGCGGATGACGGGGCTGCCCTGGATTCAAACGATCGGGGCCTCGACAGGCTGGATTGTCGCGCTGGCTTCACCGACGGCGAGCGAAAAGGGATTTAATTGGGCCAAGGTGGTCAAGCACGAATTCGTCCACATCGTGACCTTACAGCAGACACAGTTCAATTGCCCTCACTGGTTCACCGAAGCCCTGGCCGTCTTGAGTGAAGAGTCACCTCGGCCCGAGGTCTGGACGCGGCTGTTGCTGGAACGTGTGCCCAAGGGCGAGTTGATGAATCTCGATAACATCAACCTGGGATTTCAGCGGCCCAAGACGCCGCTCGATTGGCAGATGGCTTATTGCCAGAGTCATTTGTATGCCAGCTACCTCATCGAAAAACATGGCCCCGATTCCCTGCAAAAACTACTGAATGCCTATCGCGAAGGGTTGCCCACGGCGAAAGCCATTGAGAAAGTCTGCGGGCAGAGTCAGGCCGATTTCGAGAAGGGTTACGTCGCTTATGTGAAAGAGCTAACGAGCAAACTGCAAACCCTGGATGCGGAGCCGCAGACGTCACTGAAGGAACTGCGGCAGAAGCTGGAAGCGGCTCCCAACGACTCCCAAGCCGCCGGTCGACTGGCGTTTGCGTTGGTGTCGCAGCGGCAGACTAAAGAAGCCCGGCAACTGGCAGAAGCGACTTTGAAAAAAACTCCGACCGAGCCTCTCGCTGCAGCGACAATGGCCGTGCTGGCACTGAAGGCGGAAGATACCAAACAGGCTTTGGCCGTGCTGGAACCGGCACTCGACCGAGAGAAGCCGAACCCGACTGTGTTGCGATTGCTGGCGAAGCTGAAGTTTGAACAGGAAGACTTTGCCGAGGCGGCGACACTCTACGAACTGGCGGTAAAATTTGATCCCGACAATAAGGTGTGGCTGCAGAATTTAGGAACCGCCTATGCCAAAGCCGGGGAACGCGACAAGCTGGAAGGGGTGTTGAAGCGGCTGGTAGATCTCGATTTCGAATCGGTCGCACCACGCAAAAAGCTGGCGGAATTGATGCTGGAACGCAAGGAGTATTCCGAGGCCGTCCGCTACAGCCGCTTGGCGTTGCACATTGATGTGATGGACGCCGAAGTCCACCGCGTGCTGGGACAGGCCTACGCGGAACTCAAACAAACGGACAAGGCCATCGATGAGTATTCAGCGGTGCTTGAGCTGGATGCAGAAGATCTCGAAACACCGCTGACGCTGGCCAAGCTGTTGATCGCCGCCAACAAGCCAGCCCTCGCGAAGGAGAAGCTCGAAGCCCTGTTAAAAGCTCATCCCAATACACCGGAGGCGGCAGCGTTGTTGAAAACGATCAAACTGTGAAGCCGTTGCTTGGTGACCGGATTCGGATCGGTCACTCAGGTACTATTTTCATGAATTTCATGCCCCGAACTAACGGAAAGTAAATCACTTGGAGCACATCCCTAACGTACCAATTGTAATTTAAGTCGATCCTATATAGGAAATTCGAAACCCAGCTGGTTTTAAACACAAGACTATCGAGACAAAGGATCGCAAAAAAGCCAAAGTACAAGATCCAGAGTCCCGCGAATATCCAAAGGCCGATCGGCCTGCGGTGCGGACGGTTTCGCTCGGCTGTCGGATGGCCCGAATGTTCGTCAGGAGACATCGTATCCTCGCCTTCTGGAAGACTTCAGGCAGTCGATTTCAGAACATAACGCATTCGCAGTAGCCGGCTGGAATCGTCCCGGACGATTCGTTTGTTTTTAGACCAAATACACAAAGACGCTCAGTTCGCGGAGCGAACAACGACTATGGTCTCAATAGCTCTACCAGCTTAATTATGGGCGCGTAGATGAATCTCACGAAGTCTCGAAACCGGTCGGCGAACTCCTCGTCGAAAGCCTGTAACGGCTTCAAGATCAGACGGTGCTTTAGGACCATCTCATCCAGACACAGCAGGGCCAACAGACCGAAATAGGTAGCGAAGAAAAAAATGATCAGCCAGACGACAAAATGAATGCCGCCTGTTTCTCGACGGACGGGTGGGTCGGATTCGTCAGAATCAGTCGCCATGGTTCCGCTTCTTTTTCAGGCTGCTCGCCACCCGCGCACGGAAACTCTTTTCCGTGCGGCCGAATTCGGCAGGTCTCGCAATTAGCATTTGCCAACGAGAATCGGTTCGCCAACTGACCACTCCCGGCCGTCGCGGATCACGCGTCGATAGAGAGTATCACGTTCGACGGGGATTCGTCCCGCCTCTTTAATCATGTGATGAATCTGTTCCACGGACAAGCCTTCCGGAGTCTTCGCCCCGGCGTCGTGGTAAATGATCTCGTGGACCACGGTCCCGTCGAGGTCGTCCGCACCGAAGCTCAAGGCGACCTGAGCGATCTTCTCGCCCAGCATAATCCAGTAGGCTTTGATATGGTCGAAGTTGTCGAGCATGATCCGCGACAACGCGATGACCGCCAGGTCGGTCTGACCGCTGGGTTTGGGAATGTGATCCAGCCCCGTGTTTTCGGGGTGGAAGGCCAGGGGAATAAAGGTCTGAAAACCCTTCGTTTCGTCCTGCAATTCCCGCAATTGGCACAAGTGATCGACACGGTGCCGTGGTTCTTCGATGTGTCCGTAGAGCATCGTCGCATTGCTCCGCAGGCCCAGTTCATGGGCCTCGCGGTGGATGCGTAGCCATTCGCTGGAATCGGCTTTATGCTCGCAGATTTTGTCGCGAACATCAGCGTGGAAGATCTCGGCACCACCACCGGGCAGACTGCCCAGTCCGGCCGCCTTCAACTGTTCGAGCACCCACCGAGTCGGCTTCTTGGTCAAGAAGCTGAACCAGTTGATTTCGACGCCCGTCCAAGCCTTGATATGGATCTGGGGCCAAGCTTCGTGAATGACGCGGACAATGTTGACGTACCAGTCGAAGTCCTTCTGGTGATGGAGTCCGCCCACCACATGGATCTCGGTAGCCCCGTTGGCTTTGGCTTCGGCAACCCGTTCGCGGATCTGATCGTCTTCGAACGTATAGGCTTTGGGGGTCCGCAAGTCTGAGCGGAACGCGCAGAAAACGCAGCGATAGACGCAGACGTTCGTGGGGTTCAGATGGATGTTGGTGTTGTAGTAGGCGAAGTTGCCGTTCTTACGTTCACGAACGGTGTTGGCCAGTCCGCCCAGGGTCAGCACGTCCACCTTCTCGGCCAGGAATACGCCCTCGTCGTACGAGATCCGTTCCCCGGCATGGACCTTCTCGGTGATCAATTTCAGTTGAGTTTGGTAATCCACCAGAGCACCTGTAATAAATGGACGATTTTCGTCTGGAGTTCGTTGTGAGACGCTGATCAGTTGGGTCTGCGGTGTCAGGGCCCGAGCTAGAATTCGAACCACAGGTCCGCGACCGCGAGGAATAACAACCCGATACTGATGACGGCGTTCACATGAAAAAAAGCCTGGTTAACACGAGCCAGATCATGCGGCCGGATCAACCAGTGTTCGTAAACTAACAACAGTTTCACGGCGACAACGCCGCAACCGAAGATGATTCCAAAGTTCCCCGCGTACCACAGACCACTTAAGCAGCCGAACATCACCAGATGGCTGCCGGCGGCCAGTCTTAAGGCCCACGGAATGCCCAGTGTCGCCGGGATGCTGTGAAGATGTCCCTGCCGGTCGGCTTCGGCATCCTGGCAGGCGTAGATGATGTCGAATCCGCCCACCCAGAAGAAGATGACCGAGGCGATCAGCAACGGCGTTTTGTCGATGGTACCGGTGAGTGCGATCCACACAGCAATCGGCGCCAGCATCAACGCTGCCGCCAGCCAGTAATGGCACCACATCGTGAAACGCTTGGCAAACGAGTAGGCGCACAAGAACACCAACACCGGCCCCGACAGGATGATCGGCCACAGGTTGGGCAGAAACAGCAGGGTGGACAGCACAAATCCCAAGCCACACAGCACGGTAAACCAGGTCACGGTCTGCACGCTGAGAGTTCCCGCAGGCAGATGCCGCGAAGCCGTGCGCGGATTCCCGGCGTCGATATGGCGATCAACCAACCGATTGAACGCCATCGCCGTCGACCGAGCGAACACCATGCCCAGGATGATGCCGACGAGATGCGTCACCTTGAACGGGACTTCTTCCCAAGCCAGGCAGGCCGCCAACAATGCAAACGGCAGCGCGAACACGGTGTGACTGAACCGGATCATCTCCAGCATTCGGCGCGAGTTGATCCATAGCCTCTTAAACGGCACTCTAGACTCCGCAATGTAAACGTGACTCATAAACTCATTCCCGAAGTCATTGTAGAGGGCGGAGATGAGCGGCGTCCAACTCAGATGACAGATCCGTCTTCCATTGATCTAACCGCAGTCCGCGAGACGAGTTAACATCTAAATTAGAACGACCAAATGAGTATTAAGGCGAGCCGGGCGGCGTAAGCCCCCGGATTCTTCGCAACAGTCAGAGTTCCTATGAAATCCAATACGAACTTTATCCCAGTTGATCGTCACTGGTTCCTAACGTGGACAACTTATGGGACTTGGCTGCCCGGAGACGAACGCGGGTTCGTTGGGAGCGTGGCGAACGAGCTCGGCGAAATCATCAATCACAACCAGGTTGGAAGCCAACCAGCCGCGCCCAATCCCAACTTGTACCGCTCCGCAACGCAGCAACTCAAGTCTGATCCTGTCGTACTCACGCTGGCACAGGCAATGGCACTCTTCGAACAATTTGAAGAAACCGCACGAGTTCGTAATTGGCTATTGATTGCCGTTGGAGTGATGCACACCCACGTGCACTTGGTAGTTGGAGTAGTCGGAGATCCTGAACCAGATAAGATTCTTCGTGATTTTAAAGCGTATGGCTCAGGCCGCCTGAATCGAACTTGGGAGAAACCACGGAGTGAAACGTGGTGGACGACGAGAGGTTCGACACGCAAGTTAGACGACGAACGAGGAATAGAAACCGTTGTACAATACATTCGCAGGCAGCCAAATCCGTTGCTCATTTGGACTCGAAGTGAAGGACGGATCGTATGAGAACTCGAAGAATCCCGGGGCTTACGCCACCGGGCTCGCCTAGTTTTCCTCATCAATCACCCACTTTGAATTTACGATGAATATCTCCGACACATCACCAGAAATCGAATCCCTGATTCAACAGGCCGCCGAACTCATTCGATCTGCGGATGCCTTGCTGATCGGTGCCGGAGCGGGCATGGGGGTGGATTCAGGACTTCCGGACTTTCGCGGCAATGAAGGATTCTGGAAGGCCTATCCCCCGTTCCGCGGACGGATCTTTGCAGAGATGTCCAATCCGACGTGGTTTCGTCGTGATCCAGAGTTGGCCTGGGGCTTCTTTGGACATCGCCTGCATCTATATCGCAACGCGGTTCCTCATGCGGGCTATCACATCTTGAAACGCTGGGCCTCCGAATCACGAGTGGGTGCGTTCGTATTTACCAGCAATGTGGATGGACAATTCTCAAATGCGGGCTTTGAACCCCGGCAACTCCTGGAATGCCATGGGTCGATTCATCGCCTGCAATGTGTCACGCCATGCGATGAATTTGTCTGGCCAGTGGGTGACCTGCAGTTGGAAGTCGATCTGGAAACGATCCGCTCACAATCACCACTGCCGACTTGTCCCAGTTGTGGCGGATTGGCACGCCCCAATATCCTGATGTTTGGTGACGGAAATTGGCTCGATTGTGAAACCGAGGCGCAGGCCGAGCGAATGACCGAATGGCTGATCTCTGCCCAACGCGGCCGCATTGTCGCGGTGGAATGCGGGGCGGGGCTGGCAATACCTACCGTACGGAATGCCTGCGAACGACTGTCGAAGCATCTGATCCGCATCAACCCGCGCAACTTCCAAACTCCGAAACATGGCATCGGCATTCCGCTGGGCGCCGCAGAGGCGCTCCAGCGGATTGATGCTCGATTGTCGGGCCGTTAGGTGACCTACTTGGGGGCGTTGATCTTCAAGTGCAGATCACGCAGTTGACGATCGTCGACCGTCGACGGGGCACCCGTCAGCATGTCGGCGGCCTTTTGCGTTTTGGGGAACGCGATCACGTCGCGGATGTTGTCGTTGCCCAGCAACAACATCACCCAGCGGTCGAGACCCAATGCCACGCCGGCGTGCGGGGGGGCTCCGTAACGCAGAGCTTCCAACAAGAAGCCGAAGCGTTCTTCAGCTTCTTCGGACTTGATGCCCAGCAGGTCGAATACCTTTTGCTGCACCACCGAATCGTGGATTCGCACGCTACCGCTGGCCGCTTCGTAGCCGTTGATCACCATGTCGTACGACTGGGCCCGAATCTGGCCGGGGTCGGTGTCGAAGAACGGCACGTCTTCGGGAACCGGGTCGCAGAACGGATGATGTTCGGCGTCCCAACGCTTGTCTTCTTCGTTCCAGTTGAACAACGGGAAGTCGAGCAACCACGAGAAGTGCATCGTACGGGGATCGTACAACTGCATTTCCTTGCCCACCCGGTTACGCAACGCAGCCAGGGCGGCCGAGGTCACCTTGTGCTTGTCGGCGACGCAGAAAATGATGTCGCCAACCTTCGCACCGAATTCGGCAATGATGGCTTGCTGATCTTCGGCCACGAAGAACTTGGCGATCGGCGAATCGAGACCCGTCTCGGTCACGCGGAAGAAGGCCAAACCCTGAGCACCGTACGTCTTCACAAACTCGGTCAGTTCGTCGATCAGCTTGCGGCTGTACTTCGCAGCACCGCCGGGAACGCAGATGCCTCGGACGCGGCCGCCGTTTTGCATCGTGTTCTGGAACACGCTGAAACCACAACGGGTGGCAATCGTCCCCAGGCAATGCAGTTCACAACCAAACCGCAAGTCGGGCTTATCCGAACCGTACTTCTCGGCCGCTTCACGATAGCTCATGCGGGGCAACGGAATCGGGTGATCAACACCACGGACGGCCTTCATCACATACGCCACTAGACCGTCGATCATCGTCAGGATGTCTTCCATCGTGACGAACGCCATTTCGACGTCGATCTGGGTGAATTCCGGTTGCCGGTCAGCTCGCAAGTCTTCGTCGCGGAAGCAACGCGCCACCTGCATATACCGGTCGAAACCGGCGACCATCAGCATCTGCTTGTAGATCTGCGGTGATTGCGGCAGTGCGTAAAAACAGCCTTCATGCACGCGGCTGGGGACGAGGTAATCGCGGGCCCCTTCCGGTGTGCTGCGGCCGAGCATCGGGGTTTCGATATCGAGGAACCCGTGCATGTCGAAATAGTCGCGGACCGCCTTCGTCAGCTTGTGACGGAAGATGATCGCTTCTTGCAACGGCTGACGACGCAGATCGAGAAACCGGTGTCGCAAGCGGACTTCTTCACCGGGAACTTCCGTCGAGCTGGGCATGAACGGTGGCGTGCGTGATTTGTTGAGGATCTTCAACTCGGCGACGACCAGTTCCACTTCACCCGTCAACAACTTCGGGTTAATGAGTTTTGGGCCGCGAGGAACCACCTTGCCCGTGACTTGGATAACGTCTTCGTTGCGCAACGAACGAGCCACGGTCAGCATTTCGGCGCCGTTGTCGGGATCAAAAACAACCTGAGTCAGTCCGTAGCGGTCGCGCAGGTCAATGAACACCAAGCCGCCATGATCTCGCGCCGAATTCACCCAACCGCAGAGGGTCACCACCTGAGCCTGATGTTCCAGCCGTAATTCGCCGCACGTATGAGTCCGCAACAAGGTGACGTTCCTTTGAATGAAAACGCTGACACAGCATGAGGTTGCGGTGATAGTACGGTTGCCGGACTGACTGTTTTTCAGCCTTCGGACCCGCACGAATGACGCACAACCTGCAGAGGCTAAGAGAATAGAGACTCAGCAGATGCGACACAAGTTCGGCTGGAACCATCCCGAGTTGTTCAGGCGGGCCTTGGCGGAGATTGCGTCACCAGTCTGAGAAAGCTGGTTTCGATTCGATCCCGGGTCACGACTTTTCGCGGAAGACCTCGGCGTCAAAGTTCACCAGTCGCCCTTCGCGGAAGCCGAGGTAGTAGACCTCACCCTTCTTGTCGGGACCATACCGGTAAAACTCGTCGTCGACGCGGAACCCGTCTCCCTCACGTTTGAATTCGCGAGTGTTGGGTTCACGAGTGCCGACTTCTCCCACTCGCAAGCTGACTTCGTCGGGGCTCAGGCCGTTATGGACCTGACTGGCCAACAGCCAGCGAATGGCGGCGGGGTCACGGCGGGTTTGCCATTGAGTTCGATAGGCTTGAAGCTCTCGCTCATGACTTTTGTTGTTGTTCCGCGCAAACCAGTCCGCAGTGCTACCGGGAGCCTTCAGCGTTTCGCAAGATGCGAGCAGCAGGCAACCGAGCACAAAAGCGACATTCAATCCGCGAGATGAACGCAACGGCGTCGCATCCATGTGACACCTGGGTCGTTAAAATGTCTTATCCTCCGCCCGACCAAGAATGAGACTTCCTCACCACTAGATCCCGCGAGCAAAAACATCGCGTTGCTGGCCGTTTGCAGTATAAAACTAGGTGCGGGATCTTCCCAATTTCACGATTTAGGGTCTAGACCAGTTTTCGCTGGGGAATTCCCTGGGCTAGAACGTCGGCATAAGCGAACAACGCCGGCGTGCCTCCCGTGTGCATAAAGATCACGCTGGCGTCCCGATCAATCCGTCCCGCACGGATGTCGTGGATCAATCCAGCGGCGGCTTTCCCCGTATAAATGGGGTCCAGCAAAATGCCTTCCGTCCGCGCCATCAATGAAATGGCTTCCAGGCAACCCTCGGAAACTTTGCCATAGCCGGGAGGGATATGGTCAAACGTGATATCGATATCAGACGGCTCCAGCCGGGTCTCGATATCGATGAGCTTCGCCGCCTGATTGGCAATCGCGGCGAGGTCCGCCCGGGTATCCCACGGCCAGTCCATCGCGGCAATGTTGCGGACCACCCCGGGATATCCCAAGGCGTGTTTGCCCAACGCCACCCCGGCACCGGTTGCTCCCGCGGAGCACACATAGACTGCGGCGGGATTGATTCCCTGCGCTGCGGCTTGCTCCAGGGTTTCCGTTAGGCACAGGGCGTAGCTGATCGCCGCGAGAGGCTTCACGACATCAGGATCCCACATATACGGGCGACGTCCCGCCTGGCGATATTTCTCGGCCTGCTCGGCAATACGGCGATCCAGATCAGGTCCGATTGTTTCTTCGACGATATCGATCTGAGCTCCGACCAATTGATCCAGCAACAGATTACCCTGCACGACATCGGGCCCCGTGGCCGGGCCGCCGCGGCCCAAGATCAGATGGCAATCCAAGCCGGCTCGAGCACACGCCGCAGCCGTCTGGCGGCAGTTATTGCTTTGGATACCGGCTCCCCAAACCAGAATATCGGCCTGCTTGTGGATGGCGTCCCCGATGAGGAATTCATTGTGGCGAGCCTTGTTTCCGCCACAGGCCAGGCCGGTGCAATCATCGCGTTTGATGAAGATCCGCGGCCCACCGACGGCCGCAGAAAACCGCGGACAAAACTCTAATGGAGTCGGCAAGTGCGATAACGGATACCGCGGCAGTCGAGCGATATGCTCACGCAGTTGGGCCTGTGAATAGCTCATGCAAAAGATTCCGCGGGACAGTGAGTGAGGTTCGTCGGACAGAATGTGATATACCAATTCCACCGCCAGCGACAAAGCCTGGGTGATTTCTGGTGGGCTTTTAAGAATGAGAGCGGTTGAACTTAATAAATGTTCGCCCCAATTGTCATGCCGAATAGCGTGGTCGGGTATCTTCTCCTCGGTGAGTACCAAGATAAAAAAATTATCTGAACCACGAATGACACCAATCACACGAATGAAGAATGGCCAAATGGAGTTTAAGAAAATCGACTGAGTATCGAATGCCTCTTCCTGCTTTTGGGCAGTCCATTGAGAATCGATTCCCCGTGATTTAATTCGTGTCATTTGTGTTATTCGTGGTGAAAATCTCCCCCATCACCCTGTGTGCAGCCATGTGGAATCTGACTAAGCCGAACTCTGATCACGTCGCCCGTTTCCTGGCCGAACAACGCCAGTTGCCGCTGACGTTTCACTCGGGGATGGTTGCGGGCTTCAGCGTGGATCATGCGCGAGTGCTGCTGGGGCAGGGGGAGGCCGACTATCGCGCCGCCTGCCAAGCGATAAGGCAATGGCGGATGTTTCCGCGTGAATGGACCGAGGTCTCGCCGGAGTCTGACGCGTTATCCGTCGGGGAAAACGTGGCTGTGGCGGCTCGGGCTTTCGGGGTGTGGTGGCTGAACGCATGCCGGATCGTCTCGCTGACCGACGAGACCCATCCCGCGCGGCGGTTTGGTTTCACCTATGTGACCTTGCCGGGGCATGTCGAACAGGGTGAGGAAGAATTTCTCGTCGAATGGGATGCCGACGACCGCGTGTGGTACCAAATCCGCGCCGTCTCACGGCCACGTTATTGGTTGGTCTGGCTGGCATATCCCTTGGCTCGCCGGCTGCAAAGTCAGTTCCGGCGTGATTCGATGCAGTCCATGCAAGACGCCGTGCGGGCTAATTCCTCCTCGAAAGGCAAGCGTCCGGCGTGATTCGGATGGTTGTTAGCCGCTCTCTGTAACCGTTCACCCAAGCCGTCAGGGCCAACCTAGTGCAGGATTTTGGGAGGGTGAGGCTCCTGCCGAACCGCTTAGTCTTTTGACACTCTGTAGACTTAG
>JAZKFE010000453.1:0-7525 GCA_040386595.1 Planctomycetota bacterium | reverse complement strand
AATCCCATTGGCCGGTGGTCAGCGAACTGCGGGCACTGTCAGGCATCGTGCAGGCAAATTTGAGGTTGCCGAACCGAACTTCCAGGGCCATCAAATCGACGGTGATCGAGTCTTGCGGACTGGCTGTCGCGGCAGCCGCCAGCTGCTTCGCGGCATCAGCGGTCACACAGACGCAAGGAACACCGTTGGTTGTGCAGTTGCCGAAGAAGATCTCGGCGAACGACTCGGCAACCACGGCCTTGATGCCCCAGCGGATCAAGGCTTGCGGTGCATGTTCGCGGGACGAACCACAACCAAAGTTGCGGCCCGACACCAGCACGCTGGCCCCTTGATAGCGGGTATCATCGAAGGGATGCTTCGGATCTTGCTTGCGATCGTCTTCAAAGGCGTGCTCACCCAGCCCTTCGAACGTGACGCAACGCAGGTAGCGGGCGGGGATAATGCGGTCGGTATCAATGTCGTCTAACGGCAGCGGGATGACACGGCCGGTGACTTGTTCAATCTTTTGCATGGTGCTTGATCACTTCAGCAACCTGGACGAATCGTGGCCAGGCCTATGGAAAATAACAGTTTGAGGAAACGTAGCTCAGCCAATGGGATGGCTCTACATCAGCTCACGGACGTCGGCGACAGCCCCTTCGATTGCCGCAGCGGCAACCATGGCGGGGCTCATCAGCAGAGTACGTCCGGTAGGACTGCCCTGGCGGCCTTTAAAGTTACGATTGCTGGATGAGGCACAGATCTCGCGACCCTGCAATTTGTCCGGGTTCATAGCCAGGCACATCGAGCAGCCCGCTTCACGCCATTGGAAGCCGGCGGCCTTGAAGATCTCATGCAGGCCTTCGGCTTCCGCCTGGGCTTGCACTTGCTGTGAACCGGGGACGACCAGGGCTTTCACATGTGACGAGACCTTGCGGCCCTCGGCGATCTTGGCGGCTTCACGCAGGTCAGAGATCCGACCATTCGTGCAAGAACCAATGAACGCGACGTCAATCTTCAAGCCGCGTATTTTTTGTTGTGCTTTGAGCTCCATGAAGTCCAGAGCTTCCTGGATCCCCTTTTGCTCTTCCGCGGGGAAGGTCGAAACCGCACCGATGGGCTCGTTGACGCCGACCGATTGTGCGGGGTTGATGCCCCAGGTCACGGTGGGCTCGATGTCTGACGCTTGAAGATTCACGCGGTGATCGAACTCGGCGTCGGGCTTGGAGGCGAGTTCCAGCCACCACTTGGCAGCGCGGTCAAAAGCGGCTCCCTTGGGTGAAAATGGCCGATCGCGCAGGTAGTCGACCGTTGTCTGATCGGGGTTGATGTAACCGCAGCGGGCACCCCCTTCGATCGACATATTGCAGACCGTCATGCGTTCTTCCATCGTCATGGCGTCGAACGTCGAACCGGCGAATTCATACGCATAACCGACGCCACCCTGGACGCCGAGCTTACGGATGATGTGCAGGATGACGTCCTTGGCGAAGACACCCGGATGCAGCTTGCCGTCCACGCCGACGCGGCGGACTTTGGGGCGACCCAAGGCCATCGTCTGCGAAGCCAACACGTCAGCCACCTGGCTGGTGCCGATGCCGAACGCGATACAGCCGAATGCACCGTGGGTGCTGGTATGGCTATCGCCGCAGGCCAAGGTGATACCGGGCTGCGTGATCCCCTGTTCGGGACCGACAATGTGCACGATTCCCTGGCGATCGTCGTCCAGATTCAGCAACGTGACGCCGAATTCCTGGCAGTTCTTTTCGATGGCCGACATCATTTCTTCGGCCAGCAGATCGAAGAACGGACGGGCTTGGTTATCGGTGGGGATAATATGATCCACCGTTGCCAAGGTCCGCTCGGGGAACATGACCTTCAGGCCCCGATCCCGCAGCATCTGGAATGCCTGGGGACTGGTCACCTCATGAATCAGGTGCTGCCCAATGAAGAGTTGGGTCTGCCCCGAGGCCATAGTGCGAACTGTGTGCAAATCCCACACACGGTTAAACAGATTTTGCCGACCGCTCATGACTCGCCGTATGTTGTTAAAAATTCAGGTCTACCCGCCGGGATTCGCTCGCAGAATCCCTCGTTGCGGGAAGGATCATTCAGCATAACGGTCTTTCGAACGCATGTGAATGTAGAGACGCTGATTTTTCGGTAAGGTTCGTCTGGGACGCCCTGCTCTCTCGAAATGCGACTGGGGCATTCCTCAAAAAAATCGGAATATTTTTCGTTACGTACCGGGAAGTAATGCGAATCGCTGGGAGGGTGAGGCTTCTGCCGAACCGCTTGGTCTTTCGGATCCCGGCAGACGTTGCGGTTCGGCAGGAGCCTCACCCTCCCAGAATCGTTTACGGTGTTGCCGAAGAGAGATCGTGCGGCATTCACTGCCGGCTTACGCCGTGTTACTGGCCAGCTGAGGCGGAACCCTCGGGGCTGCCGGCGATCGGTATGCCTTGCGGCAGTGGACGGGCGGCGACGGTCAGGCCGGCCTCGTGCAGGCGGTTTTGCAATTGGCGATACAGCGGAAAGCTGTCGGGATAGACCCACAGGGTGAACGTGGAGCCCGGTTCGGCCGTTTGAATGGCAAGGTCGAACATTGAGCCCCGCGCCAGAGCCTGGGACGCCGTCTCTTCCCGGATGTCAGGATCGGGTTCGAGTTGGAATGATGTCAGAGCGATTCGCATCATCCCGGGACCGTGGCGTGCCGTTTCCGAGGCCGATGCGGGGACCGCTTGCAGCTTGTACTGCAACATGTAGCCGTTAATCGGTCCCGACGTGCCGAATGAGGATCGGCTTTGGGCGAAGTCGTCGCCATGTCCCCGGGCCTTCCGCATGGCGGCTTCCAGCAAGTCATGAATGGGGACCTGCGACACCTTATTGTTGTTGAGCCGAAAATGGAGTTGCTCGCCGATGACGACCCGGCTGATGGGCGTCACACTGTGTTTTAACTTCTGGACTTTCGGTCCCTTTTCCTGGTCCAGTTTCAACTGCGCCTGGATCACTTCGAGACTTTTTTGTTGGGCCGCAATCAATCCCTGCAGCTCTTCAATCCCGCGGGCGTGAGCTTGGCGAGTCGTTTTGTCTTCGATCAGCTTTTTGCGGCCGACAACAATCTCTAATTCGCCCTGGGCCTGACGCCGCTCCAGCTCTTGTCTCGCGGCAATATTGGCGGCAGCCTCGGCCTCCAAACGTTCGGCTTCCGTGAGGACCGTTTGAACTTTGGTGGTCAATTCAGATGGAGGCGCGGTGGTCTCGACGAAGAGGGGTTCTTCAACTTCTTCGGGTTCTGACTGCGTCGAGGCTTGTGGGACAAACAGCTCGGCACCAGCGGCTGTTTCACGGGCTGCCAGCTTTTTCTTATTTTTGGACGCAGTCCCTCCACGGATTCCGGCAACCACGATCAGAATGATCAGGACTCCGACGATATTCGCGAGGACATCGAGGAACGAATCCGATCCGATGTTGATTTCGCCAGAATGTTTTCGTCGTGCCATGTTTCGAATTCAAAAACGAGGACGTTGCGTTAGGTAAAGGTTACGAACAGATCTGTCAGGGCGTTGCTTTGTTCTTAGCGCCCGGTCCCCAGTTTCTTAAACCAACCGAAGGGAAATTTTTTGGCGGGAGGGGGCTTGCTGTCATCGGGTTTGGGGACTGGGGTTTCCGTCGGTCCAGTTGACTTCGGTTTTGTCGATTTGATCGACGTCGCAGACGAATCGTTCGATTCGGTGACCGGCAGAATGACACCTTTCTCGATGACTTTGGCTGGTCGTTCGCCCGTCTTGAAGTCTACTTCCGAGAAAATTCCCCAGTCACGCAGCGGACCATGAAGTCGTTCATATTCCTTGGTTCCACTTTGATAGACCTCAAAATGGAGATAGGGAACCCAATAGAAACGGCTGGGAGGTTTGCCCCAACCCAGACTGTGTTCGTCGAGTGCCGACAGGACCGCTTCGAGCAGTTCTTCTTGCGTTGTTCCCGGTTCAATGACCACTTCAATATCGTCACGGGCAATGAAGACGCGGTCCGCGGCGACTTCCACATTCACTTTGCGTTCAAAGCCAATCTGCCCCGTATTGCTGCCACCCCAGCGGCGTCGGGCCGCTTCACGCTTTTGCGGGACCGAGGACGATGCCATGCGGGAGGCCGCGAGTTGTTTTCGGGCTTCGGGGTTGTCTCCGTAGGTGCGCTGCTGTTGAACTTCCGGATCGGTTGATCGAGTCTTGGTGCCACCACGTTGACCGCGGCCCGTTTGACGCCCATTGCTCTGTGGTCCCGCCCCCGGCTCGCTACCGTCCTGAGGGCTGTCGGCTTTTGGAGGCTGAGGTTTACGGAACCCGATATCTTCTTCCTCTTCGGGGACACCACCCGTACCTGAATTGTTGGATCCATTAGATCCACCTGATGTTCTTCGTTGCGTAGATCCCGAGCCTGAGTTTGAACTCGAGCCGGAACCGGAGTTTGAACCTGCTCGCCCACCCGTTCTGGGCCCGCGGCCGTAAGGGGCGTTGGGGTCGGTCGAGGTTCCTACGGAATCCGAATTAGGATCACCACCACCGTCATTGGGATGGCCGCCACCATCGACATTCAAGTCTGAAGGGATCTCGCCACCGGTAGGCAGTTTGCCACCCGGCACACCGCGTGGTGCAGTGCCCGTCGTCCCCGTGCCTCTTGTGCCTGTCCCTCTGGTTCCCGTGCCCCGAGGTCCCGTGCCTTCCCCGGCGGGAGAACCGCCCGTGGGGATCTCGATGACCTTGCCGGCTCTCGCACCGCTGGGTATGCCGTTGGCGACTTCACCGTTGTTTGCCTGGTTGTTGGTCGCTTGGCCGTGGGTTGTACCACCCGGCGTTCCGGTTGTTCCCCGAGTCCCTGTTCGAGTTCCCGTTTGCCCTCTCGCCGTACCTGACCCAGATCCAGATTCAGATCGCGAGCTTGTACCCGCACTAGCGCCTGTGCCTGTACCCGGGCCTCCGTTCCCAGAGGAATTACCTGCCGTCTGTTCGCCCCGGGATTGGCCGCCGTCTGCTGTTCCCGCACCATTTCTTCCGGTCGCACGGTGATCACGTGAGAAGGGATCTCCTAAGGCGTAACCGGTCGGATTGTCGGGGTTTTCGGTTCCTCCGGCTGTGCCTCCTGACGAGGGGCCTTTGCGATTACCGAAGCCGAGCGGTCCGTTTCCACGAGGTCCCGTGTCATCCGTGCCGTCGCCTACTCCACCGATTCCTTCCAATTCACTCACCCGGCCCTGCCGACGTGTTGACCCTGGTACGCCGGTGCCATCGCCTTCAGAGCCAGAGCCAGAGCCAGAGCCAGAGCCAGAGCCAGAGCCACGTGGCCCGGTGCCGTTGTCACGGCCGACCATGCTGGATAGCGATTCTGGGACGCCCTGAGCCCGGCGGCGTTCACGCTCGGCCAGTGACGATTTGAAGGAACCGGACGCGACCTCGTCCTTGTGCACGGGGGAACGTGTGATCGCAAAACTTTTGCCTTGAGATCCCGAATTCTTCTTGAACGGACTTTCATCTTTGGCCACCTTGGCGGCGACCTGATCGTCCAGAGTGCCGAATTCGATCAGCTCTTCATTGCGTCCCATCAGCACTTCGCCCAGGCGGGCTTCGCCAATACGGTTGCCTGCGGCGAGCATTTCGCCCCGATTTTTCAACGTATCCGCCACGGCGCGTTGGATGGTGACTTTGGCGATCGGATCGGCGGGGGGCAGTTGCAAGGCGAAGTCGTCTTCGATCAGCTCGTAGCCGAAATTGTCGCCCAGTTGGCTCAACATTTTCCGTGCGACGTAGTACGAAATCGTCCCTTTCGGCCGCACCAACAGCAAGACGTAGGGACGCTTGGGGTTGTTGGGATCGTCGACGCCGACCGACTCTTCTCGCCAGTACTGCATGAGTCTCTGCGAGGCGACGAGCAACGGGTTGAAGGCCTCGGTAAATCCCTTCAGATCGGCTTCATCCAGCAGTTCATTTTCCGGCTGGAACCGGATTCCCGTGGACGTACATTCGATGTAGATCGGACGCCGGGTGGTGCCCGACGCGCCGTCGTACGGGATGAACGCGAACTTACTGGCGGCATCCGCATGAGCTCGACGTAGCTCGGCCAGCTTTTTCTGCGCGTTCACGATTGAATCGCTCAGGTCGGCGTGTTCCCGCTCGGCCTTCGCTCGAAGCTTGGTGTCTTGCTCCAACGCCGATTTGTACTGCGATTTACGGTCGATCAGATGTTGCAGGTTGGTTTCCGTGGCCTGCAGTTTGTCGCGGAGCTCGGTGAGCTCACGCTGCGTATCGGCGACGCGTTTCCGCCGTTCTTCGAGCGTCAACTCTGCCTCAGCGACTCCGCGGTGCCATTCGGCTTCGCGAGCCAGTTGCCGCTTCTTCGCTTCGGCGATGGTTTCGCGTCGAGCGGTACGTTTGGCTTCTTTTTCGGCCACTTGGGCGGGCGTTGGGCCGGAAGGCGCGGGTGGAGCTGCCTCTTTGGCTTCCATGGCTTCCGCCTGCGCGTCCGACTTCTTCTGCATCCGATTGGCCGTGACCAACAGCAACAGAATCAGCGCACCCATTGCACAGACCAGCACGGCCAGGAATGGAAATAGCTGAAGCGAATGAGAGGTCGAAGCACGACGCATACGAGCAACAGAGCCGTTATTTCATGGGAGATTTGATAGGCCGAGCGGCATCGGCCTCTGGGTGAGCTAGTGGTCTATAACAAAGGGTGTTGTTGAAGCGATCCGGGAGCTGATGCCACTCGGTTCGCTTGTGCTGTTGAATTTGGGGAGGCACCACACTGCACGATTCTTGGCAATTCGCCGTAAGCGCTGCGGTCTGCATTCAAACTCGATCCACTGTTCCCAAAGCGAGAATACCGGATGAAGTTTGACCGACCGAACACCAGCGGTGACATCGTGGTAAGTGCGGTGATATGTGGTAAAATGGGTGGTCTAGGTGTGACGTGATGACTTTCCCGAACAGACTGTGCTGTTTGGTCTCGATACTATCGGCGCAGATTGACTAAAGCTCCAGTGAAATTGATCGAAGGCACCATTCCCTGACGGGGAATTACGGACTGTTCGAGCCGAGAACGAAGTATCACGAATGGAAAAAAAAGTAAACCCGGATGTCCCGGAGGCGATTAATTCGCCGTAAGGGGGGCGTGAGCAACGCACGCAGGATTCTGGGAGGGTGAGACTCGGGATTGGGAGATAGGCATTGACGATGTTTTGGGTAACGACACTTTCGCAAGTGAAGGTGGATTCGCCTGTGGGGTTGGTTTGAAATGTGACCGAATTGAGCCCCAACCGGGGCGCAATAGGCCAGCCCAGGGCATCGCCCTGGGTTGCAATCAAAGTGAAATGGCAAAGCCCTGAAGGGGCGCGCTAGACGGTGCGAAAACCTGGTCTAGCGCGCCCCTTCAGGGCTTTCATTTGATGTGTGGCCGGGACCCAGGGCGATGCCCTGGGTTGGCCTATTGCGCCCCATTGGGCTACGCCGTGAAGGATTTTGGAACGTGAATTCTCAAGGGTTTTTAAATTTGG
>JAZKFE010000452.1:2717-5510 GCA_040386595.1 Planctomycetota bacterium | reverse complement strand
ATCTGGTGCGTAATAAGAAAAGTCGGCAAGGAAGTCTTACGGCTTCCTTGCCGACTCAAGATCATTTCGTCTCGATTCAATTGTCGTTATGACACCACAATCGTCTGGAAGACATTGGCCGTCTTGCGGCCCGTTACGTCCGTGATCTGGAAGCTGACTTCGCGATTTTCAAAATTGGAATTCGAAACGCTCGTGGAGAATGTGATCGCCCGAGTTAACGCTTGAATGGCCTCGGGGGTGGCGTCGCTCGAGGAGAGCTTAATGGTCAGGCTATTATTGCCGTATCGGGCTTGCCCAATCTTATAGCCGTTATAGAAGACGTCTTCCCCTGCGGTGGTAATGCCACCGATCTGACCGATCTGGACGCGGTTCTCAGTACTCCGTCCCGAAGTGATGTTGAGCGAGATCCGTGCACCGTCGAAGTCCAGATAGTCCGGGCCAGGAATCGTCCCTGCCGGAACCATAGGCACCGGAGCCGTGGCGTTCTGATAGACCGTCGGACCACTGCCGACAACGAGCGAACGACTGGGAGCACTCCTCGACACATTCACAACTTGAGTATTGGCAACCTGCTGGGAGCTATTTGCACTCTGCAGGGTAAACGTCACGGTGCGTTGAGCCGTTCCCGGCTGACGCGACGTGGATTTGTAAGAGATCACTTTCATCAAAGCACTGACCGCTTCCGTCGTCGCACTCTGGTTGAACGTGACAACCATCGCAGCTCGGCCATTCCCCTGTTGAGTGATGGTGCCAATCAACTGGCTACCATACATCACATTCTTGCCGCTCACCGTGATTCTTCCCGGTCCTGCACTTTGCGAGTAGATACTAATGCGGTCGGTGCTGTCACCGTTCCCGGTCACTTGTACGGAGAGTCGTGCCCCCGAGTAGACGAAGAACGGCGCGTCCGGATTGGAAATGCCCGCACCAGCGTCAATGACCGTTTTGCCGTGTCGGGCATAGAACGTGATCGGAGCACTCGGCAAATTCAACAGGAGTGGTTCGATGACATTCGTCAGATCGATCGTCACGTTCGCCGTGTCGGTCAATCCACCACCATCAGTCACCGTGACCACAAGATTAAAAACGGGATTCGTTTCGAAATCGAGCGCGGTATTGTTCGCTACGGTGATCTGTCCCGTCGTCGCATTGATCGTGAACGTGCCGTTCAGATTCCCACTCGTAATCGAGAACGTTTTGGTGTCACCGGTATCAACATCACTCGCGATCACCGTTCCCACAACAGTCCCAGCCGCAGAATTTTCAGGGACGCTCAATGTGATGTCGTCGGCCACCGGAGCATCGTTAACGGCCGTCGCGGTAATCGTAAAGGTCTGCGAGCCAGAGGTATCAACGCCACCGTTAGAGGTCCCACCATCATCACTCAGCCCTACGGTTACCGTAGCACTGCCGTTCGCGTTCGGGGCGAGCGTGTAGGTCAAATTGCCGGTGAGCGGATCAATCGACGGTTGAACTAAAAATAGGCTGTTGTTGTCATTCGTCACATGGAACGTGAGTATTTGACTCGACTCGTTCGCAGGGCCAGCCGCGATATTCGTCGCAAACCCGGTCACATTCTGCGGAGCGGCGTCCTCCAGAACGGTCTGGTTCGGATTGGAGATCAATGCGAATGAGGGAGCATCATTCACTCCCGTCACCGAGATGGTGAAGGTTTGTGGTGCTGACGTGTCGACCCCACCGTTAGAGGTCGTCCCCGTGTCGCTGAGCGTCACGGTGACATTCGCAATGCCGAAAGCATTGGGCGCCAGGGTATAGGTGAGATTGCCGGTGATGGGATCAATTGCTGGAGGTGTCGTGAACAGCCCAGGGTTGTCAGTGGTGACATGGAAGGTCAATGTCTGACCAACTTCATCGATCGGACCGGCCGAGATGTTCGTCGCAAAAGCGGCGACTTGTTGGACAACAGCGGCGTCTTCCAAAACGGTTTGATCCAGATTCGGGCTGCTCGGAAGCGCAAAGGACGGGGCATCGTTCACTGCCGTCACGGCGATCGTAAACGTCTGAGCCGGGGACGTGTTTTCACCGCCATTAGCCGTACTGCCATTGTCGCTGAGCGTCACCGAAACGATAGCTGTTCCGTTGGCATTGGGGGCGAGTGTATAAGTCAATGTGCCATCTAAGCCGATCGCGGGTTGCACCGTGAACAGGCTATTGTTGTCATTGGTCACCACGAATGGAAACAGCGTCTGGCCCGATTCGTCGGGAGCCCCAGTCGTGATGTTCGTAGCAAATCCGGGTACCGATTGCGGTGCCAGAGTGTCTTCCAACTGGCTTTGATCGGGGCTGGCGGGCAGAGTAAACGTGGGAGCGTCGGCGACCGCCGTGCCGGTCATGGAGATCGAACCCGACAACGCAATCGTTTCATCTTCCAGACCGTCTTGGATCGAAACGGCAATCACAAAATCGGCGTTGTAGTTCGCGCCGGGAGTGAACGTGATCGCGGCCAACGCCGTGTTAACTTGAGTCGCCGTTCCGGTGATCGTGAGGACCCCGGAGTTAAATACTCCACCGGGTGCCGCTAGCGTTCCAGGAGTGGTGTTAGGCAGAGTCAGTGTGACCGTGATTTCATCGTTTGTATCTGGATCGGCAACGACAATCGCCGTCGTTCCGACCGCTTGAGCTCCACCGTCCTCGATGAAGGTCCCTGTGGGGTTCAGATTCGTCGCAGTTGTCTGATCGTTACGCCCGACGACAGTGAGCTGAACTGTCGCCCCATCGCTGCCGTCCATGTCGTACAGGAAATACTGAAACTGCTCGAGAGACGTTGCACCA
>JAZKFE010000452.1:0-2707 GCA_040386595.1 Planctomycetota bacterium | reverse complement strand
GCAACGCTGCCTCACCCTGAACAGGTACTGCACGAGGCTTTGCAGCGTAAGCCCTGGATCATAGGTAAAGGAGCCATCGGCGTTCATCGTGACCGTGCCATGGAAGTCTCCAATCAGGGCCACGTCGGTATCCACCGTCAGGGTTCCGTTCGGAGTGGCAATATTGTCATTGGCCAAGAGCCCGGGAGCGTCCACATGGAACGCTTCGTCTTCGTTGATCCCGGCAGTCTGATCATAGACATCCAGATTGGCCACGACTGTCAGCAACTGTCGTGACTCTAAGACTTCCGTAGCCAGAGTCGCTTGTGCGGCTGAGTTTGATTGTGAGCTGCGCGTGCGCGGACGTGCTTTTTGACCGAACAAATTTGCGTTGAGCGAGGATAGCCATTTGTTGATGGTCACGGTTGAAACTCCCAAATTGAAAATCGGATAAATGGTGGTATCCCGCGCTTCGCTGATCCACCGAGACCAGACTGTCATGGACGTGAGTAGGCGGCGACGGAAGGCCCGAGGCGTCAACGACGGCAAGGTTTCAGGAGATAGGGACAGCAACGAGTTGTGGTCGTATGCTCTGCCGGCTTAGACCAGTTTCTAGGCTGAAACTGGCATCGACACCAAGATCCGGCAGGGGAATGGAATGTGAATGAAGACATTCCGCAGAAGGCGGATTCGAACTTCTAATTCAGCGAAATTCCGCAACGACATAACGAAACATCAATAAAATGGTTGGCCCTATTGTCACCTATCGTCATTCGATGCTTAACACCTTTAGGGATTTTTCCTGTTGCGACGATTGCGACACCGAGAGAAATCAGGAACCTTCGCAACACCGCGCAACTCAGGCAGCCCTGATAAAATAGAACGCCACATCGGGAGGCGGCGACATCCCGCGCAGAATCAAAATTCCGCGACGAAAGTCGTCCCGTGAGCGAATCGATCTGAAATGCCGTTTCCCGCACTCAACAGCTAAAATGGAAGTAGCGAGGCGTCTTCCGAGAGCACGCAAGCATGTAAAAAACTCTTGCGGTGGTGTTGTAACAATCAGGCTGGCGATTGGATCGCAGGGGGCATTTGATGAGTGAAAAATTGCGGGAGAAGGTGCTGGACCTGGGGATTGAAAGAATTCAGCGGCACATTTTTTTGTGTGCAGATGCGAGCAAGCCCAAGTGTTGCGATCGGGGCGACAGCCTGGAATCGTGGGAGTATTTAAAGTCCAGATTGAAGGAGCTCAAACTGGCGGGGCGAGGCATCGGTCGCACCAAGGCGAACTGCCTGCAGATATGCATGAAAGGCCCCATTGCCGTCGTCTACCCCGACAACGTGTGGTATCACTCCTGCACTCCCAAAGTGTTGGAGAAGATCATTCAGCAACATCTGATCGAGGGCAAACCAGTCGAAGAATACCGCATCGACACGAGCCCGTTGGTGACTGATTAGAGCACTTAAACTTAAGGTTTACGTGAAGGTGGCAAGGAATCGTTTTCGGATCTTCAGTTAGCAGGTTTCGCAAGTCTCTGTTCCCCGAAGGGGATACACAACATAGCCCAGGGTCGCCGAGTACTCGCGGCGCACCCTGGGTACACGCCCAAAAAGAAGAAAGAACCCTGTATGGGTTCCACATATTGCGAGCAATTCAGCAGGTGCAACCCATTCAGGGTTGGGGACTTGTGGGGCTCTGAACCCAGGGTGCGCTCGGCGTACCGAGCGACCCTGGGCTATGTTGTCCTTCCCTTTCAGGGAAGCTTTCTGCAAACCCGAATTCAAAAGCCGATCGAATTCTTCACAATTGGCAAGCCCTGAATATTGATGAAGACTTTAAGTTAAAGGGTTCTAGCCTTCCCCTCCCGGCAGGCCGTCGTACCGCGCTGCCCGCCTCTGGAAATTGGTGCGGCGGGTTGTCTTGGATCTATTCCGTTGCACTGGCTTCAGTCGCATTCAGCAAGCCGTCACCATCTCGGTCTAACTTTTTGAACCGCTCACTAGCGCCGAGAAATTCTGCAGCAGAAATATCACCGTCTCGATTACGATCCATCGATCGAAACCAGGCGGGACCGGGACTGGCTTCGGCAGACAGAAGCGACACCGGATGCCCCTGACTCAATACCAGCGTGACATGATGCGGTAATTGTTCGCGAACGAATTGATCCCCCTCAACGGTTTGCGACTCTTGCAACGTCCCCCAGGCCTTTCGCATCTCGCGCAGAGACAGCGACCCGTCGCGATTGGTGTCGAGCGTTTCGTAGAGCCCCGGTCCCCAATCCAGAACCGTGACGACGATCTGCGCCTTGGCCCACGCCTCGTGCAGTTCCAGCCACTGGGTAAACTCTGCCCGGCTGAGGCGTTCGTCGTGATTGCGATCGGCCTCGTGAAACGGCATGATTTCCGATTCATAAGTTCCGCGAACCACGAATTGAGCCGAGCCATTGTTGTCGGGATCGTGTTCCTTGAAGGCCGCCTCCATTCGCCCACGCCCACGAGCGACGAGATCTGGCAATCGTCCAGGGCGTGACTCGAGTCGCACTTGTAAGCGGCCGGCGGAGATAGTTTTTGAGACAGCCGTCGGTGTCTGTGCGGCGGGTGGAGTTGGTGGTGTCCCAGGGGGCGCTACCGTCCAACGGGGGCGATCCGCAGCATGACGCCACGCCGTGAGTGTATCCGCAATGTTGATCGATGAAGTCTCTGCAGGGGTCGATGCCGGGGACGACTG
>JAZKFE010000451.1:0-20668 GCA_040386595.1 Planctomycetota bacterium | reverse complement strand
GTTTAATTTCCGACACCTTACCCTTGAAAAGAAACACAGCCGCTCCGTGGTGCAATTTCTTCTTCTCTTCCTCAATTCGTTTAGCAAAACATCACTTTGCCGAGATCGCCAATTGCAGCGGCCTCAACACCTGTTCGACAACATGCTGCTCCATCAACTCAGCCGTTTTTTCGGCGATGACTTCCATCGCCTCTTTAAACGATGATTGCACGGGGAGGCTGCCGTATTGCCGGACGGTGAAAAACACGCTGATCGGCTCTTCGGGGAATTCACGGCGGCGGACGTGATAGGCATTCGTCCGTGTCTCGACCATCAGACGTGCCTGTAACCGGCAGGCTTCATCCAACGTCATCGTAATGGATGGTTCAAAGTTCAATGGCTGCGCACCGGGAATGTTGAGCATGCTTTCCAAGGCGGGGCTGAACCCGAGAGCCTCGGCAATGAGAGCATCGTGATTCCCGCGATACGCGAAGTCGAATCCCAGCATCAAATCCAGGGCTTCGCAATCCAGAGGACTGACCGACAGCATGTACGGAATCAGATCGAGCACCAGCATGTGCTGTTCGAGTGCCGCCTCGGGGCTAGGGGGATTCACATAACCGCTGCAGATCCGCCGGGATTCAATCGTGACCCAGCGGTAGTGCCCCTGCTCTTTATCTTCTTCGAGGACGAAATCGCCACTCTCACGAGTGTAAAAATTTCGCATCGTCGGATAGGACTTTTGAATTCGTTCAAAAAATCCCAGTACCGTTTCACGAGCAGCCGGAAGTTGCATCTCGGTGTTGAGGTGCATATTGATGTAGTAATCGTCCGCAATGGACTCGTAGGCTTGCATGAAGGATACCTCAATGACGTGGCAATTCGGACGAGCCGACTCAGAACATCAACCGTCAACAATGAGGGTTCTTCTTCGTTCGGCGGTGACCGAATCTCGACGGGCTACGGGCAGACCTTACTTCACATTCCCGCGATCGTAGGCCTTCGCGGGAAATCTTGATTGACCAGCGAATGTGGCCTTGTCAGGATGTCATAACCTGACAAGCTACCTGTCGAGGTCTGCGAGGATTATATGAAGGGCGTTCGCGTGGGTCAAAGAGCCGCCGGGAAGATGGTCGCAAGTCCTGATTTACTCAGGGTTTCTGTGTTTGCCACTCCACTGGGCTATTGGGCGTTGCTGGGTCGGGATGAGGTTCTCTACGCCCTGACTTTGGGGCAGCCCAGTGCGCGAGTGGCTCAATCCGCATTCGCCAATCCCTTCGACGGCATTGCCCTCGATTCGGTGGTCAGCGACTGGTATCCGGAATTGCGACAACGATTAGAACGCTACGCGGCCGGTCACGCGGTGACCTTTGAAGACATTCAACTTCATCTGCCGCGGATGACGGCCTTTCAGCAGCAGATCGTCGATGCGACTCGCAAGTTGAAGCATGGTGAAACGGTGACCTACGGTGAGCTGGCCGCTCGGGCCGACCGTCCTCGCGCCGCGCGTGCTGTCGGAACGGTGATGTCTTCAAACCGGATTCCGATCATTGTCCCCTGCCATCGAGTCGTCGGAGCCTGCGGCATGGGGGGGTATTCTGCACCGCAAGGTCTCACGCTGAAATCCAAGCTCTTGGAACTCGAAAGTCAGTAGGTCGCGTGTTCGAGTTGGATCATTCAGTCATTCTGTAGGATGGGCATTCCTGTCCGTCTCTTCGTATGAAATGCCAATGCCGGCGGGCAGAGGTGCCCCTCTTGCGTATCGTTCGACCTTGCGTATCGTTCGACGTAATTATTGGGTTTTAAAAGCTTGGCAAAGAAACAGGTCGGCCGCCGGAATTGGCCGGCGGCCGAGGTCTGTCGCTTCAAGTTGTCTCAGCATCGGATGATCAATCTGCGAGAGCCGGCCTTCGTTTACGGATAAAACGGGCTTCCATACCCACCGTTGAAATTCGACTGGTAGATTCCACCGACCGGTGCGATATACGGTGACCCATATCCGTAGCCACCGCCGTAACCCCCAACGCCCCCGTAGCCGCCGACCGCACCATATCCACCCACGGCACCATAGCCCCCTACCGCGCCGTAACCACCGACTGCCCCATATCCGCCTACGGCTCCGTAGCCGCCAACCGCCCCAAATCCACCGACGGCTCCGTATCCACCATATCCGCCGCCATAGCCACCACCGTAGCCGCCGTATCCACCATAACCCCCGTAGCCATAGTTGCCGTAGCCCCCATAACCGCACCCGCCGTATCCACAGTTAGTCGTGGCGGGGAAGTACGGCCGGATGCCGCACGGTGAGCAGTTGTAGTTCACAACTGACGTGTACGGCATGCTGTAGCACGATCCGTAGAAGCAGGCCGTCTTTGTTCCGGCCTCAGCGCTGCTCGCCGTTTGAAGTGCCGGGGGCCCGATCAGTCTTTGGGCCGTGGCGGGGGTCGCTGAGCTGGTATTCGTGGGGCGGTAGTTTCCGGCCTGGGCCGTGCCTGCTGTGACGCCGATTAAGCCCAAAACGGCGGCCGTCAGTAGGGTGTGCAACTTCTTCATGTTTGAACTCCTTCAATCTGCTCATTCTTGAGCAACACGCGGATCAGTCCGCTGAGACCTGTCTGTCGCACCCTGCGTCAGACGACGAATCCATAACGCAACGCGCGTGCCAATTCGACATCTCTGTGTGCTTCAAAAAACCACCATATAGAAGAGGTGTAAACTCCGTTTGTGGGACAAAATTGCAAATGTGGACCACATTCAATGTGTTGTTTTTACATTTGTGCAATGTAAAAGATGCATTGTTGAAGTTTGTGGATCGTATTGATTCTTTCGGGTGTTGCTGTGGTTGAAAAAATGTCCGTTTCGGTTTTGTAGAGATAGGGTGATGGACTCGGGGTTTGAAATTTTCGGAATGCTCGGTGTGGTGCTAGGAAATGGTGTTTTTGCGTGAAAATGCACGTTTTGTATTGCATTCTGCGAGTTTGTGTTTCTGGTTGATCGCTTTGGCACGTGAGATGCATTGATTCTGTATCAATGTGACTCGCTGTAG
The DNA here is from genome assembly GCA_040386595.1 of Planctomycetota bacterium. Lineage (GTDB taxonomy): Bacteria > Planctomycetota > Planctomycetia > Planctomycetales > Planctomycetaceae > JAKFVC01. The sequence goes on along the minus strand of JAZKFE010000451.1, from coordinate 17,643 downwards.
GGGTTTGTGAGTGTAGAAAACTCCTGGATGGAATCGCGAAGCACTTTCTAAAAATGGATTTTAAGTCAGAAAGAAGCACAATCATGTTGGTACTCACACGCAAGCGGACTGAAATGATTCAAATCGGCGAGAACATTTTTGTCAAAGTGATCCAGATGGGCCGCTCCTCCGTTAAGATCGGGATCGAAGCTCCGTCAGATGTGCGGGTTTTGCGAGGGGAATTGGTTGGTTGTGAGAAGCAGAAAGCCGTCACCTCACTGGCTGATTTGCTCCACGCTCGACATAGCCGGATGGACCAGGCCGACGTCGAGCTCGCCGCTCACTAGATCACTGATAGCCGGGGCAGGTGACCCGGTGGGACGCGGTGCATTTTTCCCCTCAACGCAACGGGCTCAAGACGGCCTTCAGGCAGCGAGCCTCACATAAGGACTGCGGTCATGATCACGACGACATTCGTAAAGTTGTCCGGCAAGATGATGAAGACTTTTGGGTGGTGGCAGTTTTTGGTTCTCTCCGGTGCGTGTGCCTGGTTGAGTACCCCGGTGGACGCTCAGCAGAATACTTATCAACCCTTCGGCGGTGGCCCGAACGCGGCTCCGATTGGTGGCGGCCCGATCGGTGGTGGCCTGAACCGGGACGATGGGGATACGTTCCCGCGGTCTGGCGGATTCGGGGGGCGAGCTCCCCTGCAGGATCGCTTTGACGATCAGTCCGGTCAGTTTTCGCGTCAGATGCCGCAGTCGACACCGCGAAACAACGGAATCATGGAAGAGATCGATCTGCGTCCCAATCGCCAAGGGGATTGGGGGGGCAATGGCAACTATGGTCCCCGGACCAGCCGCTATCGCTCGCCGACAGGTGGTGACCCGATGTTTGTGGGGCCACGCCAGCGTCGGTCGAATGACCAGTCTCCTAATTTTCAGCAACCGGCCTACCCCGGCTCAGGACTGCCCGGCCCTGCTTTTCAAGAACCTCGACAACCGAATTCCAACTTTGAAGGCCCGGGATATCCGGCCCAGAATTATTCGACCCCCAACACTCAAGGTCCGGCCTTCCAAGCTCCTGGCTTTCAGTCCCCGGGTTTTCAGAATCCCGCTTATCAGAACCAGCAACCACGGCAGATGCTGCCGCCTCAAGAGCAGGCTGTTAATCCGGTTCAAGAAGCCCAGACGCGGATTACTCGACGCTATCAGAATCAGGGGTTTATCTCCCTGTTGAACTTGCCGCCGCAGCAGTCGGTGGCCTTGTACAACGAAGTCATGCAGATGATTAACACTCGCCATCTGGAACCCTCCACACCTCAGGTGCGAGTGCAGAAGGCCATGAGCAACTTGATGTTTGCCCTGGATGTTCCGAGCTTCGTGCAGGCTAATCGGTTGATGCTGCAGCCCGGCAATGTTCAGGCTTACCGGCAGGCTCTGCAGCAAGCGATGCAAAACCCCGTGCAGTCCGAGCAGGACGCGGTGAATATGTTGAACTGGACGATGCAGATGTCTCAGCAGCAGATCGGTCTGCGACCCTCTGCGACGGCCTTGGAGTTTGTCTACGGTGCGGTCGAGTCGCTCGATAAATACTCCGCCTTTGTCCCTCCTGAACGTGCTTCTGGTGCCAGTTTGCAGCTGGAAACGAAACTGGTCGGGATTGGAGTGCAAATTGAAATGAAGCCCGAAGGGGCTGAGGTCGCGAAGGTGATCTCTGGCAGCCCGGCGCAGTCGGCTGGTCTGCAGAACGGTGACCTGCTGCTGGCAGTCAGCGGCCACGAATTGACCGGAGCAACTGTCGACCAGGCCGTCGAAATGATTAGCGGTCCTGAAGGTTCGCCGGTGGTGCTGGGTGTGCAACGGAAGAACGAGGGGCCCTTCACTGTCACGGTGACGCGGCAGTCCATCCAGCTGCACAGCGTCAACGATATCCAGATGTTGAACGGGACTCGAGTGGGTTATTTCAAGCTCGATAAGTTTACTGGGACTGCGACTGAAGAAGTGGAAAACGCCATGCAACAGCTCTACCGACAAGGTATGCAGTCGCTGGTGATGGATCTCCGAGGCAACCCGGGGGGCTTGCTGACCGCCGCGATTCAGATTTCCGACAAGTTCTTGCCGCAAGGAACAATTGTGGCGACTCGAGGCCGCACCGCCGCCGACAACACTGAAGAACATGCGACGAAGGATCACACGTGGAAGATTCCGCTGGTTGTCTTGGTCGATCATAATAGTGCCAGTGCCAGCGAAATCTTCGCCGCTGCAATTCAAGAAAATCAACGCGGAGTCGTGGTGGGCCGGACGAGCTACGGTAAAGGAACCGTGCAGACGCAGTTTCCCCTGCAGACCGCCGGTTGCAGCCTGCGGATTACCACTGCTCGGTTCTACTCACCCACGGGGCGAGTCATGGCCGGAAGTGGTGTCACCCCCGACGTGCAAGTTCCCGAAAGTAATGGCGGCAACGCCGGGTTCGGGGTGATGGATCAAGATGTCCTGGCCGCGTTGAATGTGGCTCAACAAGGAGCGATGCCAGGTGGCCAGAGCCTGAGTGGTGCTCCCAACTTCTCACAACCCCGATTTCCTCAACCCTTCGCTCAACCTCAGTACTTGCCCGCCGGTCGCTAGGCAACCTGCCCACGGAGAAAGAGGATGGTTGAATGAAGGTTAACAATAGACCTGTCTGAGACCCGATGGTCATGACGGCCATCTGTCTCGCCGAATTTGGAAGGAGCCAGTCAATATGAAGGTCCGACAAACCGACTCCCGCAAGGGAACCTAAAACCCGGCTCACGGGACGCGAGCCGGGTTTTTGTTTTCTTTGATTTTCGATGTTCAACCGATTTTCTGGACCAAGCCCAATCCCGCGGACGATAGAACTTGAGTTCGCCCTAGAGTCAACCGGAGTAAAGGATTACGGTGAGTTTAACGAACTCACCAGCTATTCCGGCGGCCATGAAAACGGAGTTCGAGATTTGTGACGAGAACTCTTGACCAACCGAAAACACCGTGCTAACATTCTGACTCACCCAGCCAACAACGGTTTGCGAAAGACGCAACCCAAAACGGCAGTAGAAGTTGCAACAACAAGCAACGACTAAAAAGGTGAGTCCGAGAGCAGCGTTGTCAAGACGTCCAACTCTCAGGCAGAAAACATTCCCCGATAGCTCAATTGGTAGAGCGAGCGGCTGTTAACCGCTAGGTTATCGGTTCGAGTCCTATTCGGGGAGCCTTTCAAGACGCTCACAGTTCTGACCGGTTAACGGCAGGTCTGTGAGCGTTTTTTCATGCGCTAGCGGCTTCCAGCCGGAAAGCTCCTCCTCGAATAACATGATATTCATGTGTCCGCTGCTGGGGTCGTTCTCGGCTTGGTGAATGTCGATTGCTGCGACGTAACAGGCAAGTAGGTCCTTCAATCCGTGTAGATTGCCTTCTTCACGGAGCTTGCTGACGATAAACGGGAAATCGCAGTAGGTTTCTGTGACGACTTCGGCCGAAAGAGTTTCCTGCTCTTTGCTGGTCCTCTCCAGCTCCAGTCGGCCGACACGATTTTCCAGAGCAGTCCTGTCCTGCTCCAGTGATTGAATTCGTTCGTCCAAGGAGCGAAAGGCTGCTCCGGCTTCCACAGCTGAAATCAACTTGCTTAACGCAGACTGTGTCTCTCGCAGCTTTCCGCGAACGGCGCTTAGCTCATGCGCGAGATTCGTCACTTCCTCTTCACGATACTTGCTTGCCGCCTGGACCGCCTGTTCGATTTCTTCCCGATCTTTGGCCCATTCGCTGATCTGTTCCACGACGAAATTCTCGACAGTCTCGGCTGGAAGGTACCGAGCGTCGCACTCCGTTCCGACGCTATGCGTCTGGCGGGTGCAGGAGTAGTAGAAGTTGCGAGCACCGTTACCGCCAGAGCACCATTTGGGAGTCATCAAGCTACCGCACTTGCCACACCGGGCGAGCCCTTGCAGCAAAAAGATATGCTCTGTCTGAGCCTTTCCGTTTTTACAGGTTTCGGTATTCCGTTTTAGCAAATCCTCAACTTGTTGAAACAGATCTGCGTCGACAATCGCATCGTGCTGACCGGGGTGGGCCACGCCGTTGTGGACAATCATGCCAAGGTAGACTTTATCCGTAAGCACGTTGATCACGGCTTGCTTGTAGTAAGGCCCTCCGCCAAAGGTCTTTCCTTTCCTTGAAGAGTATTTCGGTCTCCGAATCCCTTCTTGACTAAGATGCTGCACAACCTTGCTCGCTGAACCCAACTCCAAGGCTTTCTTGAAGAAGTCTCCGATAACAATCGCCTTCTCGTCGAGGTTCACCTTGAGAATCCCCTTCTTGTCCGGGTCAAGATCGTAACCGAGCCGTACGCCGCCGTTCCAGAGCCCCTGCTCGGCGCGATATAGCATCGTCGCAGAAGTGCGTTCTGCCGTCTGCTCGCGTTCCAGTTCAGCAAACACCAAGATCAATTTGAGCATGGCGCGGCCCACTGCCGAAGTCGTGTCGAATTTCTCGTACAGCGACACAAACTGAACGTCGCACTCTTCAAAGATTTCCCAGAGGGAATAGAAGTCACGGAGGGAACGAGTAATGCGATCAATTTTGTAGACGACTACCGTGTTGATTCTGCCGCTATGAATGTCGCCCATCATCCGCTTGAATTCAGGTCGATCTAAGTCCTTGCCAGAACGGCCTTCCTCCCGGTATCGATCAACTATTTCCCATGGCTCTAAGCTCTGTTTCTCGTTTTCGAAATCAACCGCCTTCTCCATGCAACTGAATTGGGTATCAAGTCCTCCGTCCTCGACCATTGCTTGACGTTGTGTTGAGACCCGTCCATAGAGTCCGCACTTTCGAGCGACACTATTCTGCTTCCGTGCGTCGCTCTTAGGACGTGATTGTTTCTTCATTGGCTGTTCCTTTTGCCATCCACTTGTGAGATCGTTTTGTTCCGACGGCTTCATCAGAATTATGCTGAGTCTCGGAATCCAATTTGTGGTCCGATTCAACGATCGGAGGCCCGTGGACTGTATTAAGTAAAGCTTGCTTCATCGTAGCGATAGCCAAATTCAGTCGCTGTTGCTGATCCTTTTTAAAATGAGGATGGCTGGGATTCACTCGAAGAGTTCCGAAAGGCACTAGCTGCGCTGTCCAAGTATGCTTTCTGGTACGTGACACCATCGAGCTCCGTGTGAGCCCGACATCGAAACACTCCCTAGCGGCGATGACGGATGCAGAACCAGACCCTGTCTGGTCTGGAGAAATTCGTTCAAAAATAGGTTGATGTGGTATGAGTGACGAAAATGCGTTCGGGGCCATTCGTATGTGTGTACGGATTTTCCAATAGGTTACCGAGCGTTATTCCACCCAGTCGTTCACAGTTAGTTACACGCGTACGGGGCCAGTCACGCAGACGCAAGTTATACGGAGTGCGGTACTTTCCGACTGCAAGACGAGTGCTCTATACCATCGCGTTCGTTCCACCATTTACAGTTCTTAGTTTGCACACACAGTTCTCCTGCTTTGTCGATGAATAAGCCTCCCAACTTCTCACGCCGCAAGCAATTGTCCGGCTCCAATTTAGTTCCAGGACCTAGGCTTCAACTCTAGGTTGACTGCTGGAGCCTGTGAATTGTTGCTGCTGAAATTGCTCCGCGATTGCTCTCGCCATCTGATCAACGAATTCGTTTTCGGGGTGCCCGCTGTGACCGGCCACCCATTGACAGCCGACATGATGTCGGTCAAGTTGATTAACCAAACTTTGCCAAAGGTCGACGTTGGCGACTGGATGTGAGCGCCGGCTGGTTGCTCGCCAGTTTTGGTCGATCCACCTCGGCAACCATTGTGTGATTCCATCCATGACGTAACGGCTGTCGAGAACCAGATGTACTTGAGATGACTCCGGGAGTGACTCCAGGCCCCGGATAACCGCCGTGAGCTCCATACGATTGTTGGTTGTCTGAGAAACACCCCCTCCATTCTGTTGTCGGTAACCGGTTTCCTGGTCAATCGACAGGAACGCCCAGGCCCCCACGCCGTGCGGGCTCAGGCAGGATCCGTCACAATAAAGAAACACCTCGCGCCGCCTAGGCGCTGACTGCGAAGAACTGCTTGTGGCGGATGCCACACTGCCGCGGCTTGAATCGGCCGCTGATTCGGAATGCTGACTGGCGGAGCCATCAGCAGGCATCGATTCCTGAAGAAATCGCCGAGAAACGGCCTGACGTGCCTCTAGCCAGTCTCGGTTGTAAGCCCGAGACCAGAGCAGCGTCACTTCACGACGTTCCGGTATTTCTTGGAATCCTTGCACACGAGCTAATTGAGAAATATCCCGATAGGTGTCTGGTACAGTCGATTCCTGATATGTCGCCCCTTGCTGACTGATCCATCCTCGGATGGTTTCATTTGCCGTAAGTGACGGAATCGGTGTTTCCCATGCCAGATTGAGATGATCTTCAAGTCTATCCCAAGATCGTTGATTGATGCTAACGTTAAGTCCTGTTTCATCTCTACGAATCTGGTAACCCAGCCAATTTACGTTTTGGCCGATTGTCAGGTCGTAGATTGAGGATAGGACGGAACCCTTCAGAGGCATACCGATCTGTACTGCAATTTGGTGAAGTGCTTGGTACAGCGAAGTCGTCTCTTCTGGACGCGCTAGAATTAGTAAGTCATCGGCCACACGGAACAGTGGGGTTTGCGAGAAGGATTGTTGCCAAGGTCGGTCGATTCCCCAGTGCAAATACGCATTTAGGAGTTCGGGCGATAGTGGTCCTCCTTGTCGAATTCCTCGGCCGTTCTGATTGAACGCGATGTTTCCGATGAAATCGCAGATTTCTACGTTCGGTATCATTCGATAGAGGATCTGTGATAGTCGGCTTGTTGGGATGTGTTCGAAGGCATCTCGAAGGTCCTCGCTGATCCATGACCATTGGTTATGGGTCAGTGCCCAGTGTTCGGCCGTTGCTAAGGCTTTCTCGCGAGAGAAGCCCGGGCTGCGGAATCCCATTGAATTGTCGAGGTATTGTGCTCCAGTGATCGGGCGTATGATCTGCAGGATGGCTCGTTCCACACAGCGATCCTCGAAGTTCTGGATGCGAATCGGGCGTTGGCCGCGGTCGCCACCCTTATCGATCCAAACCGTTCGTGGTGCGCTAGGATGGTATTCTCCTTCTTGAATCATTGCCCCGAGCGTGCGGGCAAGTGCCCAACGGGAATGGACATCCAAGTCGGATGGTTTGAGGCCATTCGGTCCAGCTGCTTGCCCCCGTGAAGCGCAATGTTCGATTGCCAATTTGACGTTTCGGGTATCTCCAGCTAGCTGCAGTAGTCTTCGGGCGAATTTTTGACGTTCGCTTCGATTACCGAGTGCTGCCTGTTTGGCATCTCGTTCATGTCGGCGCAGAAATTCTCCCACGGAACCGGAATGGTGTTTCGCAGGCATCTGGCGGGCATGAGCGCCGGCGAGCCCAATTAAGGCCCTTCGCCGGGCGGGCCGATTGTACATAGACGGTCTCCTTTCGATTCGAACTCAAACGAACGGACGAGGCGACCGACGATGTCGGCGCGAGGTGTTTTGTTGGCGGTCAGAGTGATTAGATCCGCCTTCTGGGACGAGTTCAGGCTGCCGCTGATCGAGATAATTGCCGATGAGCCGACATCCGAGTAATCGGTATGCATTGAGCCGCTGCTGTGTGTCCGCTGTAAGTTGGCGATTGCTGTTGTCCCAAAAATCAACGAATAAGTGGCGTGTGGAGCGACCGATTCGTGTTGGTATGAACGGTACGCACCCTGCGCTGGCCCACACAACAATCTGGCAGTCAAAATAAAGCTTCGTGCTAGCGGCCACGGCGGTCACAATTGAGTTGCGCGGAATTCCCCACGATTCGGCGGATGTCCCACTGATTCTCGTTTCGCTCTGATTTGATAGTGCGTGAGAGAAATGCCAGTCTGTCAACAAGTGGTGAAGTTGTTCTCCGTGCTCGACAGAGTCAACAACGATAATGACTCCTGGCCGAGGTCCCAAAATTGCCAGATTCCAATCGTCTTGGAGAAATAGTCCGTATTCCCAGAGTGCAGACGTATTACCACTCGAAAAGGCCAGCGCAACATCAGCGACAGCCTGATTCCGTGGACTATCATTCCATAGAGCGGCGCGCTGTTCTCGCGGGATATTAACCAATTGCTTTTCGCAGGAAATGTAGTTGGCAAATGTTGCAAGAAACTCCGTGGCAGGCTGTTGGTGGAGTTGTGGGGCACGATAAATTACCGGGCCGGCCAGCATTTCAAACAACAGCTCGTCACGCGCTGTTTTCGGTTTGCGATGATCGACCAAGGCATACAACCGCCTGTGGCGATAGTCGGCGCGGGCGAATCGATTGGTTTCCTGAAGCCCCTCGAAGGCGTCGGCAAATATCAGAACTTGCCAATCCGACGGGTCACTATGTTCCAGGCTCCCGAAAGTGCCACAGACGACTCGACAATTAGAACGCCAGTTCCAACCCCGGACAGCCGCGACTGCGCTCCCGAGAAACGGTCCCAGGTCCGTGGCAAGCTCCTGAGCAGCTTGCCACGTCTTACAGGCGATGAATATTGTCGCGCCGTGGAATAGCTGACATATCGTCCCAAGAATATTCGACTTAGAGTGACCGGTGCCGACTTCGATGCTGCCTTCGCGGTGTGAAGCCAACGCCGCAGCTAGTCCCGGAGCTATCAATTCGGCCTCTTCGACATAGCATTCGTCGATCCACGAAGTGTTAGGCAGGGTGTCACGTCGATCTTCAACTTGAGTATGATACCCTAGCTCTGTTAGATGTTGAATCACGCGCATCGCGCACCCAGCTGGGATAATCAGACTGTTATCTTGGCGATTGCAGACGTGCTTTGTGACAGACGCTCTGCTCGCGTGGCCGGTTGGATCGGAATGAAATTCCAGTTCTCGGTAACTCAGAATCGGCCGCAAAAGCTCCTCGTGAGCCGGTCGCACAATGGCCATGCCGGCGCGATATGTAATCGTGACAGTACCGCTGGAATAGGAGGCCGAATTGGCGGTCGATTTAGACATTTTTTAGCTTGGTAATTAGGAACTGCCAATCTTGTCCGGACACGATGTCCAGCACGTCGACAGAGGACTACGAAGGGGCTTCGGCGATTGCGGTATTTTGATACTGTTCATGTTGTTCCAAAATTCGCATTCGCTCGCAGAACTCAGCAGCGGTAGCCAACAGCTTGATCACTGAGGTTTTGGTTTTCACCGAGCCGGCGACCAATTCAGCGTAAGGGGCAAGCTCATTAAGCGATGCGTCTAGGAACATGATAAAGTCATGATAGAGGTCTTCGGGAGTATCCTCTATGGCGACCGCCACACGTTGAAGATATTCGGCCACTACTTTTTTTGCAGGCTCCTTGGCAGAAATCCTCTTCGCAATTGCTTGCCGTTTGACTGCAGGAAGCGACTCGATCTTGAGCGCAGTGGTCATCGGGAGTTGATCCGACGCAACCGCATCCTGAATTACCCGCTCCAACCGGAGAAGCTGCAGATAACGGTCGACGGTACGTCCCGAGATGTTGCCCAGAAGGCGAGCGAGTCTGTCACGAAAGGAACGATCCGTATGCAAATCAATACGTATTCCCGTTCTTTGCGATTCGATTTCTGCAAGTCGCTTGATCGCTCTGGCTTTTGTCACTGGGTCCAGTTGTCGCCGCAGCAAATTCGCGTTGACGAATCGCTCCTCGATTTCGTCGTCGGTCATTTCCTCACAAATGATTACATCGACTTCACCGATTCCAAGTTCTTGCAGAGCCTTGACTCGATGATGACCATCTACGATTACTCCGATTGAGGTGATCTCAATTGGCTGCCGAACTCCGTGTCTCGCAATGTCGTCTTTAAGCAACTGGAATTCACGATCCGAAAGACTATTGTAGACGCGTCCTTGTTGAGGATGAGATGTCAGCTCGACTATCCGCCGGGACAGGACCTGCATCGGTTTTCTCCTTGAATTATCCTCGTGACTTATATACAACATCACATTTCATGTAGACTAGTATTACGTCTATGTGGATTGGAGTCAAAGCAAATATGTCGATTACTTCCCGAGAGCTCATGGCAGAGTTGAAGATCAAGAACGTGAAAACGTTAACCCGCTGGTATCAAGAGCGTGCGATCCCGGAGCCCCAAATCGAGCTTCATCCCTGTGGCATTGGCCGTATTGCTTGCTGGCCGGACTGGGTTTTAGACCACGGCCGCGTCGTCAAGAGGCTTCTTGGTGAAGGGCAGACATTAAAAGATATCGCCGGGACATTTGGTACTAACTGGACTGCGATATCAGCACGGTACCGCAAATACAATTTTAAACGTGCCAGCGAGATAGTGGATCGTCAGCAACTCCTACTGAGTATTTGCGATTCGATTTACGCAGGTGTTGCTAAGCACTTGGGTGATATCAAGCGTCGTCTAGATACGACTAGCTTTCCTCCAATTACCATTCAAATTGTCAGCCAGGCACTTGCACTCATCGACAGCGGTCACAACCCTGTGCTAATTCTTTCCGCTGAGCAGACCATCGCAGTTCCAGATTTTCTTATCAGTCTTCATTTATCTAAGCACTTTCAAGCCCGGGATCCATTTCTTGTGGTGCCCTTGTTTGCGATCGTTATGGAACATGAAGCTGCAATAAAAATGGTGAAAAAGCCGACTACTCACCCCGTCGATATGGTTACAACGAGTGAGAAAGGTGGTGTACAAAAAGCGGTCATCGTTGGTGCCGACTGGGAATTTCATTTACAGGAGAAAGCATAGCGGTCGAGAGTTTTACTATTGATAACAATCTTCTGTGTGCGGCCGAATAGATTGGCGCCGTTTAGTAAAGCTGTCACCTACAACTTGCGAGCCATTCGCACAGTAACTTGATTCTGATCCAAGAGATTGGCACGCTCTTTGCGCGCCCGACGCGCAAAACCATCACAAAACGCATCAGACGGGCAGTCGCAAATCGCTAGGCGTCGTCGAGGCGACTCGGTGCGCATCTGTAATATGGATCGACTGATTCTTCCATCAGCAGAACGCTTCCCAGAACTTACGGATCTAGAGCCTGTTATTGACTATTGAGTACTCAAAACCAGCGTTTTTTGCATTTCTTATAGATCGAAAAGCCCGTTAGCGGTGATTTGCGGCAAAATCATCTCTCGGAAATCCTGAAAATCCAGCGAAATAGTGCATAACAGGCTCTAGAGGCGAATCAGCATGAATGTGTCGCACCTACTTCGCGAGTTCGCTAAACATGGCATCGAACTCGAACCAGATAGTCTATCGTTGCCGGCCCCGAAATGGCCGCCCCAATTTCCGAAAGACCTGCGTCAAGCGTTCGCGCACAACCGGCGAGCGATTATGGCGCGAATCGCGCCACCGATCTTCTTGCATGTCGCGACTGTCCAAACCAGCCAGAGCCCGGCGAAGGCAAGTCAAGTCGCACTCAACGAACTGCCTGAGATTGTTCTGTGTCTAGCAATGATCGATGACATTGTGATCATCTGGCTGCCTCGCCAGAAGGCAGAACGTGCGGACGAGATCAGACGACTCATCAGTTTGCCGCAGCTGGAACTGAAAGCGGAATCAACTCAGATCGTTGCCGGTCGCGAAGTACCAGCAATCCTTCGCCGAGCCATTCGGTCGGGACGCGCTTTGTGTAACTGGGACGGTCGAAGCCGTGAAGCACTAGCTTGGTGTGCGCTGGGCGTCGCTGCACCCGTGCGTTGGATCGAACTTCGAGCATTAGCGCGTGCCGGGGGATGGCCCGAAAACTTCAATGCTCTGCTGTGGAATTTATTTCGCGTTCGGCCCACGAACTTGAGCGCGCCGTGGAATACTTCCCGCCCAAAGGACGTCCAAATTGACGCGGCAAGCGCCGATCGATGGACAACGTTTATTGGGGTAGGAATCGATCAACTGCTGGGGATGGCGGACATCTTCGATCATCTGAAGCAGTACGATGAACCCGAGCTCTTAGAGGTGCACGATGCCATTAACCGCCGCGGCATCGGCTTGGATGTCCAGTTAGCACATGCCGTCATCCGTGTTGCGAACGAGTCTGCGGAAACTCAATTTGCCTCTATTCCGGAGGCGACGTCTGGAACGATGTCGATGGCACAGTTGCTGGACGATAATTACGTTCTTTCGTGGCTTCGGTCTTGGGCTTTTCAGTTTCCCGACCTGAATGCAAAGACCATCCAATGGTTACAAAATCATTATTGTTCCGCAGGATTGCATCTCCCTCCGGCCGTGGCGGCTGTCTTAAGCGCTCGCCTTGAAATAGCGCGGCAGCCAAGCACCGCCTTGTTGCGAGCGCTCGAACTGCTCGATGGCGGGGGACGCGTATGCGGTCACATGAATTACTTTGTGAATCGCGCCGGAGAGTTTGCAAGTTGCGGAATGCCGTTTGGAGCTCTCACTGCTGCCTCACCTTCTTGTCCTAAGGGGGGGGATGTTATTTGTAAAACATTGCCTTGTTTGAGTGACATCGCCGAAGGATTATCACCGGGGGAGTCTGTGATCAGCGTACTAGCAGTTATGGCTGCCGACTGCTTTGTCCCGTCCAAAGACCACCTGTTCGGCATCATTCGGTGGCCGGATCTGAAGCAGGAGATTTTATACTGGTTAGTCGGGAAACCGTGGCCGTTGATGAGTAACGGGATGAAATTCCCAATCGATGCAATTCGGCGCGATCTCGCCGACCAAGTGCGCCGTGCCCTTGTCAATGGTGGCCAAGCCCAGATCGGCAAATGTGAGATTTCAATTTCGCCAGAGCGAATTGAGGTTGTCCTCCCCAGCGGCCGTGCGATTTTTTACCGAACGATCACGTCGTGTAATGAGGATGAACTGAGGAGTATCGACGGAGCTCACCCATGTCCCCGCCCTGCTCCGCCATCGTACCGTGACGTGTTGGATGCCGATACCGTGGTCGATGACATTGTTCGCGGTATTTGTCGAGATTTGGTCGCAACAGCATTGCTCCGCAGCATTGACGCAGGAGTTCAGATCGTAGCGCATGGCCCGGACTTCTTGGTCATGGAGTTCTCCATGCACGATTGCGGTAGCAACACTGATTTGCTGCATGCGCTCTTCGAGCATCCCGAATGGGCGCAGGGCCTGCGTTGGGATATCAGCAATTGCATCAGTTCCAGACTTGGCGGCGGCAATTGGAAATATGAGGAGCACGAAACCAGTATCAGGATCCTTACTGAAGTCAAATCGTTCTTATGAACCGCGGAAATTCGGATCGGCGAACACCATTCAGGTACGAATTACATGTCAATTTTACTTGAAGAGATAGACATTGATGCGCTCGATTGTGATTACTCCCCCAATGCAGGTGAGCGACGGATGCTCGCCTGGTTGTCTCAAGTTGCGGGACTTCCCGGCAAGGCCACGTTCCGCATGGCACTGCTTGCCTTACGGTTGGCAGTAGCTTGCGGCCGGAAGCTACATCTGATGATTGAGCCGAAGAATGTCGCGAAAGCCGGGATGAGTCGAGTAGCGGCATTCGACGGGGTGCGGGCGCTGGAATCAGCTGGACTGGTGACGGTCAAGCGGTGTCGAGGATGCAGCCCCGTCGTGACGATTGTGGAAAAAAGTGTGTCTTAGCGATCAGGAGCTGAGGAATGCCGCGAAGACCGACAAGGTATTATCCAGATTATGGCCCCCTACTACCGACGAGCGGTCCAGACTGGCGCTGGGCCAGGGCCTTGGAGATCATCAGTTCGGGAAAGAATGCGAGTCTTGAACGGGATGGACCGGATATCGTTCGCGCGATCGGATTCATTCGGAAAACATGTGAGGTTGTCACTGCCAAACCGATGCGACGACTTTTCAAAGATGACCCCGATCTGGCCTTGGCCTATCGATTTGCCAATGAAGGGGGGCATCGCGAGCTTGAATTACAATGCCGTATCCTCGCCCGTGAGTCGTCCGGAGTCATCGCAGTGGAGATGGGACTGACCAAGTCAATCGTCGAGACATACTGCCTGATGTTTTTCGATGTCACGGAGCGTCTAAAGGCGCGGGGCTTCATCCTCCACCGGGTGATCCAAATACCTTTAGCCGCCCCAATGGCCCCCGAGACTCTGATGTTGTTGTGCGCCTATAACCATGGTCCACTCGTCATCGAGCCTTGGCTGGATTATCTCGAACACCAGTGTGAGGCTCACGATTTGAACACCCCACAGGGACGTCTGCGGGAATCAATGGAGTTGCTTGTTACTGCGCACGGCTTGGCATTGGATGCGGAAACCCATCTGAGCCTTGTTAAGCACGGCAATCTTATCTTCCAAACGCGACCAAACATGTTCCGCCAGCGATCGGTCGAGCAAGTGTTTTCGGAAAACGTGTCTCGCCGACTGGATGAAACTCTCTGGCGGCAGCCCGAGAATGGGGTGGTTGAGAAAGTGCGAAAACGTAAATCGTCGACTGTAAGCTCGAAGCGAACCCCAAAGTTGAAGATTGCGTGAACTGGGGGGCTTAAAAGTGCTTATAGAAGCTCGAAACAGCCGTCTCGCTTGAAAAATCAAATCTGTTGCACAGTGGTTTTTGAAAATGACGTGGGAGAATCGAAAGAAAACCGGTGCTCGCTATTACTACCGGGCACGGCGTGTCGGCAACCGGGTGGTGAAGGAGTATGTCGGATCGCTGGCTGATCCGGTCGTCCAGTTCCTGGCGCGGGAAGATCGGCTGTCTAAGGCCGAACGTCGAGCTCAACGCGAAGCCAATGCCGAAGAACTGCGGATCTACAATGCCATCGATGCTCGAATAACCGTATTGCATGATCAACTGCACTGGGCAGTTGGTCTGTGGTTGCACGGCCCGGTCGATCGGCGTATTGCAAAGTACAATCGGACAAAAGTGCATAAGGGATTCAGAACGATGGTGGGTAATCAGCGACGGCAACCACTGACTCGGGAGGGCTTCGATGAGCTTGTCAAACGCGCCGAAATCGGCGATGCAGATGCCCTCGCCGAAATTCGTCAACTGATGCGGGCAGATCCGAAGACATGGCGCCCCTTCGGAGACCTTAGCGAAAACGTCCGAACGATGTACCTGAGGTTAATGGTTAAGGGCAATATTGTCGCGCGTGAGTCGCTACGGCTTTCGCTGGACGAACTGCATCGAGAGTTACATCAGGGGCACCCCTCAGCGTTGCGAAAACTGCTCGTCGATCAAATCTTGATTCTTTGGCTGGATGTCCATTACCAGCAAACTCTCTCCGCTTACCCTGCTGAGGGAAAATCGCAAAGTGAGTTCCTCGACAAGCGGGCGTCTAAGTCGAGAAAGCGTTACTTCGCAGCGCTAGAGTTCCTCGCCAAAATGGACCGGATCCTGGGCCTTGTGCCTGTCGAGGACAGCAAACAGTCGTCGCCATCCAAAACTTATCAGGAAACGGTTTGAATGATAAAAGAATGGGAAGCCAGCCGCCTGGAGCATCAGGCGGTGGAAAGAGTTCACGAATTACTGCGATTGCAGCAGAGGTTACGCGTTCGATTCCAGGTTTCGCGGCTCCGGCTTTCTAAGTGCCAGCGACAGGAGACGCTGACACCCGTTCTTTCGTTTCAAGCGGGCTAGATACTCACTTAGTTGCACAAGCCGGTAGTGGGGCCACCAGTTCGTCGCTGCCCGGCCAGACTCGACTCACATGGCGCGACGCGAGAGTTCCAATTACTTCGCGGTTCGCATTCATTCCGCGGCTGCCGCCCCCCAAGGTTTCGGTTTGATGAATAAAACTTCGGCGCGGTCAATCCAGCCTTTTCTGAGGTCAACGCGGAACCAGCCATCACCGTTCTTCTTGTGAAAGCGGACGCCCGAACGCGGTCCGAACTCCTTGAGATCGTATTGTGCCCAGGTCTTGCCCAGGTCGGGTGAATAGACAAAGCCGCAGGCAAACGTCGAAGCGGGCGCGTACAATGCAGCCAGCATCACGCCGTCGTGAACGATCATGTTGGCGGACTCAAATTCGAGATTGAACAGCAGTTTGTGCGCGGCTTTATTCGAGATGTCCTCCGGAGCACAGGTAAAAACTCCGCGATCATGTTGGGCCCCCGCCTTGGGACCATTCGCGTCGGCAACCCAATAGAGGCGACCGTCGACGATGTTGATGCCGCCGGATTTGAACCGCGAATCGGAGTTCACCGAGACCAGCACGATCCAGTCCCAGGTATCGGTTTGGGCGTCGTAGGTGCCACGCAGCCAGTGACACTCGTTGCCGTTCCCGCGGTTGATGTCACCCGTGCAGGTGTAAAACGCATTCTCAACGGGATTGTAGGCCAAGCCGTGGATGTGTCGGGCGATGAGCGGATTTGCCGCAGCACCGAGCGGCGTGTCTGACGTGGCTCCTTTTTGTTGAAAGTGCGGATTCCGCCCGAAGGAATACGCGATCTTCACCGTCTGCCCGCTGTCGGTTGAGTAGTAGATGTTTACTGGCACCGGGCCGCCTGTCACGTTGCAGTAGTTTCCCCACACGAGCATCTCCGTGCCATTCACGTCCCAAGTGTGCTCGCCGTCGAGCGGATGAAAATACCAGCCGGGTTGATCAGGATTGACGGGCGTATGCGGCAGGTAATCGCGACCACCGCGATCCTTGACCGTGATCTGTCGGTGTGTCTTGAGCTGGTCGGTGCTCAGGAATAGTTTCTCGCGTGTGGCGAAGAGAATATTCCCGTTTTGCAAGAGGCAACTGAAGGTGATGTTGTCTGCGTCGGAGAACGCTGCGCTGTGAGCCCATGTCCGGCAATTGTCTAGGGAGAGAAAAATCTTTCTCTCTCCGAATCCAAACGCCTTGTGGTCGCGTTGCGAATCGACGTATGGGCCATCCGGCGCGAGGCGATACCAAAAGTGATCGGTTTCACCCATCGTGTTCGGGGGCGCGGCCCTCAGCTTGGTGCTGCCTAAGTTCAGCAATCCACCGCATACTGCAGATGTTGCTGTGACTGCAAGAAATCGTCGGCGATTGAGCGGTGGTTGTGACTTCATGGGGCTCTCAAAAAGGGGTGGCTGGAGAAGGGGTTTCGAAGGTGGCGAAATGCGTTTCCTTTGGCACAGTGAATCTCACCATTTCCCGATCATTTCCAAGCGAATCTCAATCACCTGATCGGGTTGCGCGGTGACGATTCGCTGCGTGATCTCTGAAAAGTCAATTGTCTGTCCCAATAACCTGAAAAATGGAGCCGTTCTTCAGCTCGATCTTCATTTCTTTGGTTGTTTGTGCAGGCTCGCAGCTCTTTCGGGACGTGGTCGATGACCTTAAATCCATCCGCATCGATGTTATCCTACGATGGACCCCGAAAACTGGACCAGTAAATAAGGTAGAGTTTGGTACCTGAATTTCTGGGAGGGGTTGATGGCGAAGAAGCGTAAGGTTCACAGCGTGGAGTTCAAGGCGAAGGTGGCTTTGGCGGCCGTGCGTGAGCAGGAGACGGTGGCTCAGTTGTCGAGTCGCTTTGGAGTTCATGCGAGTCAGATTCATCAGTGGAAACGACAGCTGCTGGAGAATTCGTCGACTCTGTTCCAGGAGGTGGGACGGCCTCACAAAGTCGAACCCGAGGGGGTTTCCACCGAGGAGCTGTATGCGCAGATCGGCCGATTGAAGATGGAACTGGAGTGGCTCAAAAAAAAGTGGGCTCAACT
>JAZKFE010000450.1:0-6112 GCA_040386595.1 Planctomycetota bacterium | reverse complement strand
CACCTCGCTACTGCGAGCGCGTTATGTTCGCGGAGCGAACAACGACTATGACCAAGACTCTAAACACAAACGAGACGGTTTGTGTCACCCCATCCATTCGAGATCTGCTGTGACCGTTGTTCCGCCTTTACTCGTGATCGAAGTCGGCAACAGTCGCGTCAAATTCGGCGTTTTTCGCCACGGAATGACGGTGCTTCCCGGCCAACTGCCGACTTGCGAGCACATGGTCGCGATCGCCACCAACGGCGAGCCCTACCCTTGGCCTCAACTGCAAACGGCGTTCGCTGGTCTCGCTCCCGTCAGCCTGATCGCCAGCGTCAATCCCCCAGCCCTGCAGCGAGTGCTCGACAGCTGGCCGAAATCTGTCTGGCCCGAGCCACAGATCCTGGCCAGCAACGCCGAACTGCCGCTCGTCAATCAGACTCAGTATCCCAATCGTGTCGGCACCGATCGCTTGCTGAAAGCCGTCGCAGGCAATGTGCTGCGGCAGCCAGACCAACCGCTGATTCTGATCGACTCTGGAACGGCAACCACGGTGGATTGGGTGACATCCAGCGGCGCATTTGCCGGTGGAGCCATCCTGCCCGGCTTGAGATTGGCTTCACAAGCCTTGCACGACCATACGGCACAACTGCCCTTAATTGCGGTCGAAAACTTTCAACACAGCCCACCACCGGCAATCGGTACCGAGACTCAATCAGCGCTGCAAAGCGGCATCTACTGGGGACATATCGGAGCGGTCCGCGAGTTGATGCAACGAATGTCGGCTCAACATGCGGGACAGACCCCAACCGTATTGATCACGGGTGGTGGAGGCGAACTTCTCGCCCGCGAACTCGGTCTCGCAGCCAGCTACTATCGCGACCTGACACTGCAAGGATTAGCCGTCACCGCACAATCAATCGCCCGCTAACGAACGGGTAGCCCAGATTCTCGAATCTGGGTGAGCGAAGCGAACAAGAGGTTGTGGCTCCTTCGCTAGGCAGTGACAGACGACAACGAACAATCATTGCGCACCAAAGAGAGCACGAAGTTCTTAATAAAAAACTCCGTGCTCTCCGTGTCTCCGTGGTGCAATCAAATTCCTACCAGCCGACTAAGAATTCGCGGCCTGGCGATTACAGTTTTGACGCGCGATCTCGCAGCACGAATTTTTGGATCTTGCCGGTTGAGGTTCTCGGCAACGGACCGAATACCACCGTCTTGGGCACCTTAAACCCGGCCAAATGCTGACGGCAGTGCCCGATCAGATCATCCGGGGTCGTGTGTTCGTGACCAGCTCGAAGATCAACGAACACGCAGGGGGTTTCGCCCCACTTTTCATCCGGCCGAGCCACACACGCAGCATCGGCGACGGCGGGGTGTCGGTACAACACCTCTTCCACTTCCAGCGAAGAAATGTTCTCGCCGCCCGAAATAATGATGTCCTTCGAACGGTCCTTCAGTTCCATGTAATAGTTGGGATGCATCACAGCCAGGTCACCGCTATGAAACCACCCGCCGCGGAACGACTCTTCGGTCGCCTTAACGTTCTTCAGGTACCCCTTCATGACGATGTTGCCACGCAGGAAGACTTCACCCAGCGTCTGACCATCCGCGGGGACCGGTTCCAACGTCTCGGGATCGGCCACCATCAGCCCCTCGAGCACCGCATAGGGAACGCCTTGCCGTGACTTCAACACAGCCCGTTCATCGAGCGGCAATTCATCCCACTCGTCGTGCCATTCGCACAGTGTGGCCGGCCCGTAGGTTTCTGTCAGACCATAAACATGGCTGACGTGGAAGTTCAAGGCTTCCATCGCGGCAATCGTCGAACTGGGGGGCGCCGAGGCTGCCGTCATGATCTCCAACCGACGTTCAAACCGACGGTTCTGCAGTTGAGCCCCGTTGATCAGTGCACTCAGCACAATGGGGGCACCGCACAGATGGGTCACTTGATGCGCATCGATCAAGTCAAAAATCTTGGCCGCTTCAACACGTCGCAGACAGACGTGAGTCCCACAGACCGCGCTGATCGTCCACGGCAGGCACCAGCCATTGCAGTGGAACATGGGCAAGGTCCACAAATAGACGGGACCATTCGCCAGGTTCCAGGCCAGCACATTCCCCAACGCGAGCAGGTAGGCTCCGCGATGATGGTAGACGACACCCTTCGGATTGCCCGTCGTGCCCGATGTGTAGTTGAGCGTAATCGCATCCCACTCGTCAGTCGGCCGTTGCCATTCGTAGTTCGGATCACCCTGCTCTAAAAACGTTTCGTATTCGATCTCACCCAACAGGTCGCCGGGGCCCGTATAGACCGGGTCGTCGATATCAATCACCAGCGGCTTTTTCGCCAGCTTGGCGAGAGCCGCGGAAATGGTGGGGGCAAACTCACGATCGGTGAAAAGAATCTTCGTTTCCGCATGCTCCAGCATGAACGCGATCGTGTTGGCATCCAGCCGGATATTGAGCGTGTTGAGCACGGCGCCCGTCATAGGAATCCCATAGTGGGCTTCCAGCATGGCGGGAATATTCGCCGCCATGATTGAAACCGTGTCACCCGGCCCAATGCCATGGGTTTTTAATGCCGAGGCCAAACGGCGGCAGCGTTGATAGAGTTCGGCATAGTTCACCTGCCGATCGCCGTGAATCCAGGCGGTCCGATTGGGATAAGTCCGAGCTGCACGGGGCAGGAAACTCAGCGGCGAGAGCGCCTCGAAATTGGCCGGATTTTGTTCGAGTCCCACGGCATAGGGATTATTCTGCGGCAGATTCATCGGAGTCATCTCAAGGAAGAAAGTCAGGAGGCCAATAGTCGCTCACGGACATCCGTGCCAGGATCACTGGACACGAAATCGTACCACGTTGGCTGGCCACCGCAATCGACTGAGAGCCTGAGTTTGCTCCGATGACGAAACGACTCACTGAATCGCCGAAACAGACTTCGCCGGCGTACGCAGAGTGCTCCAATATTCTTCAGCTACGTCTTCGTCGACGGAGACTGTGTTGCCGCCGCCATAAAGTTGGTCTCGGCCATCTTTGCGAGGGCCGGAAATCCAATATTCCTGCCCCGTGGCGATCTCAACGTAGTTGGATTTGCATCCGCGCCCTTTGAGGCTCTGGAACGCTTGCCCGCGGTAATAAATCGTCTTACCAGTTTGCGAAAAGCTCACGCGGCCAATCCGACCAGGCCCGGTCAGCCCGCCAGATTTATTTTCGAGGTACATGATACGCGTCTTCATTACAGAATCCTCCCACGAACTGGACAGCCATATCTCGATGAAGGTTCGCTAGGCGATTTCATCGCGACGTTCATGCCCATACGACGGTTCGATCGAATGCGACCTACACAGGTGTTGGTGGCTCGTTTTCCGTAACGTCTTTCTATGAATGGTTATTCACGCGGTGAAACATGGTGATTACGGATGGAGAACCATAGAATAGCGTCCACTTCACTTTTGTCCTTTCTGCTTCGTGATTTCGAAAACGATGAGCAGAGCGACCTCCACGGAAACGAGAGTATGCGAACGCGAACGATTCTCACTGCGGTGACGATGGCCTGTATCGGTGTCTTGCTCGGAGGCTCGGTCAGGCAGGGCTTTGCGCAAGACAAGGCAAAGACTGACGCTCGAGTTGCAGCTGCGGTGCCGCTTCAGGTTGATGGTTCCATCCTGCCGTTTCCACCAACGCCCTCGGCGTCCACTGCAGGACTCTCCATGCAGGATTCGGTCTACAAGAAACGAATCGATCCCGCGCGACTGCCCAAGGACGCGCCCAACATTTTGATCATTCTGATGGATGATGCCGGTCCCGGGCTGCCTTCGACCTATGGCGGCGAGATCCACACCCCTACGCTGGATCGCGTTCACAAGGCGGGTATTTCGTTTAATCGCTTTCATTCCACCGCGATGTGCTCACCCACGCGTGGCTCGCTCCTCACGGGACGTAACCACACGCGCATTGGTAACGGTCAAATCTGCGAGCTGGCCAACGATTGGGACGGTTTTTCAGGGATCATTCCGAAAACGTCGGCAACCGGAGCCGAGGTGCTGAAGGCCTATGGCTACAAAACCGGAGCCTGGGGCAAATGGCACAACACACCTGCCGAACAGACCACCGCCGCGGGGCCGTTCGAATACTGGCCGACCAGCTATGGGTTTGAATACTTCTACGGCTTTCTGGCCGGCGAAGCGTCGCAATACGAGCCGAATCTCGTACGTAACACGACCATCGTCCCTCCACGCAAGACGCCCGAGCAGGGCTATCATCTGACCGAGGATATCGCTGAGGATGCAATCACCTGGCTCCGCGAGCAGCAGGCATTTTCACCCGACAAACCGTTCTTGATGTATTGGGCACCGGGGGCCATGCATGGTCCGCACCACATCATGAAAGAGTGGGCTGACAAGTACAAAGGGAAGTTCGACGACGGCTGGGACAAGTATCGCGAACGTGTTTTTGCCAGAAAGCAAAAGGACGGCTGGATTCCAGCCAACGCGCAACTCACTCCGCGCCCCGCGACTCTGGCGGCATGGGACGACATCCCCGAAAGCGAAAAGCCCTTCCAGCGCCGGTTGATGGAAGTCTATGCCGGGTTCGCCGAGCATGCCGATTACAACGCCGGGCGCGTGATCGATGAGATTCAAAAACAGGGCAAGCTCGACAACACGCTCATTTTCTACATCTGGGGCGACAACGGCTCGTCGGCCGAAGGCCAAAACGGCACGATTTCAGAATTGCTCGCGCAGAACGGCATCCCGACGAAAATCGAGCAGCATATTAAGGCGATGAACGACCTCGGCGGCCTGGATGTCCTCGGTTCGCCGAAGACCGACAACATGTATCACGCTGGTTGGGCCTGGGCCGGCAGCACCCCCTATAAATCAACAAAACTGGTCGGCGCACACTTCGGCGGCACACGGCAGCCGATGGCTGTGGCCTGGCCCAAGGTCATCAAGCACGACGACACACCGCGTGACCAGTTTCACCATGTCAACGATGTGGTTCCGACGATCTATGAGTTGTTGAATATCACACCGCCCAGTGTGGTGAATGGTGTTCCGCAAGGTCCGATCGACGGCCTCAGCATGGCGTATACCTTTAGCGCCCCCAAAGCGAAGGGCCGCAAACTGACTCAGTTCTTCGACATCATGGGCAGTCGCGGCATTTATCACGACGGCTGGTTCGCCGGGACTTTCGGCCAGCGAACCCCCTGGTTGCCCGGCCGTCCCGACATCAGCAAATGGGATCCAGAAAAGGACGTCTGGGAACTTTACAACCTAAACGAAGACTGGAGCCAAGCGAACGACCTCGCCGCAAAAATGCCCGACAAGGTTGCTGCGATGAAGGCCCTCTTCCTCGTGGAGTCCGCCAAGAATCTGAACCTGCCCATCGGCGGTGGGCTCTGGACAATAATGCATCCCGAAGACGGCCCGGCAACGCCCTATTCCAGCTGGACGTTCTCCGGTTCGATCACGCGGATGCCCGAATTCGCCGCACCGAAGCTGGGGAAATTCAGCAACGTGGTGAGCCTGGAAGTGGATGTTCCAGCCAACGCGAATGGCGTGCTGTATTCGCTCGGTGCGTTCTCTGGCGGTCTGACGTGCTACGTAAAAGACGGCGTGCTGAGTTACGAATACAACCTCTTCGAGATCGAGCGCACGCGAATCGTGGCGAAGGACAAACTGGTTGCCGGCAAATCAAAAATTGAAGTCGAGACGAAGCTCCTCGCCGAGCATCCCGGCGCGGCTGCGCAAATTACGCTGAAGGTGAATGGCAAGCAGGTCGCCACTGGCAAGGTTCCCATGACCGCCCCGCTGGCCTTCACCGCGAACGACTGCCTCGATTTTGGTAGCGACCTGGGCTCGCCCGTCTCCCTGGATTATTACGACCAGGCCCCGTTCAAGTTCAACGGAACCCTCGGCACAAGCACCGTCAAGTACGTGAAATGAACACGATTGGAGATCGCCAAGCCGAACGACGCTTGTCGATTTTGGGGGAGAAGATTCATACGCCCCCAGTCAGCTCAAATGCACTGACTGGGGGCATGAAGGAGATTTGAGTTAAACGTAGGACGCACTGCGACTGAAGGGCAGCCGTCTGGGTGATTTCGATGCAACCCAGTCCCGAT
>JAZKFE010000449.1:9826-24479 GCA_040386595.1 Planctomycetota bacterium | reverse complement strand
ACATCGATTCCCATCATCCTGTTTGAGCTGGGGATCATTCTGCCCGTAGGGATGAAGTACCTGGGAATCCCCATGATGCGACTGGTGCGGGAAGGCCTGATTCCCTACCTGCTGCCGTTGCTAGCACTGTGGGTGTATTCCGACCAAGTGGCGGCCCACTACCCCAATCACCACAGTTGGCCGGCCCTGATCGCCATCACCTGCGGTGGCGGAGCCGTCCTCGGAATCGTCTGGGGTTCGCAACTTATATTGGAACGCCTGACAGCGGTTCGGTCTGTCTCAACAACCTGAGTGACAGCGGTTTCATTTCATGCTTGCCTCTCTATCGACACCGTCGATGGGCAGCCCAGATTCTCGAATCTGGGTGAGTGGAGCGAACCATAGTCGTTGTTCGCTCCGCGAACTGAACGTCTTCGTCTCTTCGCAGACGTCGTCGCAAATGAAGTGGCCGCTAAGTGAAACCGCACTCAACTAGCCTGAAGAGTTTCATCAGCTTCAAACGGAAGTGTCAGTTCGATCTCGGCTCGTTTCTTCTTGCGGGTGCGTGTCTTCTTTGGGGCTGGGGCGCGAACGGGGACCTCTTCGGAAGCGGGAGTTGCTGGTGCACTGACTAACGGCTCTGCGGCTCCTTCGAGTTTGGCTCCGATTTCCACCTTGGCTAGACGAGCGCGGCCGCGCTCGATGTACTCCTCGGACAAATCGAATCCCAAGAACTGCCGGCCCAGCTTCTTGGCCACGACGAGAGTTGTCGCACTGCCGGAGAATGGATCGAGTACCAAGTCTCCGGGATTCGAACAACTGCGGATGATTCTTCCCAGCAGCTGCTCCGGCATCTGACAGCCGTGGAACCCCGCTCGTTCTTTAAACGTCCCCGCCACACGAGGAAAATACCAGGTATCGTCGGTGGGTTGAAACCCCTCCGGCAGATCTTGCGGCCTCAAAATCCAGGTGTCATCGGGGAGACGTCCCTTGGAGTTCGCTCGCTTATCGTTATAGACCAGTTGCCGAGCTGACGGTACCCGGATCGCGTCATCGTTGAAGGTGAAGTTTTCGGGATCCTTCACGAAATGAAACAGATGCGCGTGTGAGCGGCTGAATTTCTTTTTGCAGTTCACCCCGAACGTGTAGTACCAAATGACCCAGCTGCGACAGTTGAAGCCAATCTTGCGGCTCATCACTTTCAGTTCGGCGGCGTACTCGTCACCAATCGCCAGCCAGAATGTGCCGTTAGGTTTCAACGCACGATGCACACCGGCGATCCATTGTTCGGACCACTTCAGATAGGTGTCCTGGTCCTGCGAGTCATTGTAGACGTCGTAGTCATAGCCAATATTGAACGGCGGATCGGCAAAGACCAGATCCACAGAACCCGCTTCCAGACTGGCGAGGGCCTCCACACAATCGACATTTAAGATCGTATTGATCGGGTTCTGCTGAGCGGCCAAGGGAAGACTTCTTTCGGATCGATTTTTTCAGGACTATCGTGCGTATTGAATCGGTGAGGCGATCTCGTGCTGCTGTACGACGCAGATATTTTGGCGATTGTCGGCTCGTTACACCAGCGCGGCGATGCTCGATAGACCGATGTCTTCACGGGAACCATACGGCTCGCCGTAGGCCTTGCCGATGGTCCAGCCCCAATACCGAGCTCGATCACGGATATCGTCGATGACCGTGGGAAATGTCGTGGGGCGGCCGGTGATCAGCTGGCTTTCATAGGCCTTGATCGAGTTCATTTTGTCTTCGATCACGTCGCTGATATCCAGCACAAACGCCGGCTTGGGATGAATCTTCAAATGGATGCTCCAGTAGTAGAGCATGCGCGGGGGCCAATAGGGAGCACCCGCCATATCGGACTTGGTCAGCTTGCTCCAGAAGCGGGCAGCGTCCACCAACTGGCTGGCCGAGACATGGTCGGGATGGGCGTCTTCCCAATACGGGGCGAAGATGGTCTTCGGACGAGTCAGGCGAAAGACCTCCGCCAAGGCTCGACGCGCTTCCAGATTTGCCTCCAAGCTGCGGTTGGGCAGACCGAGATTGTGGCGATAGTCGAGCTTCAAGATCGCGGTCGAAGCGGCCGTTTCACGAGCTCGAATTTCGGGACTGCCGTGTGGAGTGGGCTCGCCGTTGGTCAGCTCGACCACGCCGACCCGCAAACCGGCCCGTTGCGAAGCCAGCAACATGCCCCCAGTTCCGATTTCAGCATCATCCGGGTGAGGAGCAACGACCAGCACATCCAGTTGTGATTCCACAGCACTGACTTTCTGAAAAGACGCCACCGTGGTAGGTCACGTGCGCCTGATATTTTCCAGTAAAACATCGAACTAAACGTCGAAGGCGGCCCGGTGGTCTTTGCCGCTCCGGATCGCTGATGAGAGGTCAGAAACGCTGTCTAATCCACGTTTCATGAACTGGGCTGGACCTAAAATCCCAATCTTGACACACTTCTGCCATCCTGCCCTATCTTAGCATGCCTGCCACGCCCCTCCCAGCGGGCCACAATACACACACCTCAACACATCCCACACTCCCCCCTCTACATCCATTTTCTGAATTTGGAGCTAGTTCCATGCGATATCTTGTCGCTGGTCTTGCGTGCCTCAGCTGTTGCAGCCTTATGGGGTGTTCGACCATGAAGAGCATGTATAAGCATCAGGAAGATGCTATCTCGGAATACCACGATGACTGGAAGTCAGCGGGTACCGAAGGCCGCGGTGAAATGCCCCGCGAAAAGGAAACCGACAAGCTGACGCCGCTGCTGCAAAGTCCGCAAGCCCGGGCGATCGAGAAAAACCTCGGCTACGATTAAGCCCGAGGGGCATCTCAGGAAACGGTGAGACGTTCAGGTTCTCCAACTTTCCCCAATCGCCAATGGGTGACTCCTGCAATTTCATGAATGCCTTAACCTTTAAGAAATGTTGGCTTGCGGAAGCGGATCTTGCTGGGTATCTTCCTGCACCGGTCCCCAGCGATTGCGCAGACTTTTCGGGATTCATCAAGAATCTGAAGCGTAGCGACAATACCTTCTGAATCAGTTGTCAGTGTCGTGTCGATAAAACCATTAGCAGCCTGAATGGTTGAGATAGCGCTCTCGCAGCCGGTCGAGTGGCTGGGTCACGTTCCTGAAAATTTGTCGCAGGCTGGACGGGTTTTTGGGGTGTTTCGCATAACTTGATTGCACGACTGCCTTTATTAATTGGCAGCGGGGATGGATGTCCCTGTACAAAGGAGGCTCAAGGATGAGCTTGAAACTTTACGCGCCCGAGAATTTCGATCTGGCTGAAGCGGTATTTCCGAACCTCAGCGTCTACCACGAACCAGAAGCCGAGCTGGAACTGGAACCTGAAGAAGACTCTCACGTCCTCTCGTGGCGTTTCATTCGCCGCAGTGGCAGCAGCAGTCAGTCTTCCTTCATTGAGGCCGTGCAACGCAGCCGTTTGCTGCATATGCATCGCCGCTGCCAGGAATGCGGCCGACCGACGGTGCACCCGATGGAACGCAACGACGCCGTGCTGGGCAAGAATCGCTTGCCGATTCCTGGCACTTCGACTGTCGTCGGTTTCCATTGTGACTACTGTCAGTCGGAATGGTCGGCATAACAGTCTACACTGTGGACGGTCATCACTGAGACGTTTTACTCGCGGGAGTACTACTTAGAACAATGTCTCAGATTTGGCCGCGTCGTGAATAAACTCGATCAGGCCAAAGGCTCAATATCATGCGGCACGTCTGGCACGTTTTCGCGGGAGTCATCGCTATTTCAGCGATGACTGGCTCGGCCCTTGATGTTTTGGCTCAAACTGCGAAATCGAGTGCTCGTCGTGGAGACGAATCCATTCTGGCCCGGGTCGATGGGCAACCCATTACCCGGGCTGATCTGGAGCGAATGTTTAAATCGCGCCGAGTGGACCTCGCGTTGCAACCGAAGGTCCGCGGCGAGTTCATTGACCAGTTGATCGATACGCAGTTGATGCAGCGGTTTCTGAAGCTGCAAAAAATTGCCGTTTCCGAAGGCGAGCTCGACGGCCAGGTAGCTCAGATCAAAGCTCTGTTGCCCAAGTCTGCTTCCGGACAGCTCGATCTGAAAGAGCATGGCTACACCGAAAAGATCCTGCGAGAAGAGCTGACTCTGCCGTTGCTGTGGCGGAACTATCTGATCCAGACCGTTTCCGATCAGCAGATTAAAGAGTACTTCGAAGCGCACCGAGTTGAACTCGATGGCACCGAAGTCCGCGCCAGTCAGATCTTTGTGAAAGTGGCCGATCTGAAAGATCCGCAGCAGGTTGAAGCCGCGTTGGCGAAGCTGTCCAAGATCCGAAAAGTGATCACAGATGGGCTCGATTTCGCGACCGCTGCGACAAAATACTCCGAAGCTCCCAGCGGAAAAAAAGGGGGAGACGTCGGGTTCTTTCTGACCGAAGGCAAGATGCCTCGAGCTTTCACCAAGGTGGCCTTCGCGTTGCAGCCTGGTGAAATGAGTGAGCCCTTCGCGTCGCCGTTCGGAACGCACCTTTGTCTGGTGACTGATCGCCATCAAGGTGAAAAGAGCATTGAGGATGTGCGGCCGCAAATCATGCAGGCCATCTCCACGGATTTGCAGCTCAAAAAACTGCAAGAATTGCGAGCTAAGGCCAAGATCGAACGCTTCGACGACTAGTGCATTGTCACGTCTTAGATTTGGGATCCACTCCCCACGGTCTTGTCGTGCCACTGTTTCACAACTGTACTCAGTTGTTAAGAAGTGCTTCCAAGCCGTCCGGGCACTGCTTAACGATCGAGTACGGTCGCGAAACAGTGGCACGCAATCCGAATTTTTAGCTGTGACGCAGCATAAGCACTACCTTTGCAGAGCGGCCTCAATCCGGCTCTGTAAATCTGGCATGGAAATCCCCGTCACTAGAAACTTCTTGTGACCGGATGTTTCACCCGACTGCAAGCTGATCTGGGATCGCTTCAGGTCCAATTGATCGGCCAACACCTCCACAATGGCAGCGTTGGCCTTTCCTTTTTCCGGTGCTTGCGTCACGGAAACCTTGAGTTGCCCGGCATGCTCGCCTGTCACAGCATTCTTCTTCGCCCCGGGCTGAGCCCGAACCGGAAGAACGATACCGGAATCTCGCAGTTCAAGCGCAATCAACGGGTGGCCCTTCGATCTTGGTGATTCCAAGACGGTGAATCTCGTGCCGCACCAGCATCAAGATTCACCTCCAGATTCGTTCTCATTTACTTGGCGGCAGTCAGTTTCACACCGCTCAGCGGATGCTGCGTGACGGCTTCCCAGGCCAGCTCTTGCAGCAACAGATTCAACTTCTCGTCCCAGTTGGGATTCTTCGCAGCCGCCATCACCTTGGGGAGTGGCAGGCCGACCGGAGAACGCTGATAGATCACCGCAAAATGGCAATACGACACCAAGATTTGCAGCGGTGCCGTGGCATGGCCGATTGGATCTGTAAACAACTCTTCCTGAGTTTTCAACCCGGGTGCCTGTCCGGCAATGATCTTCTCCCGTAAGGCAATGACGGCCTGCCCGGCCGGAACCACAAACAGCACTTGCTTGCCGAACTTCTTGTTTAATGCTTCGACGTGCTCGTCCATCGATTTGAAATACGGAGCATGCAGCGCTCGCAATTCGTCAGCGGTCGGCGCGTTGTGATCGACTTTCACCGGACGCTGTTTGAAGGTCGTGTCATAGATATCAAACGGCAGCCAGAACTCTTCGATGGTGACGCGGAGATTGGGGTTATGCTCCAGGCCGAGCGTCACGAATTTCTCGATGCCTTCGTCAGGCAGATGGATTGGCGAAAGAGTCAGCACATCGACTTTACCGCTTCGCAGACTCTCCTTCGACTTAAATTTGTCGTTGGCGATATCCCAGTGTTGAATGACGCGAGAACCACCAATCGACGACAGGCCGACCAACACGTGGTCCTTAATTCCCGCCGCATTGGCCATCGCCACCAGTTGTCCGGGGACAAACACGTGAAAGCTATGCCCCGCCGAAAACACCCGTAATCCTTTGTCGATCGGCGGCGTGGCGGCGACAGTATCTTCACCAATGGCCACCGTGGGCCGGCCACCAAGGAACAACATTCCTGTGACCAGGCCAACCGCCACTACAGCGGCCGTGAATGTTCGATACTTTCGAGTGAGTACGGGCATCTGGATCGGTCCTTGGCCAAAAGTGTGTCCCAATTTCGCGAAGAGTCCAAGCCGCCCCCGGCCCGGTACGCAGAGTTCCCGACATGATACTGTTGCGATGAGCAGTAAATCCATCGTGACCAGTTGCAGACCACACCACAGACCTGACTCGCTACACCGTGAAGGATTTGGGAACGCGAATTCTCAAGGTATCTTGAATTTGGTGGTGATTCGAAGCATTGGGAGGGTGAGGCTCCTGCCGAACCGCTAAGTCTTTCCGCTCTCAGTAGACCAAGCGGTTCGGCGGGAGCCTCACCCTCCCAGAATCCTTCACGGCGTTACAGTGTCGGGCTACGCGTCGGCGAACCGATAGCCCACACCCGGCTCCGTCAGCAAATAGACTGGCCGTGCGGAATCGGCTTCTAGCTTGCGACGCAACGTGGCCATGAAGACACGCAGGTAGTGCGTCTCATAGACGTTCTCCGGCCCCCAGACTTCTTTGAGCAAAAAGCGGTGCGTCAGGACCTTTCCCGAATGCTTGATCAAGGTCGTCAGTAATCGGTATTCGATGGGGGTGAGATGGATTTCCACACTTGCTCGGGTCACCCGTCGGGCTTCAAAATCGACCCGCAAATCACCCTGTTCATAGACCGATCCGGCGGGCGAACTGTTGCGCGTCACATGTCGCAGGGCGACCCGAATCCGGGCCAGTAACTCACCAATGCCAAACGGTTTTGTCAGGTAGTCGTCAGCCCCTAGATCGAGCGCCTGCACCTTGTCACGTTCTTGGCCACGAGCCGACAGCACAATAATCGGCGAGGCATACCAGTCGCGAAGCCGTTTAAGGACTTCCAGGCCATCCAGATCGGGCAGACCCAGGTCCAGGATGACGGCGTCGGGGGGACTGGATGCGGCCAACCGCAGGCCTTGCGTCCCCGTTTCCGCCTCGTCGAGCGTGTAGTCGGCGTCGACCAGCGCTGCCCGCAAAAACTTGCGGATCGGGGCTTCGTCTTCGATCACCAGCAGACGCGTCGAGGTCATGCCAATTCAAATCACGGCAAATGAGAATGAGGATAAGTGAATAACTCAGCGGTTCTGACCCAGTCACCAGCGACACCCGTCGTGAACGTGGTCACGGTAGCCGTTTTCTCTGTCATAGCTCCGCTTCATTGATCATCGGTGGATTCTCTCCGCGAGGCAAGCTCACCACAAAAGCTGCTCCGCCACCGTCACGGTTTGAGGCTCGGATCGTGCCGTGATGGGCGGTGATGATCGCCTGGCAAATTGCTAGACCTAGGCCCGCACCACGTTGATCTCCCAATGGAACAGCACTGCCGCGATAGAACTTTTGAAAGACACGCTCCAGTTCATCCGTCCCCAACCCCGGTCCGCGGTCGGCAACGGAGATCTGTAGATCGCTCCCCACAATCCGGGCAGAAAGTTCAATCAGCGTCTCGGCGGGAGAATAGCGGCAGGCATTTTCCAGCAAGTTGAAACAGACTTGTTCGATCAGCACCGCATCCATCGCCACCAACGGTAAGTCTGACGCGACATCCAGTTGAAAGGTGCGACGGGGGAATTGCTGCTGGACGCGTCGCAGGGAGGCCCCCACGACCTCTTCCGGAACGTTCCATTCTTTTTGAACTTGCACGCCCCCCGCTTCAATTCGCGTGATCTGCAGCAAGGAATCAATCAGTTTGGAGAGCCGATCCGATTCTTCATAGATCGTTTGCAACAATTCCCGATCGAGCCCTGTCTCTGCAGTTGTCGCACGTTGCAACAGACTGCTGCTGGCACCCGCAATCACTGCCAGTGGCGTCCGCAAGTCGTGTGATAACGAGTTCAATAAGACGTTGCGTAAGCGTTCGGATTCGACATTGAGTTCGGCCTCACGAGCCTCCAGCGTCAAGCGGTCGCGTTCGAGGGCCAACGCAATCAGGCCGGCAGCCGTCTCGAGATGGCGTCGGGAATCAGGGAGTGACCAGAGCTCCGCACCCGCCCCCCAGCCGATCAATACGCCTGCCATCTGTTGCGAGCCGGCCAAAGGAACAATCAACGCCCCCACGTTCGGCAGTGTCTCTGTTCCACGGCCACAAGGCTTTCCATGTTCAAAGCACCAGATCGCCACCGCCGACAGATTGGGATCAATGGAGGGAGCATGTCTGGTGGACCAACGCGGGTGGAGTTGGTTGTGATCGTCAGGCATCAGTACGGCCCACTCGCCACCAAACATCTGCGAAAGTTGTTGTCCCGCCATCAATAACAGGAAGTCGGTTCCCATCGCACCCGACAGCTGTTTGCCTAATTTATATAACGCTTCCGTGCGACGTTCCCGCAGGCGCGAGGCCTCGACTTGCTCACGCAATTGAGCGGTCAGATGACTGGTCGTTAAGGAAACCGCTAGTAGAACGACAAACGTGAGCACGTATTGAGCGTCCGCGAAGGCAAATGTGAGATAAGGCGGAATGAGAAAAAAGTCAAACGCCAGCACACTGATGACGGAGGCGAGAATACCAGGACCCCGGCCGTAACGTCCTGAGATAAAGAGCACCGTCGCCAGGAACACCATGACAATGTTGGCTTCAGTCACGCCCCATCGTACTAAGATGGCGCCGAGAATACTTGCCGCAGTCGTGGCGACGACGGCCATCACATATCCGGTGCGTTTGATCGGGCGTTTAACAGACGTTGCCGGTTGTTTCGTCCGATGTGGCTCGCCGACACCACGAATAATATAAACGTCAATGTCGCCGCTCAGACGCAGCAAATCTTCAACCAGGGATCTCGAAAATAGACTGTGCCAACTCGTATGGAGAGGTTTGCCGACTACGATTTTTGTCGCATTGCATTCTCGGGCGAAACTCACGATTTCTTCCGCGGAATCGGTTCCCGACAAGACTCGCGTGTCTGCTCCCAATTCCTCGGCCAGACGCAGGTTCGCCCCCAGCCGCTCCCGGGCATCATCGCTCATGTGGAGTGTTTGCGAGGTCTCGACCGTCACTGCAATCCACTCGGCACGTAAGCCCATCGCCATGCGTTTCGCGCTGCGAATCACTTTCGCCGAGGTTGGGCTGGGCCCCACGCAGACCACTAATCGTTCATGTGTCGGCCAGGTGCGTCCAGTGCGTTGGGTTTGACGCTCGGATTGCACATCGGCATGAATGCGATCCGCCGATTGGCGCAATGCCAGCTCTCGCAATACCGTCAGATTGGCGCGTTGAAAGAAATGCCGCAAGGCACGCTCGGCCTGGACGGTCAGGTAGATCTTGCCCTCGCGCAAACGTTCGGTCAGCTCTTCCGGAGTGAGATCGATTAACTCAATCTCGTCCGCTTGTTCGAACACATGATCGGGAAGGGTTTCATGGACCGTGATCCCGGTAATTTGTGAGATAACATTATTTAAACTTTCCAGATGCTGGACATTCAATGTGGAATAAACATTGATGCCCGCCGCGAGTAGCTCGTCGACATCCTGCCAGCGTTTAGAATGGCGACAACCTTCGGCATTGGAATGTGCCAGCTCGTCAACCAACAGTAAATCTGGATGCCGCACCAGTGCGGCATCCAGATCAAATTCCCGCAGGGTGACGCCGCGATAGGGGACGCTTAGCGTCGGCAGCTGCTCTAAACCAACCAACTGCGCTTCGGTCTCGGGGCGATTGTGAGGCTCCACATATCCGATGACAACTTCTCGCCCTTCTGCGAGTTCTCGCTGCGCGGCCTGCAACATGGAGAACGTCTTACCGACCCCAGCTGCGTACCCGAAGAAGATTTTTAACCGCCCTCGACTGGCGCGTGCCGCCTCATTCTGCATGCTGGCCAGCAACGCTTCTGGATTCGGGCGTAAATCATCCATCGCAACGAGACTCACTAGAAGCAAAGATAGTCGTTGTTCGCTCCGCGAACATAACGCGCTCGCAGTAGCGAGCTTGAATTTGTCATTTCACTTTGATTGCTGATTCTAGCCGGCAACTGCGATTGCGTTCTGTTCGCGGAGCGAACAACGACTATCACAACGACTATGAATCATCATTTCTGAACGGTCGCTTTTTTCAACGGAAAGGCTTGATCCAAGGCCAAGTTCAGCTTCAAAACATTCACTCGGGGCTCACCCAACAAGCCCAGTTGTCGTCCTGCAGTGTACCGGAATACGAGCTGCTTGACTTCCGTGTCAGGCACTCCCCGCCGCTGGGCCACCCGCGACACCTGAAAATTCGCCGCTGCCGGGCTGATGTCCGGATCGAGCCCACTCGCGGACGCAGTGACGAGGTCAATCGGTACCTGGCTGGTTTGGGAATTGTCAGCCGCTTTCAACTTTTGGACTCGTTCCTGAATTGCCGTCTGCAATGCCGGATTTGAAGGCCCCAGATTCGATCCCGAAGAGGAGGCCGCGTTGTAGGGGATAGGACCAGTCGCTGACGGACGCGACCAGAAGTACCCCGGATCGGTAAAGGTCTGGCCGATCAACTCCGAGCCGATCGCCCGTTGGCCGTCCAACATGACGCTTCCCCGCGATTGAAAGGCAAACACCGTGTTCGCAATGACTGTGATCGTGAGAGGATAGATCACGCCGGTAATCGCCGTCATGACCAACATCATCACAATCGAAATTCTTAGAGCTCGTAACAACATGATATGGTCTCACTGATTCTAATAATCGTTAATAATCGGCGACGGCTTACGCCAGGTGTAACGCGGCTAGAGCCATGTCGATTAATTTAATTCCGATGAATGGTACGATCAGCCCGCCGAAACCGTAGATCACCAGGTTGCGCCACAGGAGTTCGCCCGCACCCAGTGCCAAGTGCTTCACTCCATTCAACGCCAGCGGAATCAGGAAGACGATCACCAACGCATTAAAGATGACCGCCGATAAGATCGCGCTGCTCGGAGTGGTAAGCCTCATGATGTCCAACGCTTTTAGCACGGGAAATGTCGTCGCAAAGGCTGCCGGGATGATGGCAAAGTACTTTGCGATGTCGTTCGCAATGCTAAAGGTGGTCAGCGATCCACGGGTCATCAGCAACTGTTTGCCAATCCGCACGATCTCAATCAACTTGGTCGGGTTCGAATCCAGGTCCACCATATTTCCGGCTTCTTTAGCCGCTTGAGTTCCCGAGTTCATGGCCACGGCGACGTCGGCTTGGGCCAACGCGGGGGCATCGTTGGTGCCGTCCCCGGTCATGGCGACCAAACGCCCCCCTTGTTGATAATCGCGAATCATCTGCAACTTGGCTTCAGGTGTCGCTTCGGCCAGAAAATCGTCGACGCCCGCTTCCGCCGCAATCGCCGCGGCAGTCAGCGGATTGTCGCCCGTGATCATAACCGTCTTAATTCCCATCCGTCGCAATTCCGCAAAACGCTCGGCGATGCCCCCCTTGACGACATCCTTTAGATGGATCACGCCCAGCACTCGGGCCTTCTCGGCCACGACGAGCGGCGTTCCCCCCTGTTTGGCAACACGCTCGACG
Source organism: Planctomycetota bacterium (assembly GCA_040386595.1). Lineage (GTDB taxonomy): Bacteria > Planctomycetota > Planctomycetia > Planctomycetales > Planctomycetaceae > JAKFVC01. The sequence goes on along the minus strand of JAZKFE010000449.1, from coordinate 12,870 downwards.
ACGGCCTTCACCCCGGGGGGAAAGGCTCCTCCTTGCGAGCGAACGTAACCTTCGACGGCGTCGGCCGCGCCCTTGCGGATCTCTCGATCCGTCGAGTTCACGCCGCTCATGCGCGTCCGAGCCGTGAAGGGGACGAATGTCGCTCCGATGGCTTCTAAATTGACTCCGCGGATGCCATGCAGTTGTTTTGCCAGCACCACAATACTGCGACCCTCGGGGGTTTCATCGGGCAGAGACGACAAGTGTGCCGCCGCCGCGAGCTCTTCCGATGAAACCCCGTCGGCCGCAATAAATTCGGCCGCTTGCCGGTTTCCTAATGTGATCGTTCCGGTCTTATCGAGCAGTAACACGTCGACGTCACCGGCGGCTTCTACAGCACGGCCTGACATGGCCATCACGTTGGCTTGACTGAGGCGATTCATCCCCGCAATACCAATTGCCGAGAGTAAGGCACCGATTGTCGTTGGAGCCAAACAGACTAGTAAGGCGACGAGAACCGTGACGGTAACGGCCCGCCCCTGACCTGCTTGTTCCACGCTATACAGCGAGAACGGTAACAGTGTCGCAGTGGCGAGTAAAAACACAATTGTGAGTGCGGCTAGCAGAATACTTAAGGCGATTTCGTTAGGTGTTTTCTGGCGTTGAGCCCCTTCCACCATAGCGATCATGCGATCTAAAAAACTTTCGCCCGGTTTCACGGTGACTCGGATAATTAGCCAGTCGGACACCACCCGCGTGCCACCTGTCACGGCACTGCGGTCGCCGCCACTTTCCCGAACCACGGGAGCACTTTCTCCCGTGATGGCACTTTCATCAACCGAGGCCACACCTTCGACGACCTCACCGTCCGCCGGGACGATTTCGCCCGTCTTCACGATAACGAGGTCCCCGGTGCGTAAATCATGGGCCGAGACTTCTTCGGAGATTTGCTTGTTTTTCTCCGACACCCGTCGTGCCGACACATCCTGCCGGGCTTTCTTTAAACTGGCCGCCTGGGCCTTGCCGCGTCCTTCGGCGAGTGCTTCGGCAAAGTTTGCAAACAGCACGGTCATCCACAGCCAGACCGAGATCGCAAAAATGAATGCGGGGGGCTCTTCGCTGTGGCCCAGGACTGATTGCACCCACAACAATGTCGTCAGAAAGCAGCCAATATAGACCACAAACATGACCGGGTTGCGAATCTGGACCTGCGGTGTCAGTTTGCGAAAAGACTGGCCGATCGCTTCCCGCACCAATTTTCGATCCCACAATGAAGGGGGTAAGTTTTTCGTACTCATATCATCTATATCCAGGTAATTTCTATATTGAATCAATGCGGACTAGTGGCCCGCGCCGACTTGATTGAGCGTCAAGTGTTCGACAACCGGTCCCAATGCCAAGGCCGGTACGAAGGTCAATGCCCCCACGATCAGAACCGTACCAATCAAGAGGCCGACGAATAGCGGAGTGTGTGTCGGCAACGTGCCTGCGGATGCGGGAGTTGTTTTCTTGGCGGCCAGTGATCCGGCAATCGCCAGGACGGGCACTAGTACGCCGTAGCGTCCTAATAACATGGCCAGGCCGAGCATATAGTTGTAGAACGGCGTGTTGGCACTCAATCCGCCAAACGCACTTCCGTTGTTGTTCGTCGCTGACGAGAACGCATATAAAATCTCGCTGAATCCGTGAGCTCCCGGGTTGAAGACACTCGATTTGCCGACCGTGGTGGAGACTGCGATTGCCGTTCCCACCAAGACGAAGGCACACGGAATTAAGATCCCTAACATTGCCATCTTAATTTCGAAGGCTTCAATCTTCTTGCCGAGATACTCGGGCGTCCGCCCGACCATTAGTCCGGCCACAAACACTGCGACTAACGCGAAGAGTAATAAGCCGTATAAACCTGATCCCACACCACCGAATAAGACTTCACCCAGTTGCATCAACCACATCGGGATCATTCCTCCCAGCGGAGAAAATGAATCATGCATCGCATTGACCGAGCCGTTGGACGCGGCGGTGGTGACGACGGCCCAAATCGCGGAATTCGCGATACCAAAACGCTGTTCCTTGCCTTCCATATTGCCGCCCGACTGCCCGGCGCTAGCGGCGGTATCCACACTTAATGACCGCCATTGGGGATTGGGTTGTTGCTCGGCCCAGTAGCAGAGGACTAACAAACACGCAAATGGAATGGACATCGCGGCCAGCAAGGCCCAGCCTTGTCGTCGATCTTTAATCAGCATGCCGAATGTGTAGCACAGGCCAGCCGAAATAATCAGAATCCCTAGGACCTCTAGAAAATTGCTGAACGGTGTTGGGTTCTCGAATGGGTGCGACGAGTTCACATTGAAGAAGCCGCCGCCATTTGTCCCCAATTGTTTAATAGCAATCTGAGATGCCGCGGGACCGAGTGCTAACGTTTGAGTTGTGACCGGTTGCCCATCGGCACCGACCGTCGGTTCTAATAACGTGACCGTTCGATAAGGTTCGAACGTTTGCACGACCCCTTGCGACACCAGCAGCAGCGCCAGGCAGGCTGAGAGCGGCAAGAGGATGTAAATGGTTGAGCGGGTCAAGTCGACCCAGAAGTTGCCAATCGTCTGCGACGTATGCCGGGCGAAACCTCGGGCTAACGCGACCATCACCGCGATGCCGGTGGCGGCAGAAACAAAATTCTGGACCGTTAGGGCGATCATCTGTGTGAAGTAGCTCATGGTTGTTTCGCCACCATAAGACTGCCAGTTCGTGTTTGTGGCAAAGCTAATTGCCGTGTTCCAGGCGAGGTCATTCGGCACGTTGGCAAAATGTTCGGGGTTGAATGGCAACCAACCCTGCAATCGCTGAATGGCCCAGACCACGATCAGTCCCACGCCGTTAAACATGAGTGCTGAGACGGTGTATTCGCGCCAGGTCATTTCCGTTCCAGGGCGGATTCCACAGAGTTTGTAGATCCAACCTTCGCCGCGGGTCAGAGCCGGTTGCTGATCGGGCGAGTCACTCAGGACGCGCGCCATGAACCAACCTAATGGTTTCACTGACAACAGCAGCACCAGCAGAAACAA
>JAZKFE010000449.1:0-9816 GCA_040386595.1 Planctomycetota bacterium | reverse complement strand
TGCTCCTCAGAAGGACTCGGGTCGCACAAGCACGACGACGAGATAGATCAGCAGGAGCACCGCGACCACTCCGGCCAAAACATGCATCGGATTCATGTCGAATTCCTGGGGCATAGTAGGCAACGCAGGGATCCCAACGGTCTTCAGAGGCCTCTCACACCCCATGGACCAGCTCGTTGGCGTTGTTGCATCGAGCTGACATAAGGATACACAGCTGCACATCAATTGGGCGTTAAGAGTTTGTCTGGGGGCATCAAGAAAGTATCAAGATGCGTCCAAAGTCGTTGTTCGCTCCGCGAACAGAACGCGCTCGCAGTGGCGAGGTGGGTTCCGTATGGAGATTGAATGACAGATTTCAGCCGGCTACTGCGAATGCGTTGTGTTCGCGGAGCGAACAACGACTATGACGGAACGACGACTGCTGCGCCTGTGGCGAGATCGATAGAGATCGTCTTTAAAGATGCGGCCGCGCGGGGGACCAGGGCCTGCAGGATGTGGCCTGAGGCCAGCTTCAGCCGAGCTCGCAACATGACCCCTTCCGGGATCAGTTCCAGAATTGTGGCGGTGGCTGCGTTGTTCGTTGCCGGAAGGCCTGGTGTGGTTTCTTGGAGACGAAGGTCCTCGGCGCGAATGCAGGCGATACCTGACTGAGACGCTGTCGAATTCCGCCGATCTTGCCCACGAAATCGCCAACCGGCATGTTCAACCAGCAAGCCATCCGAGTCTTGCTCAATAACATTCACTGGTAAGAAATTTTCAAAGCCGACGATCTTGGCCACGGTCAAATCCACCGGCTGGTGTAAGACCTGTTCGACGGGCCCCGTCTGATGAATGCGTCCGGCACTCATCACGACGAGATCATCGGCCAAGGCCTGAACCTCAATGGCGTCATGCGACACAATCAACGCCGGCAGCTGCAGCTCATGGAGCCATTCGCGCAGGGCGATCCGCAGCTCGGTTCGAGTGGGGCCGTCCAAGGCGGAAAGTGGTTCATCGAGACACAGCAGCCGCGGCTGAGCTGCCAGCACACGTGCCAGAGCGACTCGCTGTTGCTGCCCCCCGGAGAGTTGTCGTGGAAGACGCCGTTCGAGTCCCGTTAGTTGAAATCGTTGCAGCAGCTGTTCAATTTGCGCACGCTGGTCTGGCCACGAAGGGGCTCCGAAGGCCACATTGTCGTACACGGTGAGGTGCGGAAACAGCATGTATTCTTGGAACAGAAAGCCGACACTGCGGCGTTGTGGCGCGACATGAATGCGTTGTGCTGCATCACTCCAGGTTTGCCCGAAGGCGCGAATATGGCCGTCGTCGAGACGTTCCAGTCCCGCCAGGCAGCGCAGCAGCGTGGTCTTGCCGCACCCCGACGGGCCAAACAGGGCCGTCACACGCCGCGGGCGGTCTGACCAGTGGAATTCTCCGTGAATGGACGTCTCCGGATAGGTCCTGGTGAATGCTGCTTCCATCCACGAGCTCATACCTGAGGCATCCTTTTTTGCAAAGCATGCACCAGAGCCAGCATCAAAAACGCAAAGGCGAGCAGCACCAACGATGTCTGCCCGGCCGCGGCGTAATTTAGCGAGTCCACATCTTCAAAAATCGCAATCGACAGCGTTCGCGTGACACCCGGAATGTTGCCTCCCACCATCAAGACGACGCCGAATTCTCCAACCGTATGCGCGAATGTCAGAATCATTCCGGTGAGGATTCCGGGCCGGGCTAAGGGGAGCGATACTCGCCAGAACGTACGCCAGCGGGAACTTCCCAGGCACCATGCGGCTTCGAGCAAACGTCGATCCACGGCCGAGAACGCGGCCACGAACGGTCGGACTGCGAAGGGAAGGTTATAGAGGACTGATGCCAGAAGTATGCCCGCAAAGGTGAATGGCAGCATGTGACCGGTCAGTGATTCGTAGGCTTGTCCAAACAGGCTGCGGCGGCTGGTCGTCCATAATAAATAAAATCCCAGCACGGTGGGGGGCAGGACGAGCGGCAGGCTGACGACCGCGTCGATCACCCACTTCCACGATCGCCGTGAATGCACCAACCAATGTGCGAGTGGCAATCCGATCACTAGCAACACGGCTGTCGTGCAGAAAGCGAGTTGCAGCGTCAGACGTAAGGCGACGAGGTCCACTTACGGAGACTCCGGAATCACGAAGCCATATTTTTTCAGGATCTCTTGAGCCCGCGGCGCTTTGAGGAAGTCGCAAAACTTTTTAGCGGCCTCTGGTTCCTTGGTCTGTTCTAGAATGACACCCCCTTGATCCATCTGGGGATAGGCGTCGGCGGGAAACTCCCAATACTTGCCTTTGCCGGCGAACTCGGGAGCCATGGCAAATGACAAGCCAATTACCGCAGCATCGGCGGCACCCGACTCAGCGAACTGTGCGGTTTGAGCGATGTTTTCGCCTAGGACTAACTTGCTTTCGATACCATCGTAGAGACCTAGCTTTTTCAACGCCGCTTCCGCCGCACGGCCGTAGGGGGCGAGCTTCGGGTTGGCGATGGCGACCTTTTTCAGACGCGGATCTTTCAGAATGTCTGCGCCTTGTTCCATGATCGGCAACGGCGAGTCATTCCGCACCCACAGAACGATGTGGCCAATCGCATATCGAAACAAGGAATCTTTCTTCGTTAGTCCTTGTTCGGTTAGCTTCTGGGGGTATTGAATGTCGGCAGAGAGGAATACGTCAAACGGTCCGTGATTTGAAATCTGGGCAAACAGCTTACCTGATGAACCGAACGTGGGCTCGATCTTAATGTCGGGCGATTCTCGTTCAAATTCTCGCTGCAACTCTGGCGCGACAAATCGCAGATCAGACGCCATCGCTACGGCGACCTGACGCGTTTTTGTGGGGGGCTCGACTGCGGTTGCGGATTTGTCGCTGGCCGGTGCTGGTGCGGGGGGGACTGCTCTTTGACAGCCCCAGCCACTCAACAGGACTAGGACCAGCACGGACCACCATTGCGAATGGCACGGCACACGTCGGGATCTGGTTTGCGAACTCATGCAATCACCTCTAACTCACCGGTGTGTGCGACTTCATACCCTGGCAATTCCCCCAGCAGCTTGCGAAAACTGGGCGAACGGCAGACGGTCAGCAATGCCTGAAATCGAGGATCGGGTTCGAATTCCGCGCGGTAACAAATGTCGTACGATTCTTGTCGCACGCTGAGGAACTCCAGGCCGGCCTCTTCGGCGGTGAGTTTCAAACAGACCCCGACATCGGCCCAGCCGCAGCGAATGGCCTCGGCCACACCCGCATGGTCTCGAGCGATCTTTTTCGGAGCCGGGCGGCCATCGAACAGTTCGTCCAGGCATTGTCGAGCCCCAGATCCGACTTCTCGGCCGACCCAGTTCTGCTTGGACGAACGCCCTTCAACGGCACCCTGTACGGTCGTAATTCCGGAGCCGGGGCCCAGTGCCAGACCTTCCTCCCACCGAGCCATCTTTAAGAGACGATAACCGGTCCCCAGACGCTCACGAATGATCGCGGCGTTGCCTCCTGATTGCTCGGCGGATGCCAGATGGACCCCGGCTAAGTGGACCAGTCCCGCGGCGAGTAGTCGCAACGCTTCCGAGCTGGAACGTTTTAATACCAGCAGTCGCACTCTTAAGGTGGCTGCCAGTTCCCGGACCAGTAAGCCCACCGCGGGATCGCAGCAGGCCATGACTAAGGTGTCTGACGCATTCTGGGCATTTTGAGGCTGGAGCTGGCCTCGCGAGAGAACGCCGTCGTGTGCCACGACACCTACGCTGCCGCTCTCCGCGGGGTACAGCAGATGGCGTCTACCGATCTCTGCCCGCCAGAAACGGCAGGGATCCTGGGATGGTTCCCAAGCCCATTCGTCGGCCGGAGGTTCCGCTTTTGCCAGAGCGAACAGGTCGTCTACCCGGCACTCCAGTGCGGCGGCCAAAGTCAGGGCCGTGGCGACAGATGGCACCAGGCGACGAATTTCGATCGCACTGACTTCCGTCCGCGAAATTCCGGCCCGACGAGCAAGCTCGTCCTGCGACCAGCCGCGTGCCTGGCGGAAGATTTTGACCTGATTTTGGAGTGGCTCACGCGTTGACATGATCGTGTCATTATGGCGGTGACATTGCGGCACCGTCAAGTTGCCATAGTCGTTGTTCGCTCCGCGAACATAACGCGTTCGCAGTAGCGAGCCTGGATTTGTTGTTGAATTTTGATTGGTGGTCCCACCCGGCTACTGCGGCTGCGTTATGTTCGCGGAGCGAACAACGACTATGCTGCGCCCATTCATCCGGTAACTTCGGTAAATGTGTTTTAATCCGATGTTTCGTGCGTTCCGGTCTATTGGTCAGGAGTCTCAAATCCTGCCGGGCCTTTTGTCATTGTTGTAAGGCCGTGTCGCCAAAATTCATCATTGCGGCAACTCTGAGCTAGGCTTTCAACATTCCCTCAGATCGTTACGGCGCCGCCTCATTTCCTCGCTGCCACATTCGGCAAAGCAGAGGGGGCGAGGAGTTTGCTGGATCAAGGCTATCACTATGTCGCGTGCCGTCCTCCCACAGGTTGATCTCAACCAATTCCTTGCGGAAGTCCATCAAGGATTGCCACCGTCCACTCGTTCGCTCACGGTGAGCGGGAATGCGATCCCTGATTTAGTGACACCTGATGTTATGGAACTGGAAACGACCGTACCCAAGATTTTGATTGTTGATGATGAACCGATCAACATCCGGGTCATCACGAAGTATCTGCACGAACTGGGGTATACCCGTTGCACGGGACTAAGTGACTCGCGGCAAGCACTGAGCTCCATCGCGCTCGACACTCCGGATCTGGTGATCCTGGATGTGATGATGCCGTTTGTCTCGGGGATTGAGATTCTCGCGAAGCTGCGGGCGAATTCGGCGACCGCTCATTTGCCCGTTCTGGTTCTGACTGCGGCTGTCGATCGTGAGACACGCCTGGCAGTGCTGGAATCGGGCGCGACCGATTTTCTCAACAAACCGATCGATCCCAGTGAATTATCACCGCGTGTACGAAACGCACTGACGGTAAAAAAACTCCACGACAGTCTGCGGCATCAGGCTCAAAACCTGGAAATCGCCGTACGGATGCGAACCGCAGAGTTAGAAGCGTCGCGCCAGGATATTATCCATTGTCTGGCTCGTGCCGCGGAATTCCGCGACGACGATACTGGGCAGCACGTGCTGCGTGTGGGGCGGTATGCCGGGATCATTGCCCAGGCGATGGGGATGAGTCCCTCGGAGGTCGATCAGATCCGTCAAGCGGCTCAGTTGCATGACATTGGCAAGATCGGTATTCCGGACTCCATTCTGCTGAAGCCGGGGAAACTGGAGCCGGACGAATTCGAGCGGATGCAGAAACACACTTCGATCGGCAAGCGTGTCATCGAACGGTTTCCGCAACACGAATGGGATGAGCTGCGGAAGCATGTTCAGATCGGGGCTCAGATCCTCGATATTCCTCGTTCGCCGGTGTTGCAGATGGCAGCGAGAATTGCGTTGACGCATCACGAATGGTGGGACGGAAATGGATATCCGCTGGGCTTAGCTGGCGAGGATATTCCTTTAGAGGGCCGCATTACCGCGGTCGCCGACGTCTTCGACGCTCTCAGCAGCAAGCGTCCTTATAAGCGACCATTCCCGCGTGAAAAATGTTTTCAGATTATCGCCGAGGAACGCGGAACGCATTTTGATCCGCAAGTCGTGGACGCATTCTTCTCGATGCGCGACGAGATCGTCAAGATTCAGATTGAGCTCGCCGACGCCGATCTCGACATTCATTAATGCGTGGAATTGTCGGGATAACGAGTCGCAATTCCGCGTGAGGTGAGGCGTACGTCTGACGTCTTGACCTGTATCGCAACTTGCGTCATCTGCTTCAACAGCAGAATCCCAGGGCTTACGCCACTGGGCTCGCCTGCGCCGTTTGCCGTGGGCAAACGATCTGCGTGCCGCCGCCCTCAGAATCGCAACACCCTTCTCTCCGCGTGTTGTTCTCTTGTGTTTCCCCCGTGATGCCGACGCATGCGGTCCGAATCCGTCGTGACCAGGCCCGGGCGGGAATTTGTTCCACTAAATAATTTTCTACGAATTCGACTTGATCTGCATTAACTGTACTAGTAGTATTAATACAGCAATGGAGGTACACGATGGAATTCGAGATCAACACATCTGCACGAGAGCCGATCTATCGGCAGCTGGCGAGCCAGATTCGTGAAGGCATCGCCCGCGGGCAGTTGGCTGCGGGAAATCGGCTGCCGTCGGTGCGAGAATTGTCGAAGACGCTCGTTGTGAATCCCAACACGATTGCGCGCGCTTACACCGATTTAGAACATGAGGGTGTCTTGCACACCCGTCCGGGGTTGGGGGTGTTTGTTGCCGCTCCAGGCAGCGATCTGACCAAGCCGGTGCGGAAGAAGCGGCTGGTCGAGCGGATTGACAGTTTGTTAACGGAAGCGGTGCATCTCGACTTTACTCAAAGCGAGACCTTGACGCTGTTTCAGGACCGCATGTCACAGTTCCAATGGAAAATGTGAACGGTTCCGATGTTCGAGTTCCCCATTCTCGATGAGGCATCTATGTCCTACGCGATCCAAACCCGCGGACTCACGAAATTCTACGGCGATAAAGCGGTCGTTCGATCACTTGATCTGAAAGTCCCCACTGGCTGCGTCTATGGTTTTCTAGGGCGCAATGGTGCCGGAAAATCGACGACAATTAAATTGCTGACCGGGATGGTGCATCTTGATCAAGGTGAAGCGGAAGTGCTGGGCGAGAACGTCGCCACGCTGGCCGTCGAGACTCGAGCCCGGATCGCCTACATCGCCGAGGGGCATCCGCTGTATGGCTGGATGACGATCAATCAATTGGAACAGTTCTCGCGGCCGTTCTATTCCCGTTGGAATCGGGAATTGTTTGATCGAATCATTGATCACTTTGAACTTTCCCGCCAGAAGAAGGTGCGGCGATTTTCTAATGGGCAGCGAGCGCAAGTATCACTGGCGTTGGCTCTGGCACCAGATCCAGAACTGTTGATTCTGGACGATCCCACTTTGGGGTTAGATACGGTGGTTCGGCGTGACTTTTTGGAGTCGATGATCCAGATCATTCAGCGCGAAGGCCGAACGATCTTGTTTAGTTCGCACAATCTGGGAGACGTCGAGCGGGTGGCGGATCGAATTGGCGTCATGGTTGACGGCGTGTTGCGAGTCGACTGTCCGACCGATCTATTCAAATCCACGGTGAGGTTGGTGGTGGTCGAATTCGGTGGCACACCACCGCCGATTGCGGAGCTACCAGGATTGGTAAGCGGAATGATCAACGGGCGACGTTGGGAATTAGTGTTCGTCGGCTATGGTGACACGCAGGTCGAGCTGTTGCAGCGTCTCAAGCCGGTGGCGATCGATGTGGTGGAGTTGAACCTGGAAGATGCCTTCATCGCTTACACGCGAGGCCGCCGCCGGATCTTTGCGAATGATCCACCCGCCGCGACTGAAGCCTCTCCTGTGTTAGTCGGCCGGTCTTGAGTCTTTGACGTCGAAGTCTTTCAGCAACCAGCAACTAGAAACCGCTTTCACAGAGGCATCCCATGTTTCGTGCACTATTTGTCAAAGAGTTACGGGAGAGCTGGTGGCTCGGTTTGTTGCCACTGGCGATGATGCTGTATTACTCTGCGGTCGAGACGGAATTCGGACGAGTCTCCGGGATCGGATTCGGATTTCGGCATGTCTCACATCCAGAACGGTATCACGAGATGCCTTTTGGGACCATGGCCCTCGCTCGATCGGCCCTATTGTGGGGGAGCCTGTTGGCTTGCGGGCTCGGTCTCTGGCAAACATTTCGTGAGTCGCAGTCGCGAACTTGGCATTTCTTGTTTTATCGACCGGTGGACCGCTTCACGATCTTGTGGGCCAAGGTCTCTGCGGCTGCCGTTGTCTACACCTTGGCGATTTTGATTCCCGTTCTAGCGGTGTGTTTGTGGGCGGCAACGCCCGGGACCCATGCGTCGCCATTTCGTTGGTTGCTGACATACCCCGCCTGGTATGCCGTGGCGGCTGGGCCCGTATTTTATCTGGCCGCACTATTTGCCGGGATGCGGCGAGGACATCTGCTGGGGACCCGTTGGTGGCCACTAATCGGTGTCACAGCCTCATTTGGAAGCATTGGGAGTTCATTTCTTCCCACGTGGCGGATGGACCTGCAAATCGTGGTCTGGGCGGCGCTGCTCCTAGGTGGCGCACTGCTGGTGGCACCTGTTCGAGACGAGTTGCACTCTGCCGATTTCAGTTGAAGTCCTGAAGTTGAATTGCTGGTCGAGTGGGCGGTCGCGTTTCGGCTTCGCGGGCACTCAGTGTTACACACAATGTAAGGAAAAGGAAACACCATGCGACACGATACATTCCTCGGTCGATTGGGGGCAATTGGCACGTTGTCGCTGGGATATCAGGTCCTGTATGTTGCGGGGATCATCATCGTGGCGACCTTGTTTGCCCGGGAGAATACGGGCGATCCCGAGAAACAGCCTTGGGGTTTAGTACTCGCTGATGGAATGCCACTTTTGACTCGAACAAACCCTAGGGGAAGCGACCGGATTTTTCGCTCTTTGGATGGTCAACCTAAGACGGTTCAAGAGAGACAAACGTTCGCAATGGGAGCTCAATTATTTACACGCGGAGATCTCGTTGATACCCAATCTGGTAAATGGTCAAAGGTTCGTTTGTCGGATAGTGGAAATTTTACCGAGCCTTGGTTCTTCCTTCAGGAGCAGGTCGGGGATGTCTTCACGGGGTACTTCGTTGCCTACTCCAACGCGACACGGATGCCGCTGTTGTATCTTGGGGCGAATGGTCAGTCTACCAGCGTTCCCTCGCCGGAGCAGCGGTTTCAACTGCTCCGCGGAAAATGGAATGCGAGCACTGAAGAAGGAGCAGAACTCTCCACTTATATTGATTATAATCAAGCAATAACAACTAGCGGACGCATCCTGGTATTTACGACCACGGGGTTGGAGTGCGTTGATCTCAAAACGCGAACTGTTTCGAACGTTGTTTCCTTTAGCGACTTGTCAAGTTTAGCTGCGCCGCGCCAGGGAGAGTTCGCCTTCGGCTATCTCAGCCCGAAACCGCTGTCTGTGGATGATCGGACGTTGCTGCGAGGCGGGGACAGTATCTTCGAAATCAAACAAGGCAAAGTCGCCACCAGCTACATCATTCCGGAGACTTTGCGGAAGCAATACTTTACGGCATATTTAGTCGATGATGGCACGATGTATTATGCGACGACCTCCGGCAAGGTCTATTTGGCACCATCGCACTATGGTTCGCCGCCGTCGCCGGACAACCTCTTGAAATGTGACAAAGCGGGGCGGGTGTTGCAGCAATGGGCAATCAAACAACCCTTGCAGGAAATCTCGTTGCCGACCAATCTCGACTTCCTGTGTATTACGGCACTTTTCCCTACGCCATTGACGATTGTCGGAACGCTGGCCGCGAACAACCCCCATTCCGGAATTGATCGTGCCGAGCTTGTCCGCAGGGTTTGGCCCAGCTACCTGGTCATGTTTTGCTGCGGAATCCTATCGGTGATCGGTGCCTGGAAGCTGGCACCTCGTTTTAGTGGAGCTCCGGTCGAGTGGGGTTGGATGGTGTATGTCTTCTTGTTTGGCTTACCGGGGCTGGTGGGGTATCTGATGCATTTCCGTCGTCGTCGCCGACCTCTGTTGGCACCCGCTCCGCAACTTGGAACTGAAGTGTTTGCTTGAGTTGAGCCATAGTCGTTGTTCGCTCCGCGAACATAACGCGCTCGCAGTGGCGAGGTGGGAT
>JAZKFE010000448.1:10650-23002 GCA_040386595.1 Planctomycetota bacterium | reverse complement strand
GGAGCCTCACCCTCCCAGAGGACCAAGAATCCTTTACGGTGTGGCTCGGCGGTCGCGGGAAAAAACGCTCAATTCAAGGCCGTAATGGAGCGATCCAAATGCACATAGCCACCATCGACGTGGATCAACTGGCCGGTCGTGTGACTCGATTTGCTGGAGAGCAGAAAGGCGACCATGTTGGCGATTTCTTCGCAGGTCGTCATGCGGTGTTCGAAGGGAATTCGGGACTCAATTTGGGCCTTGGTTTCTTCGGGATTGGGGACGGTGGCGAGCCAGGTCGCATACATGGGAGTCCAGCATTCGGCCACGATAACGGCATTCACTCGGACTCCGTATTTGGCCAGTTCAACAGCCCATTCCCGTGTCAGGGCGTTACGTCCGCCGTTGGCTGCGGCATAAGCCGAGGTTCCCCCCTGACCCGTCTCGGCCACCTTCGATCCGACGTTGACGATGGCTCCCCGGGACTTCTTCAATTCAGGAAGTGCGAAATGCGCCATCTCGTAGTAATGAATCAAGTTCTTACGCAACGACGCCAGGAATCGCTCGGTGTCGCCGTCTTCGAGATTCACGCCGTCATTCATGCCAGCGTTGTTGACGAGGCCATCAATGCGGCCCCAGCGGGCGACGGTTTGCTCGACGGCACGGCGGCAGTCGTCGGTCTGGTTCAATTCGGCTTCGACGGACCAGGCTTGGCCTCCCTGGGCGACAATGTCACGTACTGCGGCGGCGTTGTCCGGGGCATTGCGACCGACGATCACCGGGATCGCCCCTTCGGCGGCCAGAACTTGGGCGACACCCAGGCCAATCCCTTTGGCTCCACCCGTGACGAGCACAATCTGATCGCGTAATCCCAGGTCCATAAATGGCTTCCGTGTGGTGTTTCAAGAAAGGAGGTGGCACTGATTTCTGACACCGTGCGCAGGTAAATCCCGATCGACTTTGCGGCTCCGCCGGAGCTAGGGATTTCCCGGAAAACTAGTCGCCGTCGGTGGTTAAAAAATCTCGCAATTTCTCGGCGGGATAGAGCACATACGAGTATTCCCGGTCGTGCAAAATCCGATTCGCGGCGAGTTGGCGTGAGATCTGTTCGATTTGATCGCGGGTGGCGGGAAGGCGTTCACGGGCACTCTCGGACAAGGCCTGCTTAATGCGAGTGAGTTCGCGATGTTTGGCCCGCCGCGCGATGATCTCTTTTGCCGGTTCATTCAGAGCAGACTGGAATTCGGCACACAATTTTTGAATTGCTGGTTGCTCTGATCCGGCGAGAGCTCGGGCTGGATTCCATTGCAGGTCCCAGAGGTCTCTGCGTTTCTGATCGAGGTCTGATTGAGTTGCCGGCTGAGATCCCAGAGGGAGTTGTAAGGTGCCAGAAACCGTCCAGTACCGAGGCACCGGCAGCCCCCAGAATTGTTCGATCAGGTCGTCCGTGATTTCATCGTACTTCGCGCCACCAATCCCATGCACGAACAGGTCGGCGACACAAACACGACTGAAGAGGGTTGTCGTCAGGGCCCGTGTGCGGAGATGCAAACCGGCGGCCTGCAACTCTTGGAGACGAGCTACACCCTGCTGGGCGTTACAGCCGCCATCGAGGGGCAGTTCTCCGAGCGATTCCTGGGCATCAACGGCCAGTTCAACACGTTCATTTTTACGCCGAGCGAACAACCGGGAACGACGTTGGTCGCCGGCACGCCAGACCCAGAAGGGGGACTCTTGCCAGTCACCAATCTGGGTCAGTTCCGGGACCGGGTGGCTAGTACTATGGATCCCGTTTCGTTGCCGATATTCTCGGACTGACTTGTTGTAAATCGCCGTAAATCGCGGCAAATGGGCCAAAATATGACTGACAAACCACAGAAACGGAGGCAACTGACACAGGTGACTCAGCGGCAGTTCGAGATTGTCCACACCCCATTTCCGCTCCCATTGATTGCGGGCGGCCGTAAAGCCATCTGCCACCCGGGGCGAAACGTCCTGATGGGCCACCACGCAGGGCCAGAGTTCTGTGATCAGTGGCTCATAGTTCCAACCACGGAGCGTCTCGGCGACGCGTGTGCCGAAGGATTCGAACAGCGATCGATCCTGGACCGTCACATCTTCCCACGGCTGCTTGACCTGTGTGCTGTCGAAGGGCACAGGCACGACTTGCGGGGCGTTCACGGTGCCGGTGGGGACGCGAATGCTTTCTGACGCCAGAGTGTCGTTGTCGACGACCAGATTGAGACTGACTCCAGACAGCTTTCGGGCCAATCGACCGAGGGCGAAGTTCTTGCCCCAGACACCGGGATGGAACAATGTCGGTTGATGTCCTCCGACGATCCAGGGGGCCTCTTTGTACCAGTCAGGATCGTGAGGGCGCGTGGGGAGAGATGACGTCCAAGTGCTGGTGTAGGCACATGCCGCTTGAAAGACAGATTCGCGGGTCCAGGCCCGCAGCCGTGAGAGGGTGCAGCCCTGGACGTCTAGATCGCCTTTGGTGACGGCTTGCAGATTATGTTGAACCAGCTCTTCGGCCTGGTCCGCCGGGGGGATCATCAGCCAGGCGCGATCGATGCGCGGCACCTTGAGATGACGTGTGGCAGCCTGTCCAGAAGCGAAACTCAGCACGGGTGGCGACTCGGTTTCCATTGAGGCAGACTTTTGTCACACTTGGCGACGGCTCGTAACTTCAATTGATTCAGGGATTAAGAATACGGAATCACCACGCCAACAGCCAGCGAACGGCGTGCGGCGGTGGAAACCGATGCGTCAATCGCACATGATCTATCACCTGACGCGGTCAAACAGCAGACCTTTTGATGACGATCGTAATCTTACCAAAGGTCTCATGGCTGGCCGCTGAGAGAATCACAATTTGCCAGAAGAGCGTTTTCGGGCTGCACTATTTTAGGAACCGAAGTCAAGCTTTGAGGGACGACGTGAGGTTTTCAGTCCCCGTTTCGGTATGCCATCTGCTTGGTACGGATTCAGGTCGAATTTCGCGATGTCTCCGATTCTGGCGTACTGGAGATCACATAACCTCAACACCGCAAACCGTTTTCGTCGATAAATGTGAGTCGCCTGCAAAACCCGTCCGAAGCGCCAGGAAGTGCATTCTGAGAAGATTTCGAGGAGATGCACTCCCTGCTGCTTCGAGCTAGTATCGCTCACAACGATTGTTCTGACCGTAGAAAATGATTCGCGACGAACGAGTCACCTGAATTTCATTGTCCGATTGAACTTCCGAATAGAGAGTTGCTGAGATGCGCATTGCTGTCGGCCAGTTGTGGCAAGAGACCAATACCTTCAATCGCAATCCGACGACGATCGGCGCATTCAAGGAATGGGGCATCGCCACAGGCTCCGAGGTGATCTCGAAGTACGGAACGACAGGCGAGCTCGGGGGCTTTGTCGCCGAATGTGGTACATGGGATCCGGAGATCGAGTTCGTCGGTTTGGCGCGAATGGTTTGCTGGCCGTGGGGAGCCGTTGATACTCCCACGTGGCAGCGAATCCGGCAGACGTTCATTGAGAACCTGCAAGCCGCTGGACCCGTTGACGGTGTCTTACTGGCCCTGCACGGAGCCATGTGTGCGGAGAACGAGTTCGATGTCACGGGCTCGTTGTTGCAGCTGACTCGTGAGATTGTCGGTCCGAAAGTTCCGATCGTCGGGACGCTCGATCTGCATGCGAACGTCACCCCGAAGATGATGAATCAGGCCGACCTGTTGGTGGGTTATCATACGTCACCGCACCTCGACCATTTCGAAACGGGACAGCGCGCGGTTCGCGGTTTGCGACGGATGATCGAAACAGGATCACGTCCACAAAAATACTCGCGAAAACTGCCGATGATGACTCCGGCCGAAAGCCACAACACGTTCACCGGGCCTCCCGCACCGCTGTATCGCAAGCTGGAAGCCTTGGAACGCGACCCCCGCGTCCTGTCGGCCGGACTGTATATGGTAATGCCGTGGTTGGATTGCCCGAAGCTCGGCTGGACTATCACCCTGCATACCGAGCAGCCCAGTCCGGAATGGGAAAAAGTCGTTCAGGAACTGGCCGACGAGTGTTGGAAACTACGTCCAGCCATGTGCGAGATTGAGCGTTTTTCGCCGGAAGAAGTCGTCGAACGGGCCAAATCGCTGGGGCATCCCATCGTCATTGGCGACGGGGCCGATGCCACGAACAGCGGTTCGCCTGGCGACTCGACAGCATTGCTGCGGGAGCTGCTGAAGCAACAGCCGATTCCTCACGGGGCACTCACTTTCGTGGTCGATCCCGAAGCGGTCGCCGCGGCCTATCAGGCGGGGCTGGACGGCGATTTTGATTTGCATGTCGGGGCGACATTCTCGCCGGAGTTTTCGAACCCGGTTCGGGTCCGAGGAACGGTCAAAAAGTTGTTCCCGATGGAGTTCGAATTGAACGGCCACGGTGGCAAACGCATGCCGATCAACATGGGCCGCGCCGCGGTCATCCAGTCAGGCGATGTCTCGATTGTATTGACCGAACGGAGTGGTCCCGGGAGTTCGCCGCTGCTGTATGAAACGGCGGGGCTTGATCCTCGCAGCTGCGGGATTGTCATCGCCAAGTCTCCCACTGGTTTCCGGGCCGATTACGAGCCGTTCTGTAAGGCTGTGCTCTTGGCCGATGGTCCCGGTTGTGCAACTCCGAACTGGCCCCGTTTGAAGTTCGAACACATCAGTAAGCCACTGTGGCCGCTGCAGGAAGTGACGGCTCCGGGAGACGCGGCGTGGTGCCAGATGTGAACCTGGCAAAACCGCTGCTTGTCCGTCATCAGGGCTGATTCAACTTCCGCAGCCTCGTGATAAATCACCTAAAATTCCTTTTGCTTTCGAGTCCCCCGAATGAGTTTCTTTCGTCCGAATGTTGACGCGATCCAAGGCTATGTCCCCGGAGAACAACCTCAGGACACCGGTTGGGTCAAGCTGAATACCAACGAGAATCCCTACCCGCCGTCACCGCGCGTGCTGGAAGCTTTGGAAGGCGTCATCCGCGACCGCCTGAATCTGTACCCCGATCCGTTGGGGACCAAATTCCGCGAAGCGGTGGCGAAGCTCTTTAATCTCGATCCGGACTGGGTCTTGCCAGCCAACGGTAGCGATGAAAATCTGACGATTCTGATGCGGAGCTTTATTGGCCCCGACGATCAGGTCGTTTACCCCTATCCCAGCTACATCTTGTACGAGACTCTGGTCGACCTGCAGGGGGGACGACATGAACGTCTCCATTTAAAACCTGACTGGTCGTGGGATTTGTCCGCCGCGCAAGCGGTGACCGCCAAGGCCAAAATGGTGATCCTGCCCAACCCCAATTCCCCGACGGGCAACCGTTGGAGCGACCAGGACATTGAGAGCCTGGTGCCTTGCCGAGGTCTGTTGGTGTTGGACGAGGCCTATGGGGACTTCGCCGATCAACCGCATAAGGGCGAGCTCTTGCGGGGCACACACGGCCGGCAGATCGTCGTCACGCGGACGCTGAGCAAGTCGTATAGCTTGGCCGGGTTGCGGGTCGGGTTTGCGCTGGCTCATCCCGATTTGATTTCCGGCATGCGGAAAATGAAGGACAGCTACAACTGCGACAAGCTGTCGCTGGCGGGAGCCACCGCGGCGATTGAAGATCAGGCCTGGATGTTGGCCAACACGGCGAAGATCCGTGCGACCCGTGAGCGTCTGAGTACGGCCCTGCAGGGGCTGGGATTTGATGTTGTTCCCAGCCAAGCGAATTTCGTCTGGACGACACACGCCACGATCCCGCACAAGCAACTGTATGAACGCCTGAAAGAACGCAAGATCCTGGTCCGGTTCATGGTCTTCCCGAACTACCTCCATTCGCCCACTGGAGAGGTCAGCGGACTCAGAATCACAGTGGGAACAGATCCGGAAATCGATCAGCTGCTGGTTGCATTGAAGGAAATTGTGTAACGCCTGATTTTATTGCAGGAAGAGTTTTGCACCACGGAGACACGGAGAGCACAGAGGAAGAGGGACGAAGATTTTTTAGCCACGGATTAACACGGATTGGATCATCCTAATTCGTCGTTGTAATAGCGAACTCAATCCAAATCGAGAATTTGAAACTCTTCCTCATTTGGCTTCTTCGACCGATGAGAAAACGATTGAGTGAATCTCTGGAAGCAGCCCCGCAAACGATGATCTTATCCGTGTTCAATCTGTGTTAATCCGTGGCTAAAAACTCTTCTCGTCGTTCCTCTTCCTCTGTGTTCTCCGTGTCTCCGTGGTGCAATTCTTCTGTATAAATATCTTAGATGTAGTCACGATAAACTGCTGTGGCCCGCTTTCCATGGTGAATTTTCGACACTGACGTTAGGACCCCCATATGCCAGGCACCTGGCGCCCTGTTTCGATTGCTGGCAAGACGGCAGATGTCTTTCAGCCCGCGAGTTCGACGATTACTGGAGCCGTGCTGTTTCTACACGGGCATGGCCTGATTACGCTCAATGGAAATGCGGCCTATTCGCGTTTGTTCGATCACCACGGCTTGAAGGTGATCTGCCCGCACGGTCAACGTTCCTGGTGGCTCAATCGAGTCTGTACCGAGTTCGATCCCGTCATCACTCCCGAGCGTTATATCCTGGACGAGCTGCTGCCGTGGGTGGAACTCAATTGGAATCTCAAGCCGCCACAGATCGCTCTGTTGGGGGTGAGCATGGGCGGGCAGGGGGCCTTGCGGATTGGCTACCGTCATGCCATGAAGTTTCCGGTCGTGGCCGCTGTTTCACCGATCGTGGATTTCCAGATGATGTACGGGCAAGGCCTGCCTCTCGACGCGATGTATGAGAACGCCGAAGCGGCCCGGCAGGAAACGGCGACGCTGCAAATTCATCCGCTCAACTGGCCCCGACATCAGTTCTTAGCCTGTGATCCGGCCGATAAGGAAGGGATGGAAACGCTGGTCCGGCTGACGAGCAAACTTTCCTCCACCGGCATTCCGTTTGATGGTGATACCGAGACCTCACAGGGGGGGCATAGCTGGCAGTACTTCAATCACTTGGCACCGCAGGTCGTTCCCTGGCTGGCCGATCGGCTTCGCGTCGAGAGTCTTCGCGTGTAGAATCATTTTCCATCACGGTCTGTATCCTTAGTGTTCGTCACCTTGGAGACTCGACATGGCGAAGTACCGCGTGGGGATTATCGGTCGCACAGGTCACGGGGACTACGGGCACGGGTTGGATACCGTGTGGAAAGAGATCCCCGACGTCGAAGTCGTTGCGGTGGCTGATGAGAACGCGGTGGGGCTGGCCAAGGCGATTGAGCGCACGGGGGCGAAGACCGGCTACGCGGACTATCGCGAGATGCTCGATAAAGCCCAGCCGCAGATCGTGGCGATCGGCCCGCGCTGGATCGATCAACACTTCGAACTGGTCATGGCCTGCGTCGAACGTGGCTGCCACATCTACATGGAAAAACCCTTCTGTCGCACGTTGCTCGAAGCCGATCAGATTGTGGCCGCAGTGGAACGCAAACATGTAAAACTGGCGCTGGCGCATCAGACTCGATACAGCCCTCTGTTGCCGGTGACTCAGAAGTTGATTGCGGATGGCAAGCTCGGCCGGATCTTGGAAATTCGGGCTCGCGGTAAAGAAGATCAACGTGGCGGGACCGAGGACCTGTGGGTGCTGGGTTCGCACGCGTTGGATCTCATGCGCTACTTCGGTGGCGATCCGACATCGTGTTATGGCACGGTGACGCAGCAAGGTAAACCGGTTACGAAAGCTGATGTGATCACGGGGGGCGAGGGATTAGGGCCGCTGGCAGGAGACGGCGTGAATGCTATGTTTACTCTCAGCAGCGGGGCGACTGGATACTTTGGATCGCACCGTGGGCAAGGGGGCGGCAAGAGTCGCTTTGGGATCCAGATTTTTGGGTCCAAGGGGATTCTGGAAGTGGTCACCGGGTACCTTCCCAGCGTCAAGTTTCTTCCTGATCCAACTTGGTCGCCAGTTCGAAGCGGTATTGCCTGGGAGAACGTTTCGTCCAATGGCGCAGCTAAGCCCGAGAGCTTGAAGGATACCGGTTTACATGGTGGAAATGCGGCTGCCGTCAAACAGTTAATCCACTGTATTGAGACCGACGCACAACCTCTTTGCAGCGTCTACGAAGGCCGAGCCATCGTGGAGATGATCATGTCGATCTTCGAATCGCACCGCGTGCAGGGGCCGGTCACATTGCCTTTGAAAGATCGAGACCATCCACTGGCCAAGTTGACGTAAGAACGCCGAACAAAACCGGGTTCGAAGTAAAAAAAGAAATTTGAAACCACGAATTACACAAATAACACGAATAAAGGGGAGATGCCTCGGACGCTCCGTCGAGTTCTCCAAACGGTATTTTGCTGTTCTTCATTCGTGTGATTGGTGTTATTCGTGGTAAAAATCCCCTGAAGCAATTCCATAGGTGCGTTGCCCCCGAAGGTGTTGTTGAGGACCTCAACTCACGTCACAGTGATCAAAAAACGCACTCCAGTACCAACCTAAACTCAAGAAACAATGCCTGAACTTTCACTGATCTCTGATGCTGAACTCCTCGCCTGGTTGGATGAAGATCTGCACTCCGCGCGGATGAGCGAAATTGAACTGCAATTGCGAGATGGTCTTGAATTGCAACGGCGAGTTTCGGGTTTGATTTCCGAACGCGATCAAGGGGCACTCACTGTCGGCGAAGTCTGGCGGCGGCACGGCTTGAGCTGCCCGACGCGGCATGAGCTCGGCAGCTATCTGTTGCAGGCATTGGAGCCTGGCCCCAGCAGCTACATCCAGTTTCATTTGAATGTTATTGGTTGCCGCAAATGCCTGGCGAGCTATGAGGATTTGCAGCAGTCGCAGGCTGCTACTCCGGAGACGATCGAACGCCGCCAGCGAATTTTTGCCTCATCCGTGAGTCAACTGAAACGCGACGGCAGCGAGTCGTGAAGGGCTTCGCTTTTTGATGTCACCAACTCAGCGCCAACCGCGTCTGCGGAACACCTGAGTTGCCACGGTTGCCCAGCCGAGTACGACGACCGCCAGCCCTCCCAACCGCAGCCACGCGACGCCGCTGGCTCCCGATTTCAAGCTTGCGTAAATCAACAGGAAGCCACGGTGTTCGAACATCAGTTCTCGCACCATCGCAAACCCGGCCCAGCCGCGCGAGAGATGAAAGACTAAGGCCACTCCCAGCATATAGCACAGCGTTAACAGGGCTGCGGTCGCTTGGGTTTTCGCCAGTGACGCGATCATGATTCCGACGGCCAGAAATCCGACCGCTGAGACGACCAGTGTTCCCCACAGCAACGGTTGAGCCAGCGCGACGGGCCGCAAGATGGCGACGATGATGCCGCACATCGTCAACGAGAGGCAGCCGTGAAACAGGCATTTCGCCAGCAAAATCTCGGCCACCGAGGCGGGCGTTAACGCCATGGCTAACAGAGTTCCCCGCTCCCGTTCCTGACTCGTGAAAGAGATCAGCAGGTGGGCACAGCAGAAGAACTGCACGCCATAAAGCAGCAGGCTGCCGACCATTTCGATTGTCATCAGGTCCGAAAGTGAGGTTTGCTTCAGCACGTCCGAAGGGGCTTGAGGGCTGCTGCGGCCCATTGGAACGAACACTTGATCGAATGCCGGTGTTTCACCAATGAAGGCGACCGTTTCGCTCCAGAACCATTGCGTGTAAGGCCAGAAAATACTCGATTGCGTCCCCGGATAGCGGAAGATGATTCGGGGGTGTTGTCGGTTGATTGTCGAGATTTCCATCCCACAATCCCCGCTGGGATAGACGAACGCATTACCGCGACGGGGCATCTGAGCTCCGGCGACCATCCGTATGGGGGGATGCTCGGGCACATGCTGCTTGAGGTAAGTGATCCACTCATTCTCTGAGTCATACACGACCCAGCACGTGGGAAGTTTAGAAATGTCTCCCGCACGCATTAATTGGGGACCACCGGTGGCAATGAGCACCGAGACTGCCGTCAGCAAACCCAGCAACAGCAGGGCTGTCGGCTGCTTCCGCAACCGGAGCCATTCTTTCGACCATAACGCACGCAACATCGGCAGGCGGAACATCATGCATACACCTGCCCGGTCAATTTGACGAAGACCTCTTCGAAATGAAACTCTTGTGTGTGTAGACGAGAACAACGCTCCGTACGAATGACTTCAGCCAGCCGTTCCCGTTCCGCGGGAATTTCTAGATCGAGGATTTCTCGATGCAGTTCGGCATCTCGTTCAAACTGCACCTCAACTTTGCGTTCAGCATGTCGCAAAACAAAGTTCGAGGGCGTATCACAGTCGACCAGTTTTCCACGTGCGATAATGGCCACGCGGTCGCAGATCTCTTCGACCTCTTCCATGTCGTGCGTTGTGAGGAACACGGTCACGCCGTCGGCTGCCAAATCCCGCAGCAGCCGTCGGACCACTACGGTCGAGTGCGCATCCAGATTGGCCGTGGGTTCATCCAGGTACAAAATCCGCGGGCGGTGCAGGATTTCTCGTGCGATCAGCAGCTTGCGACGCATCCCTTTGGAGTAATTTCGCACCTGCAGATCCGCAGCCTCTTCTAACTCCAGCCGTTTCAGGGCCGCGTTGACCGCGGATCGCTCAACCCCGTACAGCTGAGCAAACAGGTTGAGGTTCTCTCGTCCGGTGAACTCTTCGATGTGATTTTCGGAATCTGGGACGTAACCAAACAACGGCTTCACGCGGCTCAATTGAGACGGGATCGGAAACCCCGCCACATGCACAGATCCCTGCGACGGGTGACAAACGCCGATCAGCACCTTGATGGTTGTCGATTTACCGGCACCATTCGGTCCAAGAAAACCAAACAGCTCCCCCGGTTGGACGGCCAGGCTTAGCCCATCAACCGCGGTGAAATGTCCGTAGCGAACAACCAGATTTTCGATCTGAATGGCGGGAGTCGTTGTCATAAGGTCCTGCCATGCCAATCTTGGAATCCGGCAACTTATGTCACCCGGCTCACCTGAGTTCTTGGTGATTGCGGCTGCTAGGTTCGTTTCTGGAACACGACGACTCGGCACAGGATGAAATTGAATACGGTCCCCGCGACCACACCTACTGCGGCGGCGGTTAGTTTATGGGCTGCGAAGAAGGGGAACGATTGCGTCAGCCACAAGCTGGCGCCCCAGTTCACCATGGCTCCAATCGAGCAACTGCCACAAAAAGCGACGTACTGTCGCCACCAGGGCTCGGTCTTGGCGAACGAGAACGTCACCGTGCGGTTCAGCCAGAAGTTCCACGTCATGGCCAACCAGATCGCCAGACCACGGGCGACCCACAGATGGCACACTTGCAACAACGCCGCGAATGCGGAGAGATCAATGATCATCCCTGACGCACCCACGAGAATGAACTGTGCCAGGTAGGCCCAGATTCCAAAACGATAATTGTACAACCGCCGTAGATGCCGCAGATAATTGAGCTGCTCTTTTAGAGTCAGCTTGCTCTCACCGTGGAGGCGATCTTGAAACGTAATGGGGACTTCGGCGACGCGCCGGCAGCCGCACTTGACCAGCAGTTCCAAGCCGATTTTGTAGCCGATGGGATCGAGTCGATCGACGGCTTTTAAATAGTCCTGGCGTCGCAAAGCAAAGAACCCGGCCATGGGATCTTTTGTCGAGGTCAACGGCCAGGCAAGCAACGTGGCCCCCTTGGAATTGAACCAGCGAAACAGGCCCCAGTCCTCGGCAGTGGAACCACCCGTGACGTAACGACTGCCGATAACGAAATCGGTTTTGGGCTCACGCAGTGCCGCGACGATCTCGGGGATTTTTTCGGGGGGATGAGACAGATCGGCATCCATTACCAGCAACAGTTCGCCTCGGGCGTGCTGCATACCGGCCAGCACGGCACTCGACAAACCACGCTCGGTGGTGCGTACGATCAGCTTCAGGGGATAAGTCTCTGCCAGAACTCGGCAGACTTCGGGGGTGCCGTCGGGGCTGTTGTCATCGACAACAATGATCTCCGCCGAGATATTGGAACTGGTCAACGCACTGCTGATCCGCGGGATTAACACACCCAGATTTTCCGCCTCGCGAAAAGTCGGAACAATGATCGAAACTTCCGGCACAGTGAACTTTCCAATCAGAAGATGGCCCGATTCACGGGGAGTGACCCCCTTCGCAACGATTTCCAGGCGGGTATTGTCCGCTCTTGAACCAACGTGACGCAATGAAATAAGTCGATGCGCCGCCGAGAATTCAGCGGCAGATTGCGGACGAGACACCTGCCAGGCGTTACAGCGGATTTTTTCTCAAGAATCGCACCAGATAGATGAACGCGATTGCTCCAATGATAGCGCAGATCAGACTTCCCGCGAGGCTACGAATGGGG
>JAZKFE010000448.1:0-10640 GCA_040386595.1 Planctomycetota bacterium | reverse complement strand
AACAGAAAGCCTCCAAACAGCGATCCGATGCAACCAATAATCAGGTCACCCAGAACTCCGAACCCGCGACCCTTCAGAATGAGTCCCGCGATCCAGCCTGCCAGCAGACCGATCAGCAGGAAGTAAAAAGCCGACATACCGGATTCCTTGGGGTGACATCAGTGAAGGGAGAGCGAGTTCCGCTCGGGATAGCGGGATTGTATGCCGCCCGCGCCCTCACAGAGAAGGCCGGGCGCTCTACGTCATTCGCTGGCTGACGAACTTTATTTCACTCAGAAGAATAGGCCGCCTGCCGCGACTTTTTCTTGGGTTCGCCGTGGTAGCGGACATTCTGCTTACCCAGCAGTTCTTGCAGTTCCTGCTCCATTTTTGCGTCGGCGGTCACTCGCAGATCGCTCGACAGAGGGAACTTGAATTTCTTCTCGGGGTTGGCGTCGTCGAAGGACTCGACGATGACCAGCACATCACATTTTCCGGGATAGTTCATCAGGATGCCGCGAGCCTGAACGAAGTCGCCTTCGGTATGAATTCCCTTCTGGAACCGCAAAATCACCTTCTCGGTGAACTTCTTGTCCGCCGCTTCCAGGGTGATGATTTCTTGCACGATCAAGTTTGGTTCACGGCTGCGGCGGTCCACACGGCCGCGTACAAACACGATCTCTTCCTGCTTCACCAGATCGCCCTGACGATTGAAGTCCTCGGGCCAGATGATGCAGCGAATGATGCCTGTGACGTCTTCCAGATCGAAGTTCGCGTACTTCGAATGCCCATTCTTACTGGGCTTCTTGGTCGCGGCCTTTTTAATCGACCCGATCATGCCGCCGACCATGACTTCCGTCTTATCCTCCATCGAGCCCACATCCTTAATCTGATGTGAGGCATAGGCGGTCAACTTTGTGGAATGCTCGGTCAGCGGGTGCGACGTCAGATAGAAGCCGATGACTTCCTTCTCAAACGCCAGGACCTGGCTGTGAGTGAACTCGGGGACCTCCGGCAGAGTCATCGGTGCCGCGACTTCGCCCGCCTTGGCGGGTTTGGGATCGTCATCGCTGAACAGACTTTTCTGACCGCTCAGTCGATCGCGATGTCGCGATGCGGCGCCTTGAATTGCTCGCTCAACCACCGCCAGATGCTGGGACCGCGTGGCTTTAAACGAGTCGAGCGCACCGGCCTTGATCATGATTTCCAACGATCCCTTCCCCAACACTTTGGGGTCGAGTCGTTCGGCCAGATCGAACACGTTTTTAAACGGCCCACGTGCGGCCCGCTCGGCGACCAACGCTTTCACGACCGGGCCGCCTAGGCCCTTGATCGCGGACAGGCCGAACGTAATTTCCTTATCGCTTAGCACGCTGAATTCCACGTCCGACCGATTCACGTCGGGGGGCAATAGCGTCAACTTCATGCGCCGTGCATCGTCCACGTGTTCGTTGATACGCTCGGTATCTTCCATCTCGCACGAGAGCAGGGCGGCCATGAACTCAGCGGGGAAGTGTGCTTTCAAAAACGCCGTTTGATAGGCGATCGCGCCATACGCCGTCGAGTGTGACTTATTAAAGCCGTACCCGGCGAACTTCTCGATCATGTTCCACAGATCAGTCGCTTGTTCTTGCGGCAACCCTTGGGTCTGCGAGCCCGCGATGAACTGCTCCTTGAACTTGGTCATGATCTCGATCTTCTTCTTACTGATGGCCTTAATACAGGCATAAGAAGACGAGAGTTCGATTCCCCCCAGGCGATTGAGAATCCGCATCACCTGTTCTTGGTACACCATCACACCGTAAGTCTCGTTCAAGACTTCATCGATGATGGGGTGCACCTTGGGATGCGGTTCCTTCTTGTTTTTGACGTTGACGTACGTCATCACCATACCGCCTTCGAGCGGTCCGGGACGATACAGAGCCGAGGTCGCGATGATGTCCAAAAAGCTGTCCGGCCGCATCTTTTGCAGCAGGTCACGCATACCGCCGCTTTCCAACTGGAAGATGCCCTTGGTTTCACCGCGTTGCAGCAGAGCGAAGGTGGCTTTGTCGTCGATGGGGAATTTGGCGGGATCGATATCACGACCGCGGTGCTTCTTCACATTCAGCACCGCCTTATCGAGGATTGTCAGGTTACGCAAACCCAAGAAGTCCATCTTCAGCAGACCGGCCTTTTCGACCTCGGTCCACTGCGTGATGATTTCTTCTTTCCCCGTAATCCGCTGCAGCGGAACGTACTCGACGAGAGGCTTGTCACCGATCACCACACCTGCGGCGTGAGTACCACAGCTGCGGGCCAGGCCCTCCAGCTTCATGCCGATGTCGAGTACTTCCTTGATCTGCGGATCGTTGTTGTACGCTTCCTGCAGATCGGCACTTTCCTCGATGGCATCCTTCAACTTGATGTTCAAGGTTTCGGGAACGGCCTTGGCAATTTCGTCAACGCGATCGAGCGGAATCTGCAGTGCACGGGCCACGTCACGGATGACCGCGCGGGCCTTCAACGTGCCGAAGGTCCCGATCTGCGCGACGTTTTCACTGCCATATTTTTGCTTCACATAATTGATGACCATTTCGCGGCGGTCACGACAGAAATCGATATCGATATCCGGCGCCTCGGCACGATTGGGGTCCAGGAAGCGTTCAAACAGCAGATCGTACTCCAGCGGGCAGACATTGCTCAGACCGAGACAATAGGCGACGATGGCACCGCACGCCGAACCACGAGCCAGACAGGGGATTCCATTCTCGCGGGCAAAGCGGGCGAAGTCCCAGACGATGAGGAAATA
This sequence comes from Planctomycetota bacterium, assembly GCA_040386595.1. Classification (GTDB taxonomy): domain Bacteria; phylum Planctomycetota; class Planctomycetia; order Planctomycetales; family Planctomycetaceae; genus JAKFVC01. The sequence goes on along the minus strand of JAZKFE010000448.1, from coordinate 7,870 downwards.
GCTGGAAAACCCCATCTTCCCGATCACGTTGAGCTCAAACTTCAGCCGCTCGCGGTGGGCCTCGGTGATTCCATCTACGCCATAGCGCCAGATCAAACCTTCATCGCACAGTTCCGATAGATATTGAATATCGGTCCGGCCAGGGGGAGGCGCAAAGACCGGGAAGTGCCGCGTTTTCAAATCGAGCTGAATGTCGATCTTGTTGGCGATTTCCTGGCTGCGGGCGACGGCCTCGGCGTGGCCGGGAAAGGCGTCGTACATCTGCTCGGGAGAGCGCAGGAAGAATTGATCGGTATCCATCCGCATGCGCTTGGTGTCGGCGCGACTGGTATGCGTGTTGACGCACAGCAGCACGTCGTGAGCAGCGGCATCATCCTGGGTGAGATAATGCGTATCGCTCGTCGCGACCAACGGCACGCCGAGTTCCCGCGACAGGTCAATCGTTCCCTCGGCACAGAGACGCTGAATTTCCAGACCGCAGTTCTGAATCTCCAGATAATAATCTTCGCCGAAGAGCTTGCTGTACCACCCAATGACCCGCCGTGCATCGTCCATGCGGTCTTCGAGAATCATTGACGACAATTCGGCCGAGCAGCATCCCGACAGACAGACGATGCCCTCGTGATATTGTTCGAGGATTTCTTTGTCGATACGGGGCTTGTAGTAGAACCCTTCCAGGTAGGCTTGTGACGCCAGCTTGATCAAGTTTTGAAAGCCGACGCGATTCTTCGCCAGGAGCGTCAGGTGGAAACTGGCGTCCTTCTGGCGCGAGGCGCCGCCTTTATCAAACCGGCTGCCGGGGGCGATGTAAGCCTCATAGCCCAGGATCGGATTGATCCCGCTATCCTTGCACTTGGAATAAAATTCCAGCGCACCGTAGAGATTTCCGTGGTCCGTAATGGCCAACGAATTCATGCCCAGTTCTTTAGTCTTTTTGACCAATTCCGGGATGCGGTTGGCACCGTCGAGCAGGCTATATTGAGTATGACAGTGGAGATGCGTAAACGGGCGAGCAATCGCTTCAGCCATGACCAAATTCATCCTTTACGACCGGTCATGCAAGACAGATCAGCCGGGGGCGAAGACCTCGCCACCGCAAGCAGCAGACTGATCCGACGGTCGTGCCGGCATTTTACCCGATCTCGGGGGCTGGCCCAAGTGTGCTGACAGCCATCGTCGTTGTTCGCACTGCGAACATCACGCGCTCGCAGTCGCGAGCTGTGATCCGTGTGGTAATCTAAGGCTCACTTAAGCCCAGTATTGCACTCACGTTATGTTCGCGGAGCGAACAACGACTATGGTTGATGGCTGCGACAAGTGTTTACTGTACCGCATTCAAAAACGAGATCCCGGCTAGCATGGTTGCCGCACATTGGATGGTTTCTTGTAACGCGTCGTGCGTGGCCCCGAGTTGCCGGGCTTTTTCCACGTGGCCTGAGGTGCACGGCTTGCAGCCGTTGATATCGCTGATGGCGATGTTGATCAGCTCCACGGTCAGATCATCCAGCGACGTGTTGGCGAACGTGTGGGCTCGCAGCCCGACGCTCATCCCGTTGTAAATATCGCTGCCGCTGATGTCGCGGAATTTGAAGAAGACGTTGTACATTTCGCAAGTTGCTGCGACGGCGACCGTGTCGATCAGGTATTGTTCGCGCAAGCCCAATTCTTGCCCATGGGCACTGATGATCTTGCTCCACGGCTGACACTTCTTCACCGCACAGACGGCCAATGCGATGGTGGCTTTGGTCTTGGCCGTGATGTGCCCATCAGTCCAAACGAACTTTTTAAAGTTCATATAGAAATCCTGCAGAAACGCAGGCACTTGGGCATAAACGAAGAACGGTTCGGGAAGGGGTTGTTCGCCGAACATCTCACGCAGGCGGCCCAACGTTTGAGCGACCTTGTCGTCGGCGGCTGATTCAGCCAGCGGAGCTAGAGGAAACATAATAGATCCTGAGTTGTAAAAGCAGCCCGGCGGAATTGAAAAGCCGCCGGGCTGCATGTGGTAAATCGCGTCGCAAAGTCAGGCACAGACTAGTGCATTGTCACAGCTTAGATTTGGGATCCACTCCCCAAGGTCTTGTCGTGCCACTGCTTTGCAACTGTACTCAGTTGTTAAGCAGTGCATTCAAGCCGTCCGGGCACTGCTTAACGACCGAGTACGGTCGCAAAGCAGTGGCACGCAATCCGAATTCTTCGCTGTGACACAGACTAGTTCAGGGTCTGTTCGCCCTTCTTCCAGTTGCACGGGCAGAGCTTGTCGGTCTGCAGAGCGTCGAGCACTCGCAGAACTTCCGGCACGCTGCGGCCGACGCTCAGGTCGTTCACATTGGTGTAACGAACGATGCCTTCCGGATCGATCAGGAACGTACCGCGGTAAGCGATTCCCAGGTCTTCCTTCAGGATGCCGAAGCCTTCGGTCAGCTTACGGGTCGTATCGGCCAACATCAGGTGCTTCATCTTCTTGAGGTCGGCGTGTGAGTCACACCAGCCCTTGTGAGAGTAGGCACTGTCGGTGCTGGCGGTCAGCAGCACGCAATCGCGGTCTTCAAATTCGCCCAGATTGTCGTTGAACGACACGATTTCGGTCGGGCAAACGAAGGTGAAGTCCAATGGATAGAAATAGAGGCAGACCCACTTGCCACGATAATCACCCAAGTTGACATTCGGGAATTGATCGTCGGTGCCATCTTTGCGGCGGTCATAAGCTTGAACGGTGATTTCGGGAGCCGGCTGTCCAACACGTACGGTCATGTAACAATTTCCTCTTTTACTGTAAGAGCAGGGACCAAGTCCCTGCATTGCTAGCGGCTCAGGTCGACGGACCTGACCGCATCAGATTTTTTCTACGCGTCGTCGTGCGAGATCTGTTCTCTAGTTTACGACCGCGTCAAGTTTCTCACGCCGAGCCATCAGGAAAACCCCACAGCTGGGGAGTCGCGAACTCTAAACTATTTCCCGCAGGGTCCCGAAAGTAAAGCGAGTGCCCCCCTTGGGGCCAGACAATTTCCGATTCTAGAGGAACCCCGGCAGCCGCGAGACGCGAGCGCCACAGTTCAATCTCTGAAGCCCAGATGCGAAAGGCCACATGTCCGGGGCCGACGGCTCCGTGGGTGGGAACCTCACCGCCCCCAATCACCAATCCGGGGCTGGTGGTTGTTCCCGCATGAAACAACAACAGCATTCCCGAACCACAATAGTAGAACAGGTGCCGGTCCGGGTGTGACGAGTGTTTTTGCAGCCCCAGCAGGGATGTATAAAACTCTTCAGCGATCGCCAAATCATCCACATAGAGCGCTGTTTCCAGCACTCCATGTGGGGTGATTGACGTCGATGGTGAACTTGATGTGGAATTCATCAAAACTTTCAGGCCAACTGACTAATTACAGATCGGCGTCAACGCGGATGATCTTGCCTGCGGGCTTGTCGTCGCTGCTGGTACCGAATTCGGTCACGTACAGGTGTCCGTCCTTGCCGAAGGCAAGGGACGTTGGTTTGTCGAGAGTCAGGACCTTTGTCGCGGTGACCTTGTCACCGTCCACGGTCAATTCGAACAAGCCACCTTCGCTGGTCTTAATCCAGGCGAAATCGACCACGTACAGCTTGCCGGTCTTGGGGCTGTAGGCCAGGCCAGCGATGTCGTGCAGGCCAGTCTTGAGGGCCTTGATCAGCTTGCCGTCAGCCGGGTTGTAGGTCGTCAGCAGGCTGTCGTTCGGGAAGTTCATCTCGCCCATCTGGCTGATGACGAGTTCCTTGCCGTCCTTCGAGAATGTGATGCCGACGGGGGCGTCAACGTTGGTGGCAACCTTGGTGGCGATATAGGGGGTCAATTCGCCGGGCTTACCGTCTTTCAGGTCCGACTTCGCGACCCAACCCTTGGTGTCATCGCCGTTGCAGGTGATGAAAATGGCGTGCTTGTTGATGGCGACGCCATAATAGTTGCCTTCACCCTTGGCCGAATCCTTGCCGGCCTTGATCGGCCCGAGCACGTAAGCCGCGTCCTTGGCGGTGTGCGGCGTCTTGGGCGATTCTTTACCGACCTTCACGACCAGCACGACTTCCTTCTCGTCAGGATTACTGCCGTCGGCGACGACCAGATGGCTGTCATCGAGGAGGCCAACACCTAGGGGCCCGATATTGTACTTGGGGCCCTTACCGTAGATATCGGTCCCAAAGCTGCCGATTTCGGTGTGCAACGCGGGCTTCTCGCCCAGCACCAGACGATGCACGCCAGAGCGAGCGGCGACGAAGATGTCGCCAGTGCTCTGTTGGACGGCCAATCCTGAAGGATTGTCAATTCCGGTGGCGACGACAGTGGTCTTCGGCTCGGCGGCCTGAGCCACCACGCTCGCTAGTGACACGCTGGCGGCCAGCAGCCACGAGTTGTTACGAATCATCGAAAGTCTCGCTTTCTGAGGTGTGATACTTGAACGAACTTCAGCAAGTGGGTTTTATCACAGAATCAGGACGCTGGCGAACCAGCGCCCCTCATGCTATCCGGATTCACTCTGGCAACTTTGGTGCCTTGATCAGCGGATACGACCTGCTGCTCAAGCCTTCCTTCAGGAATGTCACCAAGTCGGCGATTTGTGCCTTGGTCAGCTTCAATTCAAAAATCTCTTCGTCGAGGTAGGCGTTTTGAGTGCCTCCCTTGTTGTAGTACTCCACGACTTCTTCGAGGGTCTTCAAATGCCCGTCATGCATGTAGGGGCCCGTTTTGGCGATTTCTCGCAGCGTCGGAGTCTTGAAACTACCGGTATCACCTTCGAGCTTGCTTAGGGCAAAGCGTCCCACGTCGTGGTTCTCTTTGTCCATGCCCACGCCAATATTGTGGAAGGTGTTATCGGTGAAGTTCGGTCCGCTATGACACGAACTGCAACGAGCGGCTCCGAAGAACAACGCCCGTCCGCGTTGTGCGGCGGGGGACAAGGCTTTGGCGTCGCCCGCGGTGAAGCGGTCGTACGGAGCATCGCCTGACAGGACGGTGCGTTCGAAAGCGGCAATCGCCTTGGCGATCCCTTCGGAGGTCACGTCGGTACCAAAAATGGCTTTGAATTGAGACTTATACCCGGGAATGGTGTTCAATTTCTTGACGACTTCGGGCAGCGTCATGTTCATTTCAATGGGGTTCTGAATGGGCCCCAAGGCTTGTTCTTCCAGCGTTCCGGCACGACCGTCCCAGAACTGCAACGTCTGGAAGGCTGTGTTAATGATGGTCGGCGAACTGCGGCCACCTTTCAAACCACCCACGCCGGTTGCGACCGCTTCGCCATTGCTCCAGCCTTTTTCCGGGTCATGGCACGAGGCGCAAGAAACGGTGCTATCGGCCGAGAGACGCGGGTCGAAATAAAGTTGGGCTCCCAGCGCGACCTTCTCGGCCAGATGCGGATTGTCTTCGGGATGCAGAACGTCCGGCAGGCCCGACGGTGTTTTAATGGCAGTGGTGGTTTTATCTGCGGCGGATGTCGAATCGATTCCGTAGAAAGCCAGTCCGAACAGACCACAAACGGCACTCGTAGAGACGAAAACATTCTTCCAACGAAGAGAAAGGGCAGAGCCTAGACGGCGTGGCATGGTGGGTTCCCGGGGGCGTGCGTTAAGCTGTTACGCAGAATCCGCATAGCGCGGCTACGCCATATCTTATGGGTCGGGAGCCGTTCTTCAAGTCTCGGGCGGTTAAGGACCTATGAGGATCTAGGCTCAAGCCGTATCCAGGCAAGAGCTTGAGGCCGATTGCGGGACCATTGAAGTCCTCGCTAACTCGCCGCGATCACGTTTTAACCTGCGGTGGGGCGGCGATTTGGGGTGGCTCAAGTTTAAGAACCCGAACGTCCCATCGACTTCGTCGCTTTTGATGAAGGCTCAACAGGAGCATGTTTGAGCCACTTCGGGCCGCGCAAGGTGTGCCCTGCGTCGCGTGTTTCACGGCGATCCAGAATTGCCCGGACCAGAGCAGGAGACACAAACGCCAGGTTGGCGATCAGCATGATGGAACCGAACGTCATCATGCCCAGGCAGCAGCAGATCCCCAAATGCACGGGAATTGCGAGTGCGAGCACGATCGGGCGACTCAAACGATTCCAGATCAGGGCGATATAGGTGATCTCCCAGACGACCGTCACGTGGGTCATCAAATTGACGAGCCACGGGTGATGCACCAACCACAGCATATCGAGCGACTGGTACTCGAGATTGGCGAAGGCGCCCCAGATGGCGGTGCCATCCCACCAGGTTTCACCCTGTAATTTTGAGAGCCCCGCAAAGAGATACAGGACACACATGTGAACTTGGATTAACCGCGTCGCAATGTTGGCCGTGATGCTAGCCGGAGCAGGCGAAACAGGGCGCGGTTGGTTTCTGGTGGCTCGCCAGCGATCCAGCGAATACGCATTTCCGCTGGGGGCAATTGCCAGATACAGTGCCAGAAATCCGTTGATTTGATCGAGACCATACATCGCCTCGGGAGCCCGATGGGCGTAACTCAGCGTGATCAGCCAGGTCAGGATGGAGGTCGTTCGAGTCCATAGGCCCAACATGAAAAACAAGCACACGACCAGCGCCAACCCGTGTGCTGGCCACAACAAGGCAGGAGATTCGCAGAGCCACAGGTGACTCCATTGATAGCCGTCACTCTGCATTAATCCAACGACTTCGCGGTTCAGCCAAGCCTGCGGTCCAAAGAACGCATTCAGTCCGAGGGTCCAGACGGCGTGCGTATAGAGAATCATTCCCCCGACGAGAATCCGCAATAGCCCAATCGTGGCCGCATCGGCCGGAGTGAACCAGAAACGATTCCAGCTCGCGGTGGTCGTCTGGAACAAATCGCGGAAGTAGTCTCGCAGCAACTGCATAACCGTCATCCCTGAGGCGCATTGATCGTCAGTCGACGTTTTCAATCTTCCAATTCAATCTGACACAAGTCCTCTTATTGTCGACGGGCGGGTCGCTCGGGCAGACGTTCCGCGGTTTGGGCCTCTGCCGTAGAACCATTGGGTGGGCTGTTCGTCGCGGGGAACTCAGCGGTTCCATCGGATTGAAAAGTTCCCAGGGGCCGTTCGAGGTACAGGCTTTTATCGGTCAACGTCATCCCGGCGAGAACTTGCTCGGGCTGCGGTAGCAAGTGCCGCACGAGGATCAATTTCACCTGTTGAGCATGATGTTCTGCCAGCAAATGGGCTGCATAGGAACGGCTGAAGGCTTGCAGCAACTCAGGGGGTGTTCCTGGCTCGGCGAACTGGCTGAAATGTTCGCTGAGCATGAAATGCCGGTGGTACAGCAGGCGCGGCTGGTGTTCGGTCTTGTGCGGGAAAAAGCCCGCCTTCTGTGAGCCGTCGGTGAAGGTCAGCTCATATCGAATCAAATGGCTGGGCCCGGGTTCGGGGGCAAAGAAGTGGTACCCATGATTTAGATAGAGAGCATCCAAGTAGGGGCGATACCAGTCCCAGACGCTGGTGACCATTCCCGATGCCGGGGCGACCGCTGCCGGCCCGACGACTATCGCCGACACGTGCCACAACAGTAGCAGGCTGACGATCCACCGCGTGCGGCGAGACCAGGCTGCGGGCGCAGCAGGGACGGGGGAAGGCTCGGATGTGGGGGCTGGTGTCTCCATACGCACACAGTATCGGCCGTCCCGGGAAAGCTTCCCGAGAGGAAGCTCGGTTCCCCACGCGACCATTAAACGGATCCGACAGCGGCTAACGGTGACGGGGTGATTGCCGGTTAGGGGGAGATTGTTGCGTGACTTGACTCTCGGGGTTGGGGGCCTCTATCGCTAGGTTTTGGTGATCCTACAGCCCGGAGGGCTCGACGTCGGTAGCCAGAGGTGTGACGGCGTGACGGATTCTGGGAGGGTGAGGCTCCTGCCGAA
>JAZKFE010000447.1:28097-34259 GCA_040386595.1 Planctomycetota bacterium | reverse complement strand
CTTGGCTGTTGGGTGTTTTTGGGGAATTGCGATCAGTCGAGGGCCACGGGCGGTTCTGTTTCGGATGCTGCTGCGGGGACTCGGTTCCAGATGTATTCGGTGACGCCATCTTCATCCAGTAGCACGATTTTTTCGCTCTGGAGATCCAGAATTTTGTGCGCGCGTCGCTTGCCGTACATTTTCACCACGACCTGAACTTTATCGAGCGGATCGCCCCCGACCGTTTCGAACTCGATCTGGTCACCTTTGATCGTCCATTGAACTTCAAACGTCAGTTTTGCTGCGAGTAACATCGCGCCAAAACCTTCGGGTTCCACGACCATCGTTGCCTTGCCCCCCTCGCGGACAGTCAGTCGGCGCTGGCCCTGGTAGAACCCGGTCCATTCTCCGATGACCGCCTGCTGCTTCTCGGCGAGCGTGTTGTCGCGAGGCGTGTTGTCAGGGCTTGTGCCTGCAGTTGCGGGCACGGCTGGCGGACTGTCGTTGGGTTGTGCGCTGCTGGCATTCGCAGCTGTCGTCGGGGGTGCTGGCGGTGCGGTCGGCTGGCGATCCTTTTGAGTGATCTCAACGCGCGGCAGTAGTTGATCCCGCTTGGGGCTGGCCCACCACAGTGTGGCGACCGCGATCGCCGCCAGAGCGGGAATGATCCACACCAGCAACCCACCTCGCCGCGGCAGCCCGCAGAGGCGGCCATGCGTCACGGTGCATTGTTTCCAGAACTGGGGCTTGGGCGATCGAATCATCATGCCTCGTGGGTTTGCAGCTGCGGCAAACGACAATTCGCCATGATCCGCACACAGGGAATACCTATTCCAGGTTATCAGGTTTCGCGTACCGCAGCGAATTCTTGAATCGAATGCTGCAGATCACATAGAGAATTCGAAATGGAGACCGAGATTGTCGGGCTGCAGCAAATTGGGGGGATTTCGTTGAGAGTGCCGCGGCTTAAGTCAATTTTTGTCGCCTGTCATCCGCGCCAAGAACGGTGCCAAACTAGCGCATTTTCACCCATTGCCCCTTGGATTCGCAGAGTTACTGCAAACGCCTCAAATGCGAGCACGAATTGCACGATATAACTTCCGCAGCAATTCACAATCCGACACGACGTTGCCCCTCGCGTTAGATCGCTGCATCGCACCCTAAGATAAAAAGTCTCATCGGCACCGATTTCAACTGGTTAGCTGCTCACCTATGAGGCATTACTCCTTGGCTCAACCCCATCTGCGACCGCACCATTTCATCAAATTGCTCCAAGCTGCGGACCGCCCTGCTCCGGCATTGCGTCAGCCGGCATGGATGGCCAAGTTGCTGGATCGTCTGTGCGATCATATCGAACCGGTACGCGGCGAAGCGCGCGTCGGATACGATCTGAACTTCAATGATCCTTTATGGGAAATTGATCTGTTCCTCGGCCGGACCGAGATTGTCGGCGGAAGCCTTGATGGATGTTCCGATTACGTGAGCTTCACGGCGGACATTCCGGGGATCTTGTCATTGTTCTCAAAAGTCGGCAGCTGCGAATGGCTCGCCCTGCCGAGTTCTTTGGATACCGCCGCGCCGCAATCCGCCTCGGGGTTGTTTGTGGAAGGCGTCTGGGAGCAACAGACGGTTCGGGTCGCCTTGCGGTCAGTTCCTCCCAGCAATGCGGCTCCCGGATTGCGTCGCTATCCCGACGGACGCTATGAAGTCGTGTGAGGTTTGAGACCCGTTTGAACGAGCTTCTTGTGAAAAATCGTCGCAATGAAAGATTTATCTGGCGGCTTTTGATTGAAAGTGGCAAGTTTCGAGAGTAGACTTAAGTGAAAATAGGGGATTCACAGTAGGGTTGACGGGGCATGATACTGGACCAACGCCGCCACAATATACTTCAAACCATTGAAACACAGGGGTTTGTGTCGCTGCAGTCGCTTGTCGAGCTGGTTGGTGCCAGTGAGTCGACGATTCGTCGTGACTTGGAGTATCTTGACCGAATTGGACAGATCCGCCGCACACGTGGCGGAGCCTCTTTTACCGGCGAATCGCTTCAAGGCTTCGACGAACGCAGGTCGCAAGCAACTGCAGAGAAACAGGCTGTGGCTCGTGTGGCTGCGGGACTGGTTCAGTCGGGCGAAGCGGTGATGTTGGATGGCGGGACGACGACCTTGGAGGTGGCTCGACAGTTGATCGGTCGAGCCCTGCATGTCGTGACGAACTCCCTCCCGATTGTGAACTTGCTGGCCAATCAGCCAGAAATTGAATTGATACAAATTGGGGGCTACCTCTTTCCGAAGACAGGGGTGGCCTTAGGTCCGTTAGCCGTCTCGGCCTTGTCGCAGATTCATGTTCGACGCTTGTTTATGAGCGTCGGGGGGATTACCGAACAAGGCTTGTTTAACACCAACACGCTGCTGGTGGAAACCGAGCGGCAGATGATGTTGGCTGCGGAAGAAGTCGTGGTGGTGACAGATAGCAGTAAGTTGGGGCACTCGGCCCTGGCTCACCTCTGTCCCCTGCAGAAAGTGCATCAACTGGTGGTCGACAAAGGCATTACCGACGAGTGGCAACGCATCCTTGAGGACGCGGGTGTCAAAGTTCTGGTGGCTTCCTAGATCAGAGAATTTCGCCGATCAGCGGGCTTCGTTCCCGTGACTGGTGGAATCTAATAACTACTACATCTATTTGAGATGACGGGAACAGGCATGTCGTCAGTGGCTAAGATCAGTCCGGCTGATGTCGAACAAATCGTCCGGGACGTGCTCTTGAAGCACTTGGTAAAAGGTCCCGCGGCACCCAAGCAGCAGCCGAATCCGCTGGTCGTCAATATTTCGGCCCGGCATGCTCACCTTTCTGAAGAGCACCTCGAAGTGCTGTTCGGCAAAGGGGCGAAGCTCGAGCCGATCAAGGATCTCTATCAACCGGGCTACTTTGCTGCCAAGCAGACTGTGGCCGTTGTTGGTCCCCGTCGCCGCATTCTGCCCGACGTCCGCGTTCTGGGGCCCTGCCGCGGTGCGACGCAGGTTGAGCTGGCCTTCACGGACGGCATCTCGCTGGGCATTGATTTGCCGGTGCGCTGCAGTGGCAAGATTGACGATACTCCGGGTTGCGTCCTCGTCGGCCCGGAAGGTGTTGTCGAGCTGACCAACGGCGTCATTCGTGCCGAACGTCATGTGCACATGGGCCCGGCTGATCTGGAGTACTTCGGTGTTCATGACGGCGACCGGATGCACCTACGAATTCACGCAAACGGCTGCACCACGACTTTCGAAGATCTCCTTGTGCGTTACAACAAGGATGTCCGGCTGGAAGTGCATTTGGATACCGATGAAGGCAACGCCTGCAATCTGGATCAGGCCACAAAGGTGGAATTGATCAAGCCCGAAGCCTGCGGTTGCAAGCACTAGATTTCAATTCGTCGTGGTGGTGAGTATGGGGTTCAGTCCCCTGCCTCGCTCGGGATACAAGAGATTTGTTGGCAGTTGCTCGCAAGGGGCGAGTGACTGATCAGATACGTGTTTAACCCCCCAATTAGTTTTGCAAAGAATTCTGGAGAACGTCCAACATGGCTAAAACGAATGAAGCTCTGGGAATGCTTGAGACCAAGGGTCTCGTTTGTTTGATCGAAGGCGTTGACGCGATGCTGAAATCCGCCAACGTGCAGATGATCGGCTGGGAAAAGGTCGGTAGCGGTATCGTTACGGCGTTCGTCAGTGGCGACGTTGCCGCTGTGAAAGCTGCAATTGATGCCGGCGCGAGCGCCGCCAGCAAGATCGGTGAAGTTGTCAGCGTGCAGGTGATTCCCCGCCCGCATGAAGAGCTGGCTGCTGTTCTGCCGAAGGCCAAGTCCGGTTCGTCGTCTCCCGCCTAGTGTTGTGTGCGGCAGAGTGCTGTTTTGAGTCGCCATTTGCGAGTGTTTTGCTTAGGGAAGAATGAAATGGCAAAGTCTCGTGCCGCGCCGCGTAAAAAAGAGTCGCAGTCGCCTGTATCCCCCGCTATGACCGAGCCGCTCGTGGTTAGCGAGCCGAGTCCGGTTCTCAATAGGAAAACGAACGTTATGAACGGTGAAGCCATTGGCATGATTGAAACACGTGGTTTGGTCGCCCAGATCGAAGCGACTGACGCCATGTTGAAAGCCGCCAACGTGACCCTGGTCAAGCAGGTCTCCATTGGTGGTGCTTACATTACGACCATCGTCCGCGGTGATGTCGGCTCGGTCCGCGCTGCTGTCGATGCTGGCGCTGCCGCCGCCTCGAAGATTGGCGAACTGGTGAGCTCGCACTTCATCGCTCGCCCCGATTCAACCTTGTTGGATCAGTTTGTCTAAGACTCGCAGGCTCAATGACTGTTGTTTGCAGACATTGGAAATTCCCTGTCTGAAATGGATCTCAACGGGTGTGGCATGAAAATTCTTGTGGCGAATCTCGGTTCGACCAGCTTCAAGTACCGGCTGTATGATCTCCCTTCGGAGACCCAGTTGGCACGTGGAGGTATTGATCGGATCGGTGAAGCGCAAAGTGCGGCGTTCGTGCAAATTGGCGATCATCGACAGGATGCGAAGTTAAACATTCCTGATCATGCGGCCGCCGTGCGGATTTGCCTGGATCAATTGACACACCCTGAGTACGGCTGTCTCAAGTCGGTCTCCGAAGTTTCGGCGAGTGGCTTTAAGGCGGTGTTCGCAGGGAAGTTGAGTGGCGTGCGGTTGGTTACGCCAGAGCTGCTCGATGCGATGGAGCGGCTGTTTGACGTGGCTCCGGCTCACAACCCGCCGTATGCGAAAGCGATGCGGCAGTTGAACTCGGCCTTCCCAGAGATCCCTCTGGTGGCTGCGTTGGAAACCGGTTTTCACGAAACGATTCCGGCGGCGATTCGGACCTATGCCATTCCTTACGAATGGACCGAGCAGCACGACGTGAAGCGTTGGGGATATCACGGTGCCAGCCATCGATTTATCGGTGGACGCGTCGCCGAGATCCTGGGGCGTAAGGATCTCAAAGTGATCTCCTGCCATCTGGGCGGGAGCAATTCGCTGTGTGCGATTCGGAATGGTGAATCTCAGGCCAACAGCCTGGGGATGAGCCCGCAGTCGGGGTTGCCGCACAACAACCGCGTCGGCGATTTCGATCCGTTCGCACTGCCCGTATTGATGCGAGCGACCGGCAAGTCGCTCGCCGAGTTGCTGGAAGATCTGGCGAATCGGAGTGGTCTGCTGGGGCTGAGTGGTTTGAGTGCTGACGTTCGCGATCTGGAACAAGCTGCCGCAACCGGGCATGCTCGGGCCACGCTCGCTCTGGACGTCTTCGCACAATCCATTCGCCAGTACATCGGGGCTTATCTGACAGTGCTGGGCGGGGCGGACGCAATCGTCTTCACCGGGGGCATTGGCGAGAACAGCCAGCTGATTCGGACCAAGGTTTGTGAAAACCTGGGTTGGGCCGGCATTAAGCTCGACGAGCAGAAGAATCAGAAAATCAGCGGTGAGACTCTGATCTCGAGCGATGACAGTCGCACGCAGATCTGGGTGCTGCAGACAAACGAAGAGATCGTGGTGGCACGGCAGGCTGCTGAATTGGTTGGCGGCAAGCATTAAGGAAGGTAGCCGATGTTTCTGGCCCGAGTTACCGGGAGTGTGGTGGCGACACAAAAAGTGGCGTCGATGATCGGTCAGAAAATGCTGACCGTCGACCCGCTACGCGTGGACGAGAAGGATGGCGGAAAGCTCAAGCCGACTGGCCGGACGTTCGTAGTGGTAGATGCCGTCGGCGCAGGTGAAGGACAAGTGGTTCTGATCGTGCAAGGTTCCAGTGCCCGGTTCACCCCGGAAACGAAACCTCTCCCCATCGACGCCGCCATCATTGGCGTCGTCGATACCGTGCAGATCGAAGGCAACATTGTGTTCAATAACGAGGGGTAAGCGAGACCACACTGCGGCCGAACGCGGCGACGGCAACTCAAGTCCTCGCTGCCGCAAAACTTAGTGGTCTTAATGCCAATAGATCTGGTTCACATTCCAGATCACAATCGCACACATAAAATACGACAAACAGAATCAGTAACTGGCGGCCAAACTGTGCTGCCGTTAAGGGAGTCCGATCAGGATGCAAGCGACAGAACAGACAATCCGGACCGTCATTCAGGAAGTTCTCGCTCAGCTGGGTAAGTCGCCATACGTGCCGACCTCTGGCA
>JAZKFE010000447.1:24487-28087 GCA_040386595.1 Planctomycetota bacterium | reverse complement strand
TCGATGCTGCGAGCGAAGCGTTCCGCGTGCTGCAAAAAACGTCGATCGCTGACCGCATCAAGGCCATTGATTGCGTTCGCCGTATCACTGAAGAACAAGCCGAAGAGCTCGGTCTCCTCGAGATGGAAGAGACGAAGATCGGCCGTCTCGAACACAAGATCGAGAAGCTCAAGATCGTGCGGTTGGTTCCCGGCGTTGAGTTCCTCAAGACCGACTGTTTGTCGGGTGACAACGGCGTGACCCTGATCGAACACGCTCCGTTCGGCGTCATCGGTGCGATCACCCCTGTCACGCACTCTCTGCCCACCCTGGCAGGTAACGTCGTAAGCATGGTTGCTGGCGGAAACACGCTGGTCGTGAACGCTCACCCGGGTGGAGCCCGCATCGCTGCGGAAGGTGTTCGCCGCTTCAACAAAGCCATCTTCGAAGCGACCGGCCTGGAAAACATCGTCACGATCGTCGAACAACCGACGCTCGATACGGCTGCCGAGATCTTCAATCACAAGGGCGTGCGGTTGCTGTGTGTCACGGGTGGCCCCGCGGTTGCTCGGGCTGCTTTGGAAAGCCGCAAACGAGCCGTCGTCGCAGGCCCCGGTAACCCGCCGGTCGTTGTCGACGAATCGGCTTGCCTGGAGAACGCTGCGAAGAGCATCATTAAAGGTGCCTCGTATGATAACAATCTCCTGTGTATCGCTGAGAAGCAGGTCTTCGCCGTCGAAAGCATTTTCGACAACCTGTTGAGCCAGATGGGCCGACATGGTGGCTACAAACTGAGCAGCCGCGAAATCGATCAGCTGAGTGCCATCGCCTTCAAGAAGGCTGACGATGGTCACTGGATTCTGAACCGCGAACTCGTCGGCCGTGATGCCGCGGTGTTGGCTGGTTTGATCGGTGTGAACGTTCCTCCTTCAACTCAGTTGTTGTTTGGTGAGACCGACAAGTCGAACCCGTTTGTTTCCGAAGAGCAAATGATGCCGTTCGTGCCGTTCGTCCGCGTCAAGGACGTCCACGAAGCCATTCGTCTGGCCAAGGACAGCGAACACAACTATCGCCACACCAGCCTGATTCACAGCCGCAACATTCGCAACATCACGACCATGGGCCGCGAAATGGACACGACGCTGTTCATTCAAAACGGTGCTTGTATGGCCGGCTTGGGACTCGGTGGCGAAGGCTATCTGTCCTACAGCATCGCGACCCCGACCGGTGAAGGCGTAACGAGCCCGTTGACCTTTACTCGTCAACGTCGTTCGACCTTGGTCGGCGACTTGCACATTCTGTAATTAAGACACTCCTCGAGTGGGCTTCTAAGAAGTTCATAGCGGGGACTGGATCAGACGCGGTTAGCAGTCCCTTTAAGGTGTGTTTGTTAATGCAGCTCGGACGCGTGATTGGTTATGCGACGGCGACTATGAAACACGCCAGCCTGAACGGTTGGCGGTTGCTCGTCGTGCAACCACTCGGCAATGAAGGAGGCCCCGACGGTGAGCCACAGCTTGCTTTGGATCACTTCGGTGGCGGTAAAGGGGACAAGGTTCTCCTGACTTCGGACGGCTCGACGGTACGTGAGCTCGTCGGGTTCGATACGACTCCTGCACGTTGGATTGTGATTGGTTTGGTAGATACATGAACTTCGATGCGGTGACAATCGAACGGATGGTGCGTGAAGTTCTGGATCAAGTCCAGCGCCCCGCGAGCGTCCGTACGAATGCCGCTCCGACTAGCAATACATTGCTAAAGGTTCCTGTTGCCGCTACGGTCGTAACACCTAGTGTGCCCGCTGTAGTAACGGTTCCGACAGTGGTGATTCGCGAACGGATCGTGACTGCCGACGTCCTGAAAGATCAAACTCAGCCCGGTTCCAAAGTTGTCATTGCGAAGAAGGCCATTCTGACCCCCGCGGCTCAGGATTACCTGCGAAACTTTCGAATTGCTTTAGAACGCAGCGATACTTCCCCTGCTGGCAACAGCGTGGCGGCGGTTCGCTGGAAGATATTGTTAAGCAGTGTTGCCGAGCACACCGCCCGAGCGATCGACGCGGTTTGTCAACAACAGAGTACCGTACAACGTGAATTAAGTGGAACGGCGATCGAAGCGGTTAGTGCCGCGGTCAGTGCGATCAGCCGGGCCGAGGTTGCAGGGGTGATTGTCGTCTCCGCGGCGCCGCATGTTGTGGCGTGTCGAGCCAATCGCAGTCACCTGATTCGGGCGGCTGTAGTCAGTGACCTGGCATCCTGGAACCATGTTCAACCGCAGTTGCGACCGAATGTGGTCTGCATTAGCCCTCGTGACCGCGGGTTCATGGAATTGCAGAACGTCATTAATAAAGTGCTAGCATCGCCGGCGCCGGAAGTGCCTGCAGACTGGCTTTAAACTTTAAGTATAGAGATCCGATTCAGCTGCTAAAGATTAGGGCGGCCTTAAGAAAAAGTTGAAATCAGATGCGAGTTGCGGAAGTCATCGGCCGAGTCACCCTGTCGCAGTGCCACGCGAGTTTGCGTGGTGCGACGTGGTTGGTCGGGGTGCCGTTGACTGCCCAAGGATTACAGGGTGACGCAGCTGGCCGCGGTGAAGCATTCGTAATTTATGACGAAATGGGAGCTTCTCGCGGAGCCATGATCGCCGTCAGCGAAGGGGCGGAAGCTGCGGCTCCGTTCTATCCTGATACGAAACCAATCGATGGATATAACGCGGCCATTTTAGATACCGTCAATATTGAACTTTAAGACATCGTCCGCGCCCGTTCGCGCGGTCATCACGGATCACAGTCGTAAACTTAATACGCTGTGGCTCGCAACGCAGGAGTAACGACAGCATGACGACTTGGAACTCGGGAATTCACGATCGCCGCCTCAAGGAACAGATCTGTGAGATCGGCCGGCGGGTTTATAACAAAGGTTTCGCCGCTGCGAACGATGGCAACATCTCGATCCGTGTGGGTGAGAACGAAGTCCTGTGCAGCCCCACAATGATCTGCAAGGGTTTCATGAAGCCCGAAGACATTTGTGCGGTCGATTTGTACGGCAATCAGATTGCTGGAACACGCAAGCGTACCAGCGAAGTGTTGTTGCACCTCGCCATCATGCGTGCTCGTCCCGAAGTGAAGGCTGTCGTACACTGCCATCCCCCGCACGCGACGGCGTTCGGTGTGGCTCGTGAGCCGATTCCCCAGTGCGTGTTGCCCGAAGTCGAAGTGTTTCTCGGTGAGATCCCCTTCGCTCCTTATGAGACCCCGGGCGGACAACCGTTCGCTGATACCGTTCTGCCGTTCCTGAAGCCCGGTACCAACGCCATGATTCTGACGAATCACGGTACGGTCAGCTTCGGTCCGAACCTGGAAGAAGCCTACTGGAAGACCGAGATCGTTGATGCCTATTGCCGCATCCTGATCCTGTCACGCCAGCTGGGTGGCATCACTTATTTGGACGAACGCAAGAGCCGTGAGTTGCTCGATCTGAAGAAGCGATTGGGCTTCGACGATCCTCGCTTCCACGAAGAAAGCTGCGATCTGTGCGGCAACAGTGCCTTCCGCGATGGCTATAAGGAAGACCTGCCCCAGCCCCGCGCTCAGCAGGATGACCGAGACCTGGCCGAAGGTCA
>JAZKFE010000447.1:17392-24477 GCA_040386595.1 Planctomycetota bacterium | reverse complement strand
GAACAGCGGTCGACCGCCGCCTGAAAGCTCCGCCTCGACCTGCCCCAGCCCCGCGCCTTCGACGCTCCTCCCGTCTATCCCGGCTACCTGCAGACCCCGACCTACGGCAGCTCGAGCCCTCTTCCGACTACCAGTGCTCCGAGCGCCGGTGCCGATCAGGAAGCTCTCGTGAAGGCGATCACCGCCCAAGTGTTGGCTGCACTCGGCCAGAAATAGTCTGGCAAAGGGAGGGTAAGGCTCCCGTCGAATCGCAAATTGAGATTGAGCCGCTAGTCATAGCGGCTCTGCTGGAGCCCTGCCCTCCAGCAGACGTGGATACCTGGATCACGGATATTAGACACTTCCCCCTGGGGAATAATTGTTAATACGGATGACATCATGCAAGTGAGCATTATCGGTGGTGGTGGTCTGGTTGGATCGTGTGCGGCGTACGCCTTGCAATGCGGCAAGATCGTTCGCGGGATCGATCTGATCGACGTCAACGCAGACCTCGTCGGTGGCCAGGCCCTCGACTTGCTGCATGGTAGTTGCTTGACCGCCGATCAGCAGATCCGGTCGGGTGACACCTCGCTCGTCAAGCAGAGCGACGTGATTGTGATCACCGCCGGTTTGCGACGTAAGCCCGATGAGAGCCGTCTGGACCTCATCAACCGTAACGTGCAGTTGTTCCGTGGTATCCTCGGCGACATTAAGAAGCATGGTACCAAGCCGGGCGCGATTGTCTTCGTGGTCTCGAACCCCGTCGACGTCTTGACCTATCTGGCGATTAAAGAACTGGGACTGCCGGCCTCACAAGTGATCGGCCTGGGAACGGTTCTCGACACCAGCCGCTTGCGAAGCTTGATGGCCGACCGCCTGCAAGTCCCGCCGAGTCAGGTCTCGACGTTGATCCTCGGCGAGCACGGCGACAGCATGGTTCCCATCTGGTCGGCTGCTCAAATCGCTGGCCTGCCCTTGGAAAAATGGCCGGGTTACTCGACGACGTTGATTCAAGAAGTTGAAAAGCGGACTCGGGGTAGCGGTGCAGAAGTGATCAAGAAGAAGGGCGGCGCTGGTTTCGCCGTCGGTCTGTCGATCGCCGATGTCATCAACAGCATTGCTCTCGATCAACGCCGCATTCTGCCGGTTTCCTCGCTGGTAAATGGCTTGTACGGGATTCGCGATGTCGCGATCTCGGTGCCGACCGTCGTGGGACGTGCCGGTGTTCTGAGCCAGGTCGAAATCGAACTCTGGCCGAAAGAGAAGACTGGCCTGACCAATTCGGCTCGCGTGCTGCGTGAGACGATTGAGAAAGTTCTCTAGGTTAGTGCAAGAAGTTGCTGCTGTAGGCTGGGCATTCCTGCCCAGCCCATGGTCGTTCGCTGCGAAACTAATAAAAAATTGTCCCCGGCTGAGGCTCTCTGAGATATCAGAGAGCGACCTGTGGAGAAGACCGTGCAGAAGTCGCTCGATGTGAAATTGGCCGAGATTCATGCAGATCCTAACGGATCCAAGGCGTTCATTATTGCGGACGCGAAAGACGCCGATATGGCGTTCGGCATGGGCTCGGCTGGTGTCTCGCCCGAGCGACATGATGGCGAAGTTCGCTTCAAGACGTTGGCTGAATACCGCCAGCAGATTCGCGAAATCGTCGAGCAAGGTGTCGTCGACATCATGCTCATGTCGACTCACACCAGCGACCTGCTGACGATTCAGGAACGAATCTTCGACAAGTCGCACATCACGCCCGCCGCCCGGGCCAATGATACGACTGACGTGCACATTGCCCGTGGCAGCCGGACCTTTCAGGCACCGGCGATGCCCTTCCGTTCGGCGGCACTCGACCACATTCAATGCGGTCATCTCGACTGTGATGTGAACGAGAGACATCTGGGGGCGAACCTCGGGTTGTACTCAGTCACGTTCAACAATGATCCAGAACGTGACCTCGAAGTCTTGCAGCAGTTCAAGCGGTTCCGCGAAGAGGCGGAACGTAAGAAATTCCGTTACTTCCTGGAAGTGTTTGATCCGAACATTGGGAATGCGGTTGAGCCTGAGTTGCTGGGCGGCTTCATCAACGATCAGGTGGCTCGATCACTGGCGGGTGTGGCCCAAGCGGGGCGCCCTGCGTTCTTGAAGATCGTGTATCACGGTCCCAAGGCGATGGAAGAACTGGTCCGCTACGATCCGCATTTGGTCGTTGGTGTGTTGGGCGGTTCGGCCGGGACGACGTTGGACGCGTTCCAATTGATCCATCAGGCTCAGAAGTACGGAGCCCGCGTGGCGTTGTTTGGTCGCAAGATCAACCAGGCCGAGAACCAGCTGGCATTCATTGAATTCCTGCGTTTGATCACCGACGGAGTCGTTTCTCCAGAAGAAGCCGTCCGGGCCTATCACGCGGTGCTCGAGAAACTCGGCGTCCGTCCTCATCGGTCGTTGGAAGAAGATCTGACGTTAAAGACTGGCGTAATGAGCTATGGTGGCAGCGGCACGACCATCAGTGCCCCGCCGCCCCAGCCGAAGCCGGCTCCCGTGGAAGCGACGGCGCCTTTAGCTCCGTCCGTTGAAGCACCCATCGCAGCTCCGGTCGTCGCTGCCAAGGAACCGGTTGCTCCGGCAACCGCCGCGAGTTCCGCATTGGCCGCACCAAATTTTACGAAGATGACTTCGGCTGAGAAATTGGCCTATCACCGCGAACGTCTGAAACGCATGTTTGGCGGCTAGGACATTGTCAAAGGTATCGTTTAGTAGTTAACGGCTCTGCGAGTGCTGATTGTTTTAACAACGCACCCGCAGAGTTTTTTGTTGCGCCCTATTGAATACCTTCACGAAGGCACCTGGGATCGTCTTGTTATCGTTATTCGCTTTGCGAACCTGATGTGGTCTCGACGCTCTTTTTCTGATTCATTCCCGGCTACTGCGGTCGCGTTCAGTTCGCGGAGCGAACAACGACTATGATTGCATCCGCAATCGCACTAACAGGTCGTTGAGAGCATCGCTGGTCGTCGGCTGTTCTGGCAGACTGCTCTCGGCATAGGCTGTTGAGAGCTCGTTGCGCAGACGCAGGTACTCGGCGCGAAAGAACTCGACGTCCGCTTCCTGTAGCGTCGACTGCTCGGGGCCGGCTAGCTTTCTTTGAACCAGACTCTCGATGTAGGGAAGTTGAAACTCTTCGTTTAAATGCGTGATGTTTGCTTCCACCCTCCCCGTACGCATCAGGGTGATCCCGGTCAGCAGGACCCGGAAGGTGTAGAGCAACGGCTTCACTCGACGCGGACTCTCCTTTTCAAACATCCTCCACTGATTCTCGGCGAAGCCTAAGTAGTGATGGGCGTAATGCCGCGTGATGCAGCCCGGAGCGATGGATTTCAGCTCCTCGTGTGCGGGTGACGACGTGACCACCAACGGTGAATAGAGCGATTCCAGTATGTTGCCGCTCTTCTTGAGCAGCAGGCTGAATGCCGACTTTGCGTCGTGTGTGACCAGATCCAATTCCAGACCGTCGACGACCTGCGTGCGCTCGACGGTTTCGTGATGGACCTGTAACCCGAGTACGCTCTGCAACGGCAAGAGGTGAATGCCGCGCAGATCGTAATCGGAATCAGGAGACGGAAAGCCGTAGAGATGCGCACCGCTGATTGTCATGAACAAGAGCGGATAAGGCTGTTGCGAGACCAGTTGTGTAATACGCGGATCCCAAGTCATGGTAGTCCATCTTCCAACGCACGGCGGCGAGCGGTAATCAGGAAGCGATTGGCCGCTTCGTAGTCGGGACGTTCTGGCAAGCTGGTTGTGTCGGCGGCCGCTTCAAACTCACGGTGCAATTGCAGTCGCCAGCGATCAATATCGTCCCACGCCAGCAGTCCCGCCTTAATTTCCAGCAATTGATCGCGGTGTTGTTCGACGCGAATGGGGACGCGGTGTTCCTTCAGCGTGGCAATGCCTGTCAGCAAGAGACGAATCAAATGCATGACGTGCTTCCATTTCATCCGGCCTTGATTGCGAATGTCCGTCTGAATTTTTTTGAACTGCGATAGCACATATCCATTAAACGTTTGATAGACCAATCGTGACAGAAAGAGTTCACGAATATCTAGCAGCTCCTGAGCGAGCGGAGTCACCAATTGCACGAGCGGCGTATAGAGACACTCGAGAATATTGGGATTTGCTTTCAGGGCCAACGTGACGAATTTCTGAAGTTCCCAATACGCCTCGTCGCTGGATTTAATCTCCAGTTGATCGGGAACACCATATAACGACCAATGCAGATCGGCGGGAGGCAGATAGATGCCCCGCAGATCAGTGTCTGAATTCTCGTGATCCAGACCATAGGCGCGCGAACCGACGACACAGCGGTAGATGACGCGATCGAACAGGTTATGTTGCGACAACAACGCGTCAGCCTCGGACAGGCTGTGTTGTTTGTAGGTGGCCAGTGGAACGATCTCTGACCGCGTCAGCGAGGCCTCGGTTTCGTCCGGAAAACGAACGCGGTAGGCGTGGGAGATGTCGACCGGCTGGAGCAGGACCACTCCGACAGCCCCGCGCGGATGGGCAATCTTGCCATTGAGCCCACGGATTTCCACCAGCGTGACGACTTGGGGCCCGATCGAAAGTATCAGAGGTGTCTGAGAATGAGCATCCATGCGGCACCTCCGGCCGAGCAGGTATTTTCAATGGGAAAGTTGTGCGCGCTGATCACGGTGTGATGTTGTTGCTGACGGCGCGTTAATGCCCACAGCGCTCCGTGTGAGTATCTCCTATCCTTAATAGACACCATGAAACACGGCGAGTTCGCGTGCGATCGTGAGTATGCTACAGACGCAAATAGAGTTTACGAGTTTCCAGGTAACGCACGAAGGCGTAGGTGATCCAAAAGAAGATCGCCAGGCCACACAATGCCCAGGGTAGAGAAGAATCTTTGGGAACGATGTTCAAGATCGCGTTGCACACAAAATGGTGGATGATATAGGCCGCGAGCGGGTTCTGGCCGAACGTGCGGAACATTCCCAGACCGAGGTGGTTGACATCACAAGCCAGCACAAATATCGCATAGAGGGCCAGCGCGAAGCCGGTACTGAATAGGATGAACGATTGGGTCACGACCCGCTTGTCCATCATCCAATAGTTGAGCTTGCGTTGGTCCTTGGACGGCGGCGCCACAAACGGAGGTTCGGCCAGCAGGAGTGACCAATGGCGGCCTTCCGCGTGATAGAACGGGGGGACGACTGGTGAGGCGGCAAAGTTGTCGGGAGTCGTGGTTTGGACGTTATGGACGTCATAGAGCGTGGTGAAGCACGAGAGCCCATAGGCGAACAGCATCAGGGCCAAGCCCCATCGGAAGAACCGACCGGCCGCTGTATCGAGGGGATTGCGTGTGAGGACGTCATACGCAATGGTCCCTGCCAACATGACTTCGGCCCAGGAGATGAGGCCGAAGAAGCCACCGTCCCAGCACCGTTTTTCGGCCACGCCCCAATACTGATTCATCCAGTTCGGCCGCCCGTACACAAAGTCGTAGTTGAATGACCAGGACAGCACGACATGTAACACCGCACAAAACACGAGTGCCGCCAAGCGCGTACGAGCTCCCAACGCGATGACGGGGAGCAGCAGGATCTGCACGGCGCCAATAATACCGAGCACTTCCCACAGATTGGCTTTCAACAATCCGGCGGCAAACTCGTGGACGGCCTGGGGAGTGATTTCTGACCAATGGTCAAGAGACGCATTAAATCCATACAGCATTAGCGACAGCAGGATCAGCTGCAGACTGCGCGTGAGAAACCGCCGCATGCTGTTGAAATAGCCATGCTCTTGAAGTCGGCGCAGGAATGACAAGCGATAGGACAAGCCGCAAATGAACAAGAAACTCGGCATGATCGAGTCGGCATAGCTGAAGTGCGTGTTGTTGTGCTTCAGGACTTGATGCGTCGCCGCCAATCCGCCGAGAAAATTGACAATAAACATGCCCGCGACCGTGTAGCCGCGAAACTGGTCGATGGACGTAATCCGTCCGACAGTTGCCTCTGCACTCATCAGATTCTCCCGCTGCCGACTCAAGGGAATTGCAATGTGACGATCAGGCTCGCAGGTAAACACCTTGTTTTTCGAAGTGTCTGACCATTAACCAGGTGATCGCAAAGAAGAGTGCCAGGCCGCTTAAGGCATACCAGGCTGGCGCATCTCGCGGGATGAAGGGTTTAACGGCCCCTCCCACGAGGCCATGCAGGATATAGGCGAAGAGTGCATTGGTGCCGAACGTACGAAACACGCCCAGTCGCCAGCCCCAGACATCACACATTAAATAAAACAGCACATAGACGGCGAGCGAGAATCCGGCGCAGAAGGTCAAATAGGACAATGTGCCGCCACGTTGGCTCATCATCCAGTAATTCCATTTGCGATGCTTTTCATCAGGCGGCGGAACAAAGGGGGGCTCGGCCAGCAGTGCGGTGAGCGGTCCGTTCGTGAGCTTGGCATCGATCTGCTCACGTGAAGGCAATACGGGATGCGCTGCCAACTTTTCTTTGCTCAGGCTGTCGACGAGTTCGGGGGCCACGTCGTAGAACCGCGTGCCGCAGGAAAACGCGTACCCGAGCGACATCAGGAAAATTGCCGCACAGAGGGCTTTGGCGATATTGGCCGAGCGTCGTGGTTGCAGGAACAGGTCGCAGGCCAAGGTGCCCACGATGGCGGGAATGGCCCAGGTTAAAAATCCCAGCGGGCCGCCATCGATGGCGTTGGGGCTGGTATTCACCCACACATAATTGAACCCGTAAGAGAGCAGTACGTGGGCGACTGCCGACAGGACCATCCAGCCGATACGAACTCCGGCACCCGAACGAATCACTGGCAACAGCCAGAGTGATGTGACCGCGATATGCATGAGCGTCTGGAACCAAGTCCGCTTCAGTGGCTCATACATGACGCCCCAAAATCCGAGTTCGGTGAGCTCGATCCACGTTTTCGCGGGTGGGCCGGCGGTATAGATAACCAGCGAGACCAGTACCAGTCCTAATAGACGCCGCACCATTCGCCCATAGGCCGCCACGCTCCCTTGAGTCTGCATGCGGCGGCCAAAAGTCAGCCGCAGGGCGAACCCC
>JAZKFE010000447.1:0-17382 GCA_040386595.1 Planctomycetota bacterium | reverse complement strand
GGCGAACAGAAACTGCGGCATGATCGTGTCGGCGTAGCTCACATAGTCGTGAGTGTGTCGCAGCACCCGCGGGCAAACATCGAAGCTTCCAAAGAAATTGACCAGAAACATGCCGGCGACGGTATAGCCCCGAAACTGATCGAGCGAAACGAGACGTTCGCGCGGCACGGCGGGGGCCGCTGGTGGAGAACTGACCTCTGGAGTCATGACTCTATTTTCTATAGAAAGTGTTATCGAAGCCCATCGGTAGTGGCCTGACCGGGGCGCGGTTTAGCCGGATTGGATTCCGTATCAGTCGGAAGACGTCGACGCGAATGTGGAAAATGAAACTGCCATCGAGCGACCGCCTGCTTAACTTCAGCTGGCGATGCCCCCGCCCGAACGAGCGTGACAGCATAATAGTACAGTAGATCCTCGTTGGTTGTCTCCCCCGCGGCGAGTGCCCGTTCAAATTGTCGGCGGGCTGCCGGTAGATCCCCCTGCAAAACCTGCTGAATCCCTAGCTGATACAGAATCTGGGGGCTGTCGGGATAGAGGTCGAGCATCACATAAGGTAGGACTTGGGATTTGCGGCTGGTTTGCGGATTGGGATCGGTCAGTTCCCACAACGCTGCTACGGTTGCGAGCGACAGGATGACGAGCAGCAGCCGGTAACGTGAAATCGCAGTCATGGCGTTACAGTCCCACCTGACTCCGTCGGTCGCGGACTTTCCAGATAAAGGAATCGTAATACAGATGCAGCATTCCCGGGACGCTGATCAACACCAGGAGCAACAACTCCAGGCGTGTTTGCGGTGACATCGAGGCCAAGCCGACCTCTGAAATTGCCGGATACTGTGCCATGATGCTTAAGAGACCGAAGCTGAATTCCTCTAACGGTCCCCGTTTTATCAGCTGATAGACAATCGCATACACCGCTAACAGTCCCACGAATGTGGCGACGTGCCAGACCTTCCAGAGCGATCCGGCCTTTTGAAGTTGTCTGGTCTCGCGGGCAGACTTACGTTGCATATAAACATAGACAAAGACCATGTATTGCACGCCATGCATAATGACGTTCGCAATGCTGTAGACCAGGATTGAGGCCGTGCTGTGGCAGACCACATACAAGACGGCATAGTTGGACGCGATAAAGGCGTACTTGATCGGGTTTACCCCGTAGCCCTGACGCCTTCCCTGAAGAATGTGAGCGAGGTAAAGACACAAATAGAAGGCAACAAGACACCAACTAGTTTGCTGCACCAGACGCACACCGTCTGCGGAGATCGGCAATTGAAAACGGTGCAGTTCGCGAATCCAGAAGCGGGCGAACAGAGGAGCCGTGAGAAACAGATTGCCATACAGCACACAGGCTAAGCCCAGATCCCAGCGTGGCGTCGTGGGGGTGCCGGTCTGGGCTTTGAAGTCGTAGATTCTGGAAAATCCATGTAGCTGCATCAGCTGGTGCTGGTGGTTCCACAGCGTCGAGACCAGCACCAACGTTAAGGGGGCCCATTTCAAGCCGACAAGTACGATCGCGGTGATGACCAGGCCACCGACAATCAGTTGCTGTCGAAAGCGTCTCCGATCCTCGGCAATTCCGAAAGTGCGGATGAAAGTGGCACCGTGATGGGGGATATCAAACCACAGTGCGAATGAAGCGATGACGACCGCAGAAAGCCAGGCCTGACTCATTAAGGCGACTGCCAGTGCGAGAAATGGCAATCCAATAAACCAGGCAAGGTCCCATCGCGGATCGATAATGTAGCCCATTCGGAACAGGCTTGATTGCCCGGCGCGATTGGTTCCATCCACCGTCGCCGTATTTGCGTTGGGCTTGTAGGTGGAAGTTTGTTTCACAATCCCCCCTTTGCAAGACACAACAGCCAGGCGATTCGTTGAGGTCGTAACGCGACTGCAATCACAATGAGTGACAGCCAGAAGTTCTGCCAATTGAGAGTCCGCGCGTGAGCCGCGTCCGCGCCATGGACCACTACGAGAGGCACCATTCTGATTTCTATTCGGCCTTCGCGGTTTTAATCTTTTCGATGGCTTTGCTGGCAGCTTCTTTGACGGTGGGAGAAGGATGGGACTTCGCGACCGTATCCAGAACGCCGAGGGCCTTTACGGAGTCGGCACCATATTCATTCAGCCAATAGATGGCTCTGGTGACCTTCTTCTCTTCGGGAGACTTCAACATCTTCATCAAATAGGCCACTTGTTCTTCGCGTGTTTTTTCCTGTTGATTCTCGGCCTGCGGCTCCAGAGCCTCATTCTGTCCATCGCCTCCACTACAACCGATCATTCCGGCGACCAATAGGCTGGCCGCTGCCAAGTAGATCACTCGCCAGTGCACAATGAATCTCCTGGTCGAAATTCGCGGCAGAACGCGAAGATTCGACGATTGCTATACGTGGGGTAGCTGCGGCACCCAGAGCCCGGCGAAATTTGCGACAGGCCCTGGTGCCGCAGATCTGGTCAGGAAACCTCGTTGTTGAACGAGACATTCAGATCAACCGTAAGGCATACCATAGCCACGTCTAAAAATGCGGGAACCGGGCCCTCAAAACGAGGGTCCGGGCCCGTTGATTCAGACGTAGCGTGGTAGATACGGCAACGTCGGTGCGTGTTTAGAATTCACCGACGACTTCACCACCGGCCATGGTTGATAGGGCGCGGTAGGTCCCCATGTTGATATTCTGGCTGACGAACCGGACGGCTCCATCCCCCATCAGGAAGTGCCCGCCGCCCACATGTTGGCTGCGGAAGTTCGACGTACTGCTGGCACCGCCATTGGCGCTGCTGCGGCAGTCTCGTTGAGCCGCCATGCGGTCACCCGCCAATGACATATAGCTGTCAGTGACTGGTCCCTTGTTGAGCGGTTCCATCGTACAACCAAAGGGGCTGGCGGCAACAATCTGTTGATCTTCGTCACCCGGCTGCCCGATGATCCAGCCCGAGTTAGCTTCATATTGAGTGGGGGTGGTGCAATTGGCACCGCGACACAACTTCCAGGTCGAGCCACCAGCGGCTTCACCCATCGCGAAAGTATTGCTTGAGCCATCAGTGAGGTCCTTCATGGAGGACTTCTTCTGACGCACAAACATGCCTTTTTCACTCGCGGGAATGGGACCGTAGGTATAACCTTTGCCCCTACCAATGGCGGGACCACCGTTGAATTCCGACTTGTATCCGGCATCTTCATCGTCGTCATCGAAGTCCAGGCACCAGCTGTCGTTAACGCCTTTGCACCAGGCGTAGTGCATGGCGGCGAACGTGGCGTCGGCATTGATTTCGTCGCCGCCGGGGCCCCAGACGTCAACCTTGTTAAGCGGGCCGTTGACCGCAGACGGACAGATGGCCATGTTAATCACAGTTCTGTCGATATCGGACGTCGCCGCTGCATCATACCAGTCACTCATGACGAGTCCGCTATTAAAATTCACGATGGCAGCCTGGTCGTAGTACGGCATCAACGCGGTGGTGACCGTGTTCTCGGTGTAGCAGAACCCGTCGCCCGCGGTACGCGAACGATCACCGACGGGGAAGGCGTTGTACGTGTCATGAAAATTGTGCAGCGCCAAGCCAAATTGCTTCATGTTGTTCCGGCATTGCGTCCGGCGAGCGGCTTCGCGGGCTTGCTGCACAGCGGGCAAGAGTAATGCGATCAATACCGCGATGATGGCGATGACCACCAGCAGCTCAATCAGGGTGAACCCAGATCGATCGCGACGTGTTACTGGCCGAATTTCACGTTTCATTGCATAACCTTTCGAAAAACGAAATGTTCTGACAACTTTGCCCAGAGAAAAAAGAAACTGGGGCAACACATGAGCGACGATCAAAGGCTGAAAAACGGGCCCTTACCGTATTTGAAAACAAGACAATGACGAAGAACGGGGCCGGTCGTGATTAGATAGCTACTGAACAACGGCTGTGTGATTGTTATGCGGTAACGTCTTTGGGCGACGCAAATCAATTGCGACTTTTGATCATTATCGATTGTATATTTAATATCTGAACAGACGCCGCTTTCGGAAACAGGCGAAGTGTCTATTCCATTTACCGACTGCTCGTCTTAAAAACGCTGCCAAATCTCAAGAATTTGAGGTTCGATACCGACAAACGTATAAATTTTATTTCAGAAATGTTATACAGTCTACAAAGAGATAAATCGAAATCAAGATCCGCATTTTCAATTATCGATGAATTATTGAGACTGGTGCCGGCATGGATTGTCTGTGAAATACCACTGAACGATCTCGCGAGCCAGCAGACGTTGCGTTTGTGCCACAAAGAAAGCGACCGTCAATTCTGTGGATTTGGAGAGAATGTGCAGGGTTTTCTGCAAGGCGCGCAGGGGCTCATCACCCGCTTGCAATGGGGCGTTGCGTTCCCTAAGTCCGTTTCAGAGTCAGTGGGTTCGACGCTAGTGATTGCCTGTATTTACTTAAGTGTGTTTGTCTTAAGTGTTGAGCGAAGCCACCAAGTCGCGGGTGGCGCGAAGTTCTTGTGATAGGCCATGAATCAGCGACTCGGGCGATTGAGCCGAAAGACTGTTTGGCAATACTTCCCAAGTGTAAGTTTCGACTTCCAGGTGCGGGGCATAGCTGAGATGCGGAATTTCCCGCAACGCTTGTTGCAGTTGTGGCCGTGTCGTGGACAGAGGTCCGACTTTTTCGGCGTTGACGGGCACATGGAAGTGAATTCGCCAGCTCTCCGCTTGCAAGAATTCCGCCGGAGGATTCAGAGCCATTTCGGGGGTCAGATCAATCGAGCGCAGTTGTCCGCCGGTGCCGTCCGGGGCGATTGTCTGGTGCAGATAACGCTGTTCGGCGTATTGCGCCAGAGCTTGTCGGGCCTCCAGATTTTCGGCCGGTTTGTCCAATTGCAAAGCACAGGTGATGTGCAACTTGTTGATTCGGATCTGGTCTTCGGCCAGTTGGCGGAAGCAATCCGAGATGTCTTCATATTCGACCGCTTGATGACAGACATCGAAGCAGATCCCGATGTACTCATCCAGTGCTTCCCGCAATCCTGCTGATTCAGCCTGCTGCCGGAGGAAGGCGAAGAACTGACGAGTTTCGGGGGTGGTCTCCAGGACACAGAAGGGTTCGGGCTCAATGGCCAGGCGGATGCGACGCCCGGTTTCGGAATAGAGCCGCTCGAGATACTTGGTCAGCGTCAGTAACTCCTGGGCGCATTGGGATTGAAAATCGACCGGGTGCAAGAAGCCTTTAAAACCCAGCGGTACCGTCGAGATGCTGCCCTCAACCCCTTCTGGAATTAGCTCGGCGAGGATTTTCGCACAGCTTTCGGTGTATTGACGCCGTGCGGGTTGCGTCCAGTCGGGCAGATAGACCTGCTCTTTCACCCGGGCGCTATGAAAATCGCCATAGGGAAAGGCGTTCAAGGTGTAGGTGCGGAGTCCCAATTCGCCGAGGCGATCGGCAAAGCGGCGGACTCCGTCGGCGGTTTGTAGCAATTCCTGGGCGACGGGTTGAGCCAACCACAAGCCGGCTGCCACCGGAGCTCCGAACTCCTGTTGTGCCGGAACGGTGAAGTCTTGGAGTCCGCGGAGCACCTCGGCGACTGTCCGGCCGGGATGGACGTTGGTGCAATAGCTGAGCGGCAGGTGGGATAGGGTCATCGCAGTCTCTCTAAATTTGGCAGGACGACGTTCGCACGGAATTTGGGGAGCCGTCGTGGAGTTGTCTAGGGGCGAAGGTGTAATCCGTTTCACTGGCAGGTGGTCTGGGCACCGCAATGATGCTATTCCGAATGCGTGGCTCCAACGGAGACTTGGTCCGCCGGGCAAAGGTTCGCAATTTCGAGCCCACCTAGCATACCCGAAACATACTGGTTTGCGGTACAATCCTGCTGAAACAAGGCGGCTCCGCCTTCCCGGCAACGCATTTGCTCGGCACAGGTGTTCGATTGACAAGGATCCTTGGAAACAACGCGATATCCCAGCAATGACCGATGTGGCAAAGACAGAATCTGGCACGCAGCTGAGTCTTCGCGACCCCGATGTGCGCTTGATGTTGCGCGCCAAGGAAGGTGATGCGGCTGCTTTCGAGGAACTGGTTGTCAATTACCAGGACCGGTTGGTCCATATTTTTGTGCATCTGGTGGGGAACCAGGAGACGGCTGAGGACTTGGCCCAAGAGACGTTTTTACGAATCTACCGGTCGCGTCACGGATACGTTCCTACCGCCAAGTTTTCGACATGGCTGTTCAAAATTGCCAATAATCTGGCCAGCAATTCCCGGCGCTCCAAGGGGCGTCGTAAGGAAGTTGATATCAATGCTGCTGATAATGGTGCAGCGGTCCGTGTCGAAGAGGAGCTGGTGGCGGAAAAGTCGGCGATGATGCCGACTCGGCAGTTGGACAAAAAGGAGATGGCCCTGATCGTTCAGGCGGCATTGACCAGCCTGAGTGACCGGCAGCGGCTGGCTGTGCTCCTGCACAAGTTTGAAGAAATGAGCTACGCCGATATCGGGGCCACGATGGATCTCACCGAAGCGGCGGTGAAATCCTTGCTCTCGCGGGCTCGGGAAGCCTTGCGGGTGAAATTGGAAAGCTACATGAAACAGGGGGATATCTGGAGCGGCGCTCTACCCGTTCAATCTTGAAGCGGGCAGTCTTAAGCGGGATCCTGTCACTGTGAGTAGGAAAGAAAGCCCTGCCAGACAGAGAGACTGGGCGACCGGTCATGGAAGTGTCCTTTGAATTTCGGAACAAATTGAAGTTGGATTGATGGAAAAGATTACTCGGTTTACGTCTGACGAGCGAGAAGACCTCACCGCCTACCTGGATGGTGAGCTGGATGAGAAGCGCGCAGCGGAAATCGAGCAAAAGTTAACCCGCAGTGAGTATGCCCGGCGCGAAGTCGAGATTTTATCGCGGACTTGGGACATGCTGGGATTACTGCCACAGGTCAACGTCTCTGGTGAGTTCAGCCGCAAGACGATGGCCATTGCGCGGCAGACTGATGACCCCTCGCTGGAACGCGGTCAGGCCGCCATTCGCTGGGGGCGGCGTGCGGCTTGGTTGTCGGTTTGGGGTGTTGCCATCTGCTTGGCAGCCTCCTTGGGGTATCAACTCACCAATCGCCTGCTGCCAGACAGCTCGCGAGTTCTGGTGGAAGAGCTGCCAATTATCGAAAACCTCGACAGTTATCGTGAGGTGGGCGACGTCGAGTTTCTCCGTCAGCTGAAAACCAGCGGCGTCTTTCAAGAGGGGGCCGACCATGTCCCTCCCCAGTAGATCATTGGCCTGGAGTTGTCGATTCGTCTGTTGCCTGGTGCTGCAGTTCTGGGCCGAACTAGCGTGCGCGGCGCCTCCGGTGACGGAAGAAGTCTTGGCCCAGCGACGCAAGGCGATTGCCTCTCTGTCGGGCACACAGCGTCAAGAACTGGTTCGCAAATACGAGCAATATCAACAGCTGGGTGAGGGGGAACGTCAGAAGCTGCAAAGTTTGCACGACGACATGGCGGCTGAGCCGGATCTGAAGTTGGTGATGCAGAAGTATTGTGACTGGGTGTCAAAACTGGAACCGACGCAGCGCGAGGAATTGCGGCAGGCGAAGACTCCGGAACAGAAACGCAATCTGGTCGTTCGGTTCCATCAGGCGCAGAAGAAGCGGAAAGAAGAAGTCTGGCGAAATCTGATTCCGCAACTGCCAGAAAATCGGGCATTGCCGGTCCTCAAGAGTGATGAATTAAAAGAGGTCATGACGGCGTTAGAAGCCGCGCTTGATAAAGATGAGATTCTGAATCCCACGATTCGGGCTGAACTGGCCCAAACCACAGGAACCCGGCACTACAGCTTGCTGATGAGTGCCTTGGGTGAATACCGTCATCCGGACGGTGGTCCCGTGCGAGATTTCGAAGTGCCCGAAGCGGTACGGACGAAGCTGATTCAGATTGTTCGTAAGAGAGACGATCGGCCAGAGTTGTTCCGTGCTGCTGAGCGTCAAAAAATGCCGCGGCCCTTCTTTGGCGTTTTGCTGAGGAGCACGGTGGAAGAAGCCCGTCGGGAGTTTTATGGCAGCGGTGCCAATGAACTGAAGGAAGCCATTTTCCATTCGATGCCCCCTGAACGTCAGGCCCGCTTCTCTCAGGCTCCTGCGAGTGAGCACGACATGATGTTGATGCGCACCCATCTGAATGAGATCTGGCGGGCCTTTGCCGCGGCCGGTGACTTGCCTCGGCCTCCAGGGGAAGGCAATCCACGCGGACGGGGAAACGAGGCTCCGCCTCTCTTCAGAAATCCTGAAGGAAACCGTGCTCCACGACCGGCTCAAGAACGTGTCCCTGACGGACCGCCGAACGGTCGTCGACCTAAGGTCGAGTGAGAGCGTCGGACAGTCGAGGGACTTTGAGAATCTTGATCGCAAGTTGTGATCCAGCGGGCATTGTGATCCGTTGTCGAGAGCAAACATGCGATGCTGCCATTCCGGCTCAGGAGTGGTCTGTCGGGGGCTCAACTCTGTTGAGCGGAATCAAGGCTAGCCAGACGCTGGACATGAGTGTCCCGGCGGCTGAAAATGCTAGAAAAGTTTTCCGCTCGCGGTTTTCGTGGCGAACCTGGCAACCACATTTTCCCTCACGTCACTTGCCAGATCGTTGGTGCAAACGTCCGAATTGCAGGGCGAAATGTCGTGCTGTATTGTTCACATTGGTTGTGAACGGCAGCCATCGCGACTACCACCTTGTCCATTTCGAATGCTTGCATCGGTTCCTCATTTCTTTCGCCGGGGCCGCCGTCACGACGTGTGATAGGTGTTCCCACCAAGTCCCTCAGCGGCTAATCTCTGCGAGGCTTCGTCCTTCCGCGTCAGTGCTCTGGCCGCGTGAAGAATGTCGCCGGGATACGGAGAGCGCCGCCTGAGTATTCCATTGACCTGTTGATTCGCGACAGCCCTCTGAAATTAGCTAGGCCAGATATGCATAATATTGATCTTATCCTGACAGTGACCGGAGGCTTGGCGATGGCCTTGCTGATGGGGTTCATCGCCCAGCGCATCGGCCTGTCGCCGATGGTGGGCTACCTGATCGCAGGTATTGCTGTGGGACCGCATACGCCCGGTTATGTGGCGAATCGCGCGCTGGCCGAACAACTCGCTGAAATCGGCATCATTCTGCTGATGTTCGGTGTGGGCTTACATTTTCATTTAAAAGAACTCCTGGCCGTAAGACGTGTGGCGATACCGGGAGCCGTGGGCCAAAGTATCGTCGCCACAATCTTGGGGGCCGTGCTGGCCCATTCCTTCGGCTGGGACTGGTCGGCAGGCTTGGTCTTCGGTCTGGCCATCTCCGTCGCCAGTACTGTCGTGTTGTTGCGCGTTCTGGCCGACAATCGCGACTTGCATACGATGACCGGACACATCGCCGTCGGCTGGCTGGTCGTCGAAGACTTGTTTACCGTCTTGGTCCTGGTGTTGTTGCCCGAGTTGTTTGGGCCACACGCTGCCGGTGCAGCGGGAGTCACGTACGCTCTGGGCACCGCCATTGTCAAAATTGCAGTGCTGGCCGTCTTTACGTTGGTTGTGGGTGGGCGAGCGATTCCCTGGGTCTTGGACCGCGTCGTCGAATCCAAATCGCGTGAACTGTTCACGTTGACGATCCTGGTGATTGCTTTGGGAATTGCAGTCGGCTCGGCGAAGTTTTTTGGTGTCTCCATGCCGTTGGGCGCGTTCTTGGCCGGCATGGTTGTGGGCCGCTCCGATTTCAGTTTTCGCGCGGCCTCCGAAGCGTTGCCGATGCGTGACGCGTTCGCCGTGTTGTTCTTCGTATCCGTCGGGATGTTGTTTGATCCGCTATTCCTGATCCAGTCCCCTCTCCTTGTGGCGTCCACGTTGGCAGTGGTGATGCTGGGGAAACCACTCATCGCGATCATTATTGTGCTGTGGTTGAAGTACCCCTTACGAGTGGCCCTGTCAGTGGCCGTGGCATTGGCACAAATTGGTGAATTCTCTTTCATTCTGGCCTCATTGGGGACGGAATTGAAGATCTTACCACCGGCCGCGACGAGTGCTCTGGTGGCTGCGGCGATCGTCTCGATCAGTCTCAATCCATTGCTCTACGGTATGGTTCAACGGGTGGAAACGTGGATGTCCAACTCGGAACGAATCAAACGCTGGCTGCCCGCGCCCCCTAAGCATGCGGCTGGTGAGGGTGGTCCCGCCAAAGAAGCGATCCCTTCGCGATACCGAGCGGTCGTGGTGGGCTATGGACCAGTGGGGCAGATTGTCTGTCGCCTCCTCCGCGAGAACCAAATCGATCCAACAGTGATTGAACTGAATATTGAAACCGTACGTCGGCTACGAGAACAAGGAATTGCAGCGGTCTATGGCGATGCCAGCCATCGCGACATTCTCGATGCCGCCGGGGTACGGCAGGCCGCCGGATTCATTTTGAGCTCTGCGGGCACCCATGGGAACGAGGAAACGATTCGCATGGCGAAGGAGCTCAATCCCGGAATTCGGGTGTTGGCTCGAGCGGCCTTCGTGCGTGAACTTCCGGCTCTGCAAACGGCAGGGGCCGAAGCGGTCTTCTCCGGTGAGGGCGAGGTGGCTCTGGCCTTTACTGAAGAGGTCATGCGTGAGCTCGGTGCGACGCCGGAGCAGATCGATCGTGAGCGTGAACGCGTGCGATCCGATCTCAGCGGCGGTCCAGGTTTGCATTTGCAGTCGACACTGGACTCAGATCTCCTGCAGCTGGGGGCAGATGAACCCAGCGAGACGGACGAACCGAAATTGGATCCCCAAGACGACACTCCGCCGGTTTAGAAGTTCCTCTTTTTAATTGGGTACTGCAGGAATCATCTCACGCAAAGGCGCGAAGGCGCCAAGATGAAGAACGTTTTGTTCTGTGAAACTCCAAAACTTTGCGCCTTGGCGCCTTTGCGTGAGATCTTCTGCAAATCGAAGAATGCCGTGACGGCTGTAAAGCTAACTTGAAAATCGCGTCATTTCAGAACTTACGCGCGTGCTTACTGTGTTACCTGATTAGATTCAAAAAAACCTGATTGGGTTCACTCTATATCGTGCAGGCCGGCTCGTTCGCCGCAGTAGGGATTTGTCCGTCGTTCTTCGCCGATCGTTGTGTGGTCTCCATGCCCGGGGTAGACCAGCGTGTCGTCCGCCAGGCAAAACAGTTTCTCACGGATTCCTGAAAGCAATTTCGCGAGGCTGCCGCCGGGGAAATCGGTCCGACCGATGCTGCCCTCAAACAGGACATCTCCCCCCAGTACGACCATGGGGGCGACGTTCTTAACAATATAAACCACATGACCGGGACTATGTCCGGTGATCTCGCGCACCAGGAATTGCATGCCGGCGGCCGTGAATTCCTCGCCGTCGCGCACGGTGCGGTCGGCGGGAGGACTAGTGACAGGCGCCCCTGCCAGGCCGCTCAGATTAGCGATGGGGTCGGTCAGCATGATGGCGTCCCCTTCGCCGATGATCATCGGAACGCTGGGCCACCGTTTTTTCAACGCGGCATTGCCGCCGATATGGTCTGCGTGCCCATGTGTCAACAGAATCAAGGCAGGTTCGAAGCCCAGACTTTCGACCAGACGAATGATTTTTCCGGGTTCCAGCCCGGGATCAACGATGATGCAATCCGCACGGTTGGCCAACGAAACGATGAGCGTGTTCTCCATAAACGGCTTGGAGACGACGATCTCGATCCGCAATTGATTTCCCTGGGCATCCGCACTCATTGCAAACAACTTTCGTGGAGAATTTATTTCAGTTTCCAACTTTATAGACGGGGCGAAAAGGTCGGCCCGATCTGATGTCATCAGACCTCACGCGGCGATCAGCCACGCCCCAGGTAGTCCTGCTGCACCGGTAAGACGATCGCTTCCAGCATGTTGACGTGGGCTGGCAAGGCGGCCATCGTGACGGCGACTTCGGAGATCGTCTCGAGGCTCATCATCGGCTCGGCATCCGAATTCAGTTCGGAGTCGGTGCGACGCTCGACGAGCACATTCCCCGGATGCAGACAGCTGCAACTAATACCGAAGGGGCGGCCGTCCAATGCCATCGCCTGCGTCATGCCCCAGATCCCGAACTTGGCCGCAGCGTACGGGACACCCCCTGCTCGCGGTCGCTGGGCCGAGATCGAACCGATATTGATGATCCGCCCGCCCCCCTGCTCTTTCATGATCGCGAAGACCGCCCGGCTGCAGAGGAAGGTGCCCGTCATGCAGGCGCCAATCACGTTGTTCCAGGCTTCCAGCGAGATCGTATCTAAACGTCCGCCGTCAAACGCCCCCGCATTGTTGATCAGAATATCCACGCGTCCGAAACGCGCGTGGGCTGCTGCCACCCAGGCGTTGACCGCGTCTTCATCGGTGACATCCAGGGCTGTCGCGAAGACCTCGGCACCGGCTGCGGTCAGCTCAGCTGTGGTGCTTTCCAACTTCACCGCGTTTCGAGCACAGATCGCCACCTGAGCTCCCTCGGCGGCGAAGGCTTTCGCAATACCCTTTCCGATCCCCTGATTGGCCCCAGTGATCAGGGCCACTTTGCCAGCGAGTCGATTCACAATGAGCGGCTTTCTAGGTGCAGATTGATTCAGATTGCCCTGTGGAAACGAGGTTGTGTAGCAGTGCCCGAAGGGAGAGACGAGGAGCGACTAGCCCTTCTTTTTCTCGACGGGCCAGGGAGCATTTTTCTCGATCCAGTGCTTGAAGATCTCGATTTCTTCTTCGTCAAGCTTCTTATCGGGAGGCATTTGAATGTCTCCATCATGCTTCAAGACTTTCATCAGCAGGCTTTCCCCCGGCTTACCGACAACAATGGCCGGTCCGTTCTGGCCTCCTTTGAGCACCGCGTCGCGCGAGTCCAACCGCAAGCCCGAGCTTTGTTTTTTTTCACCATGGCAACGCAGGCAGGAATCTTTCAGCAACGGGAAAACTTCCTCGCGAAAGAACTTCGCCTCGGCGGCGGGAATCTCATCCGCCGGGCAATCCGCGGCACAGAACATGGCTCCCGCAATCACGGCCAGCGGCAGCAGTACCAACAATCGACACACGATTTGCATCGCCATAAGTCCTCGGGAAATGGGCACTCCTGATTGTCACATCACGTTCAAGAGCGTTGGCTCACCACGTAAATTGAATGGGGAGGCCAAGATCGTCAAACGTCTGATGATATCCGAAGCTCGCTTGCCTCGCATCACCATCGGACGGCGGATCTTCCGGACGAGTTGCAACCGGTGGTGATGCGAGTAGACTGCAGCTTCGACTGTCAGAAATTTGATCCGTGCCACAGGCCGCAGAGATAAGGTGATCGATATTCATGGACTGGCAACTCAATCAACGGGCGTCTCAACTGGTCGCGGATTTGGCCGCAAAAGCCGACGAATTGCAAATTGTGCGGCATGACTTGCCGGACAGCGGTACGGTTTATGACTTTGGCATCGCTGCCACGGGGGGCTTGGCTGCCGGGTTGAAGCTGGCCGAAATCTGTACATCCGGATTGGCCGAGATCACCGTCGTTCCTGGCGTCCTCGACGGCGTCGGCTGGCCACAGTTGCAAGTGGTCAGTGATCATCCCGTCGCGGCCTGCTTGTTCAGCCAGTATGCCGGCTGGCAGGTCGGTGTCGAAAAGTATTTTGCCATGGGCTCCGGGCCGATGCGAGCGGCATCCGCCCGCGAAACCGTCTTTCAAAAACTAGCCTATCGCGAGACCCCCAGTACCACGGTGGGCGTGTTAGAAGGTCGCAAGCTGCCGACGGCTGCCGTCTTTAACACGCTGGCCGAAAAGACCGGCGTTCCTGCCGCTCAGACAACGCTGCTAATTGCTCCGACCGCCAGTATCAGCGGCAATGTCCAGGTTGTAGCCCGAGTGGTGGAGACGGCGTTACATAAGCTATTCGAACTGGGATTCGATCTGACTCGAATTGTCAGTGCCTGGGGCACGGCTCCGTTGTCGCCCGTCGCCAAGGATGATTTGACGGGGATCGGCCGCACGAATGACGCCATTCTGTACGGCGGCCGGGTGACGCTATGGGTTCGTGGCGACGACGCGGCGTTGGAAAAAATTGGTCCGCACGTACCGGCCAATGGCTCGGCGGCATACGGTCGGCCGTTCCTGGAAATCTTCGAAGCCGCAGGCCGGGACTTTTATAAGATTGACCCGCACCTGTTTAGCCCAGCAGAAATCGTCCTGCAGAATTTGGATACCGGCCGCGTCCACGTATTTGGCAAGGTCGCCCCCGAGATCCTCCGGCAGTCATTTGGCTTTTAGCATGCGGGCTAAAGCCATCGAATATTGCGGGCGGGCGTGTCTGCAATGCTACAGAGTAGATTCACCACGGAGACACGGAGTGCACAGAGATTTTGAAAGAACGGCTTAAAGGACAATGATTCTGAATCGGCTCAGCGTTGTCTAAAAATACCAACAAACGCTGACCCAATCCGTGTTGTTCTGTGTGAATCCGTGGCTAAAAACTCTTCTTCACAACTAAAAAACTCCGTGTTCTTCGTGTCTCCGTGGTGCAACAGTATTCGTTCTGATAGACATCATTCGCCCGGCGAACTAGGGCCTAGGCCTTTTCGCCGGCTGCGGATTCCGACGGATAGAACATCTTGTACGTTGCCAGATTGCACTCTTCAGAGACTGGCTGGGCTTCTTTGCCTTCTTGCGGAAGTGGCTGACGATCTTTTTTGTGGGCGGCCGTTTGTGCTTTCGTGCGTTCTGCATCCCGGCCGCCGACCGTCAGAATATAGAGCACTAGCACCACCACCCCCAGCATCATTGCGACGGCAACGATCGTGTTGTGCCAAGCTGCCAGTCCCGTTGTGGGTTTCGCTGCGAAGGGGCTTTCGACCAGTTCCCCGGCGTCTGTCGCCGCGATGATTTCGTTCCCGCCGCTTAAAAGTTTTCCGCCCAATTGAACCACGTCCACCCCCGTCGCAATCAGAATTGCGCCTATGAGCAATAGGCTGAGGATGATTTTATTGAGTACCGGAAAATAGTCGTCCCACTTCAGGGAGTTAATGGTTTTGGCTTCCATGACGGGCTTTCTGTCGGCTTTCAGAAACGACGTAATTGTTAATGTTGACGGCGCAATCGACGTGGATTTTGTTAGGCCGCTTGATCTCACTTGTTTGCAGAACAACCTGCCGTTGCGGCTCCGGATGGCTGTTTATCAACTGGCTTATGCAGGTCGGCCTGCGACACACAACGATGTGGGAACAAGGGTCACTCGATTTCGGCCCCCGCGTTTGGATTGATAGAGCGCGTCGTCCGCCAGTCGAATTAATTCGGTGGCATTACGAGCCGGTTGCCCCAGTTCCGCCACTCCGAAGCTGGCAGAGATATTCAGAACTCCCTTATCGAAACTGAAGGGCAGCGTTTCGATCGTCATGCGGAACGCTTCCGCCAGGTCCGCGGCTCGCTCGAGGTCCATTCCCGAGACCGCACAAACAAATTCTTCACCACCATATCGAGCAACCAGGGCACCCTCGGGAGCGATCTGTCGCCAGATGCGACCGACTTCCCGCAGGACTTGATCACCAATGGGATGCCCGAACGAATCATTGATCGATTTGAAGCTGTCGATGTCACTCATGATGACGATCAAGGGCTGCTTCGTGCATTGGGCAAAGTTGACCATTTCCCGCAGCCGCTCTTGGAAACTGGCATGATTCAGCAGACCGGTCAGGCCGTCATGTCGAGCCATCTCCGCAATACGCTGGAACAGTCGGGCATTCTTAATGGCCAAGGCCGAAACATTCGCCAGCAACTGCAACATGCGTCGGAATTGAGGCGACGTCGTGTCGACCCCTTCCAGAATCATGACTCCCAGCAACTCACCACCGGCCGCGAGCGGAGCAATCGCATCAATGTGCAATTCTTCTCGGCGTTGCAGATGTCTGAGAGCCGGATCGCTTTCGATATCCGCATGAATGAGTAGCTGGCGATTCTTCACCACCCAGCCGGTCATACCGCGGTCCGCTCGTAGATTTGCCGCCGCACCAGGCCCGTTCGCCGCGAGCGGATCTTGTAACGCTTCCGTCTGATTGTTCCACAGCAGCACGACGCACTTGGTACAGCGCAACAACCGCTGCGTCGTATGGCTGACCGTTTGATACAGCGTATCCAGATCGAGGTCCGAAGCGACTCGCCAGCCAATTTCTTGCAACGACAGTAAAAGTTCCGGATCTTCGGCTTCCAGTTCCCGTTGTAAATCTCGTGTATCACCTAGCGCTGGCATATCGAGCGATTCCGTCTGCGCGATCAATTCGGCGACGGAAGCGACCGGCTTGGGAAGTTCTGACGGAAGTGGCAAACCGAGCAATGATTGTTTTTCGGGGGGCCAATTTCCAGCTTGCGCGGTTGGTCGCTGAGCTCGAGAATGGAACTGCAGGATAGAGCCCATCGAGAACAACAAAATGGACGTGCTGGCCGGATAGACGTGTGGCGCGAGCTTTGTAATGGTGAGGGAGTGACCCGCAAAAATCGTTTCGCCGAAACAGCTGGCGACCGCGATCAATGCCGTCATCGGTAAGCACCAATTGCCGGCTGCTAAACCTGCCAGACTGACCGGAATTGCCATCAGCAACAATGAGGCCGCGCCGGGCGTCCAGCCACAGACTGAGCCAATTTCGATGGCGCACGGCAGCAATACGATTGCGGCGGCGGGTGGCATCCAGCTCGGAAACTGCGAGGAAGAGTAAGACATCACAATTTACTGTTTCAAAAATGATCAGCGGACACGGCCCCACGGAGATCGTGGGATTCGTCAGCGTGATCGCCAATCCCGAATGCTATCTGTTTTGCAGATTTGTCTCGCCTGTTTGTGACTTGCAACCGGCGATCGAAACGGCAGTAGTGAATGTCGTCTAAGGTCTGTTTTAATCAGGTTTTACGTCTCAGTGATATGCCTTACGGATCGCTCCGAAAAAGGCACTTCCCCACTGGTTCTTGGGGATCCAATGGTGTGATGGGTAAAACCTACTCCGCGTTTGAGGACCTGTCCAATTTCGGAATCATGAATTTGGAGGGATAGATGCCGTCAGAAGGCAGCGGAAGGGAGCAGCGTGCGGATTATTCCGTAGAATGGCCGCCCCGGCCGTCATCCGTTTGAAGCTTTGCGACATAGCACGGGGCCATCCATTAAAGTAGTCCTGGCGTAGCGATCCCATTAAGACGATCCAATGAACAGTGTCGCCAGACAGAACAATGTCTCCCCTCGCCCCGGTATTTCCGGGGAGAGGGGTTGGGGGTGAGGGGATCTCCTGGCGACCTCGCACAGATCGAGTTGGCGTTGGGAAACTCCTGGCTGAAAAGTCCGAAAACACAGGAAATCGCAAGGTGCGCCAAGCCCCTCACCCCCGTCCCCTTGTATGGTTAAGTGGGCAACTGGATTGAGGAATGAC
>JAZKFE010000446.1:0-5585 GCA_040386595.1 Planctomycetota bacterium | reverse complement strand
GGACGATGATGTTCCTGTCGAACCGGTACTCGTTGCCGCCCCACAAGACGAAGCGGCTCGGCGGGAGCCTCGCCCTCCCAGGGAACGAGATTGCAGTTGGGAGGGCGGGATTCGTTCCACGTGAAACAGGTTGGGGGCTCGTTGAGGTCGAATGAGCCGCGGCCTCTTGTTCGCTACGCTCACCCAGGTTCGAGAACCTGGGCTACCCCCTTGGGTGGCGGAGTGGAACCTTGCTGCTTCGCTTTGGATGGCAACGAAGGGGCGCGGCCGTTTCACGTGAAACGCGGTTAGGGGGCCAGGACCTCGTAGAGTTCAACCGTCGCCGACTCAGTCGGGTTGTGGCCGAGCTTTCGCGGATCGCAGTCCGATTGGTCCAGAGCCACTAGCGGCCCCACACGCCACGGCCAACTGCCGACCTTCTGGAACTGGCTACGGGCGGCGGCGAACTGCTCGCGGAAGTTCGAATCGTGTTGAGCGTGGATGCCGACCGCCAGGTAGATCCGGACGCCCGCGTTTGAAAACTGGCTCTGGGCGAATCCCAGGTTGCTAGCCGGAGCGACGTTTTCTAGTCCGGCATTCCGAAGTTGGAACAACAAGCTGGGCTCGCCATAGACGTAGACCGCGGTCGGCACGGTTTCGCTTCCCGACTCGCTGGCTGCCCGTAGGACCGCTGCCG
The DNA here is from genome assembly GCA_040386595.1 of Planctomycetota bacterium. Lineage (GTDB taxonomy): Bacteria > Planctomycetota > Planctomycetia > Planctomycetales > Planctomycetaceae > JAKFVC01. The sequence continues at coordinate 4,909 of JAZKFE010000446.1, read as the reverse complement.
CCAATTCCTTCGCCGCCGCGGGGAGCGATGATTGATCGGGGACGGCTCGCAGTAGCGATTCGCGAATTGCCGGGATCCCCTGCGGCGTCGAGAAGGACCAGGCGATCCAGACCGTCAGCGCGGTCACCACCAGATTCCAGCCTGAGCGAAACTTGACGATCCGGGGGAAGGGTTCCGCCCCCTCGGCGGGTAGCAGGAGTGACCAGGCCTGCTGCAGTGCCAAGCCGACTCCCAAGCTGGCGGCGAGCAACCACGGCAGTGTCAGTCGCAGATACGGGCGGTACATCGGGATCGCCAGACACAGGCCGGCAAACCAGACCAGCAGGATCCACGTCCCCAGTTCGGTCCGATCACCGCGACTGGTCTCGGCGACCTGACGTGAGGAACGCCACCACCAGACAGCTAGCCCCTGCAGCGCCAGGCCGCTGAGTCCTAGGATAGGCGAGACCAAACTTGCCATGCTCAGGATGAAGAGGCCTAGCCACGGGAGATTGTCAAAAGTCGGCGGCAAGAGTTTCGCGGTCCCATCGAGCGTTGTACCCGGTGGTCCGGCAGGGCTGACCTTCGAGCCGGCGGCCGGGTTCAGCCGAGTTGCCAGGATCAGTAGGACAAGGACACTGGCAACCAGCCCCCCTTCGCTCACGGGGCCGAGCATGGCGCTCAGCTGTTCGATCTGCCGGAGGAAGCTCGGCCACCAGCCGGCAAACCCCACGATGTATTGCCGGTGATTGGCGGCGACACTGGCGTAGCCTCCCTTCGATTGCAGACTCCAGAGCCACGGCGCCCAAGTCGCGAAAGCGATGAGTCCGGAGACAAAGCACGTCCCGAGGGCGCGGCGAGTCTGGGGCCAGATCCCCCGACACAGGACCCCGCGCAGCAGAACGGCGCCGAGGACGATGCCCAGCGGCATCCAACCGTTGTACTTGGTGTACCACGCCAGACCGATTAACAGCCCGGCCACCAGTCGGTCGAGAGGTTGGCCCGAGTTGCAAGCGCGACGCAAGGCCCAGAGAGCGGCGAGCCACCACAGGCCCAGCAGGCTGTCGGTCAGGGCCGAGCGACTTAGCAAAATAGAGACTTCGTTCGTCGCGCTGAGGGCCGCCGCGACCAGACCCGCCACCGGTCCGAACCAGCTCCGCCCCAGCCACCACAACACCAAAACCGACAGAGCGCCGGCGACCTGATTGGGCCACATGGCACCGGCGTTGGAAGGACCGAAGAAGACGTAGCCCCATTCGATCAGGGCGGGCAGGAGCGGCGGAGCGTACAGATGCTGGGAGGGGTAGGCTCCCTCCCGACTGTCACCGAACCAGATGTTCGAGGCGTAGACCCCTTCGTCGAAATGCTCGACGGCCAAGCGTCCGGGGAATGCCAACCGGCAGCCGACGGCGACCAGTAGCAAGCCTCCCAACACCAGCCACTCCCAGCGAGCCACGGAAAATTTCGGTGAGGGGGGAGTCTCGAAAACGGAAGTCATGTCATCGAACCAGACGAGATTTTGAAACCGGGCAAGTCGCGATGTCTGAATCCCCGCGGGAAGAATTGAGCCTCCACCGAGCCTCTTTTGAGTTCTCTCCCATGGGATCGCGCTCATCGCAGCATAGCAGTTGCAGATAGACTTCGCAGGTGAAGGACCTCCCGGCGGTGACGGCAGATGTTGCTCTCGGCGATCGGTCTCTCCCCAGCAGTCTCGATTCTTGGCGTCCGAACTCTTAGAATCTCAGGAAGTCAATCAAATGATGTCAGCCGGGTTGGGAGACCTTGACTCCTCCAATTCAGCGACGGAAGCCAGTTTCAATACACGCAGAGGAATGTCCCGACGACCATGAGCAATCCAGACAAGCAGTACGACGAAGCGGTGAAGCTGAAAGAGCAGAACAACCTCGAAGGCGCCGTGACGATCCTCAAAGAGATCGTGACCGCGAACCCGAACCACACGTTGTCGCACTCCGCGTTGTCTGTCTATTTGCAGAAGCTCGGCCGGGGTGATGAGGCCATTCAGCACGCCATCAAGGTGACGGAACTGGAGCCCAAGGACCCGTTCTCCTTCACTCAGCTGAGCGTCATTTATGTTCGCTGCGGCAAGATTCAAGAAGCCGAAGACGCGAAAGCGAAAGCTCATGAGTTGACCGGCGGGCACCACCACTAGTCGCCTTGCGGACCACGAAAACGAAACAGCCCGGCTGCGAAAGCGGCCGGGCTGTTTTTCTTGATCGAGGTACGATCCGAATTTGACTCTTAAGGATCAGGGCTTCTTGGCCGGAACAACGGGCTTGGGGGCGGCCCCATCACGTGGGACAAACAACCCCGAAATCCAAATTCCCACCAGCATCAAGATCACCAGGAACTTGGCGACCGCACACCAAAACGCCAACGGGTACAGAACCGACCGGCCATCACTTTGGAGAAAGATCAGCAGGACGATGTTCTCGGCCCCGTCCAGCACTGCCGCCGGAACGGCTCCCCACGCCAGCCAGCCAAACAGCTTTCCGCGAGTGGGTTGGCTCTTCAGCCAGCGGACCGCGGCCCAGCGGCATCCAAAGAACATCCACGTTGCGTAACTGCACATAAACAAATAGTCCAAACCGAGCCCGAAGGCCGCCGCCAGGCGCTCCCTCGGGTGCCAGTCGTAAACGATTTGTTTGGCCGCCTGAGTGTCCCCCGCCAGCTGGAGCGAGATGATCCCCAACGGTGCATGCGTGGTCTTCAATGGGTGGTCCACCACCAGCATCGCGATCGCGATCAAGATCGTGGAGCCGGTCAACCAGCGCTGCCATCGCTGTTGGGCTGGCGTGTATAAGCTATTGGCTAAATCTGTCGACATTGTCCTGAACTCCCTGTTCGTTGCGGTCGTATCCTTACGGCCCCCGATGCGCGTTATTCTACCGGCTTGTCACCCAGGATCTCGGCGACTTTCGCTTCAATCGACTTGGCCCAGATTTCGTACCCGACCAAGGTCAGGTGCAGGTAATCGGGCATGACGTCCTTGGTGAGAGTGCCATCTTCGGTGAGGAACTTCGCGCCAGTATCTTCGTAGAAGACGTTCTTGCCGTCAGCGACTTTAGAAGCCAACTCACTGGCCTTGGCATTCTTTTCACGTTGCGGGTTGGGCTTTTCACCACGGGGGAAAACGGCTAGCACCAGGATCTTGGTTTCCGGCAATTTTTCACGCAGCTTGGCGACAATCGCCTTGATCCCGTCGGCGATTTCTTCCGCGGTGTTATCTTCCTTGTTCGAGTTGTTCGTGCCGATCATCAGCACGGCCAGTTTGGGATGAATGGCGTCGACGTTGCCATGATCCAACCGCCACAAAACATGCTGCGTCCGGTCCCCGCCGATGCCGGCATTCATGGCCTTGCGGTGGCCGTAGTACTTCTTCCAGACGGCGTTGTCGTTCCAGCCTTGGGTAATGGAATCACCCAGAAACAACAGGTCGACGTCCCCGGCTTTGGCGCGAGAATTGATCGACTCGTGTCGCGTGACCCAGCCCCCTTCACGTGGAACGGGGGTCACTGCAACGTGCGTTTTGGCGTCCTCGGCGAAGACGGTCGAGGCCATCCAGCCGGTGACAATGGTCAGCGCACAAAGGGTCGAAAGCTTCCATTTCTGCATGTGAGTTTCTCCAGAGATGAGGCGAACTGAAATAGCAATCCGTCGCAGGCCGGGAAGGTGGGAGGCGATTGGTGAACGCATTCGGTGGAATTCGAACGCTGGAATAACGCCTGGAATCAGATGTCATTCCCTGCCCTGGACTGCACGGCAGCATAAAACGACAGCACCAGAAAAGGAAGCTCGTCTGGAATTGGGAGCAGAACGAAGCTTTACTCCGACGAGTTTCAGAGTGAAAGGGGGGGCAGAGTTCCTTGGTTCCCAAAAGCGTAATTTTGGGGTAGCCCAGATTCTTGAATCTGGGTGAGCGAAGCGAACAAGAGGTTGCGGCTCGTTCGATTTCCGGATGTTATCTCCTCGTTAAGATTCCCGACTGAGACCTGTCTGCGAATGGAAAGTGATGGGGAATGGATTAAGTGCGTGGTTGTTTCCCAGACTTTAAAACGGGACTTTAGCTCTCAAAAACCACAACCTCTTGTTCGCTGACGCTCACCCAGATTCGAGAATCTGGGCTACCCATCGACTCCGTCGATGGCGGCATAGGCGTGACGGAAAATTGTGACAAGTTGACACACCGTTGCTGCTGTTTTTCCGTAAGACCGCCATCTGAACCGAGTGGCAATTGTCCTCGTACCTATTTCGCAGATAGAATGAGAGTAGATAAAAGTGACTGTTATTCTCCACGCCGGCAGACTGAGATTTTCTCGGTCTGACTTGTGCGATTGAATTGCCCCGCAATGGCCGTGTCAGGTGCCAGGTACGACAAATCCGCACTCTGTTGATCTTGAGTTCCGATGTCCTGTCGCCAGCATCTCCAGAGGAGCTTCCCATGCCAATGTACGTTTACGACGTTTTAGATACTGATGGATCTGTGTGTGGTTCGTTTGAAATCATCCAGAAGATCACCGCGGATCCGTTGACGATACACCCCGAAACGGGCCAGCCGCTGCGGATGAAAATGCAGGCTCCGTTTGTCGGGAAGAAGACGAACGGCGAGTTGCCGAAGGCGGATATCTCCGACCGCAATCTCGAGAAATTGGGCTTCACGAAGTACAAGAAATCACGCCAAGGTGGCTACGAAAAAGTCGTAGGCGACGGCCCCGACATCGGCGGCTGACAAGCCATAGTCGTTGTTCGCTCCGCGAACATAACGCGTTCGCAGTGGTGAGGTGGAGTAAGAGTCAGCCCAGCGAAACGGGTCCGTCCGGCGCGAAGCTCCTCCCCCCCCGCCAGTCCCAGAGCACGAGGCCGCAGGGGTGATTTTAAATCACTGGGAGGGTGAGGCTCCTGCCGAACCGCT
>JAZKFE010000445.1:0-3739 GCA_040386595.1 Planctomycetota bacterium | reverse complement strand
GGGGACCCCAAAGTCCTCTACGGCGTCGCACGGCCGGAATTCAGGCGGCGGATGCCGACGACCTTCCCCAAGATGCGAAAATCCTGGTCGGCGTCGACGGGAATCGGGCGGTATTTAGGATTCTCGGGACGCAACTCGATGACATCTTCGCTGATCGAAAGCCGCTTCACGGTGGCCTCCCCATCGAGCATCGCCACCACAATGTCACCGTTTTCCGCGATTGGCTGTTGCCGTACGATGACCAGATCGCCCGCATTGATGTCCGCGTGGATCATACTGTCACCGACGACCTTCAGAGCAAAACAGCGGCCACGCCGAACCAGAGCCCCCTCGACCATCGCATGACCGGTGATATTCTCTTCCGCCAAGATAGGCTGCCCGGCGGCGACCGTTCCAATAATGGGAACCTCCACCAGTTCCGCGACTTCCTCGCCCCCCTTGGGCAAAACCACCAGGTTACGAGCCTTACGCGGTTCGCGTTTGAGGTACCCCTTCCGCACCAGCTGATTCACCTGCTCGTAGGCGCTGGCAGGATTCACTCCCATGACCTCAGCCAACTCCTGCATCGTCGGGGGGAGATTGTGGCGCGCGATGATCCGTCGAATCTCGTCCAAGGTGCGCTGCTGCGACCCGGTCAACTCTTCGATACGCGGCCGTCCCGGACGTTTCTGTGGTGTGGCCAACTCGGCTTCACTCCTGTCGACGGAAGTACTTTACCGTCTGTGGTCATTCAGTTTATCGCCGATGATCAGTCTTATCAGACATCATCTGCATCTATTGTTATACCAGACAGGCGTCCGGTCAATTACAGAAGCCCGGTTGATTGAAAGCCGTTCGGCAGATTTGTGAAGTTTTTTCGAGGCGTCTCCCGGTGAATCGACGACATCTCCGAGCCGAAAACGCCCTCAGCAGTCTCCTCTATACCTTTATGCCCGTCTTCGTTTACGATGCCACCGCTCGCCCCGCCTTCCAAAGAAAACTCGCCTTTCACAATTCAGCACACATCCAAAGACAACTATGTCTCAAGAACTCCCGAAAAAATCTGCGTTACCATTCTGGATGTGGATCGGTGCCATCGGATTGTGTGTGGCTGGGGTTGTCATCCCGTTCATTCTGCTCGTCGAAGCACCGCCCCCCCATCATCTGGTGATCGCCACCGGCCGTCCCGACGGAGCCTACTACCGCTTTGCCCAACGGTATGCCGAGTTGCTCAAAAAAGAAGGCATTACCCTGGAATTGCGGGAGACGAAGGGCTCGGCCGAGAACTTGAGCCTGCTACACGACGAGAAGTCCGACGTCACCGTAGCGATGGTGCAAAGTGGTATCGCCACGCCGCAGCAATCCGAATCGTTGCAAGCTCTCTGCAGCCTGTACTGGGAACCGTTGTGGATCTTTTATCGCGGCGGGATGGATGTCACTCGGCTGACTCAATTGAAGGGAACTCGACTGGCAGTTGGTCCGGAAGGCAGCGGGACCCGTGGCATCGCATTACAATTATTAAAAGCCAACGGCATTGAGACTCAAGCAGAACTGCTGCCGCTCACCGGAGCCCCCGCCGCAGCGGCACTGAAGAATAATGAAGTCGATGCCGCCTTCTTCGTCGCGGGTGTTGATACCGGCTACATCCAAGAACTGCTGAGAACCGCTGACATCCGTCTGGCGGAAATTTCGCAAGCCACCGCCTACGAGCGACGCTTTCGATTTCTTTCAAAATTAACGATTCCCTCCGGCGGGCTGCTCAATCTGCAAGACAACATTCCTGACCACGACACGGTGCTGATTGCTCCCTGTGCGATGCTGGTAACACAGAAAACGCTGCATCCCGCATTGATTGCGTTGCTGTTGAATGTCGCCACAAAGGTCCACAGTGGGGGCGATTTGCTCACGAATCCGGGCGAGTTTCCGTCGGCACTGCACACCGACCTGCCTCTCAGCGACCATGCCGCCCACTACTTTCGCTTTGGTCCTCCTGTGCTGCAGCGATTGCTACCATTCTGGGTCGCGTCGCTGGTCGACCGCATGAAGATCATGATCATCCCGTTGATCATGGTGCTGATGCCACTCCTGCGAGCCGCCCCGCCACTCGTCCGCTGGCGCACCCGCCGCAAGATCTATCTGTGGTACGCCCGACTACGTCAAATCGACCAAAAGGCCATCAACGGCATGTCAGTCTCAGAAGCGGAACAATCGCTGACGGCCTTAAACACCTTCGAGCAACAGGTCGCTCTGGTGGGTGTCCCCCTCAGTTATATGGAAGAGTATTACAACCTGCGGATGCATCTCAATCTGGTCCGCAGCCGTGTACTAGCGCTGCTGTCAGAGCACAAAGTCGCGGGGTAGTTATAGCCATAGTCGTTGTTCGCTCCGCGAACATAACGCGTCGAAGTATATCGGCGGAAATAAGTTCACCGCGGAAGATCTCATCCAAGCAGACGAAGACGTTCAGTTCGCGGAGCGAACAACGACGATAGGTTTCACACGCACTCCAGACCACCTCCTCAAATTCGCGCAGCCGTAATTTTTGATCTCAGCTAGGATACCCGCCAGTTCGGCGATCTGGCTGCCGAGTGATACGATGCGAAACGGAGTTCTAGCATGCGATGGTTCTTGATTCTGACGGTGATTTTGGGTTGGGGAATCTCAGCCAATCCGGCAATGGCAGCCGCTCCCGAGGAAACCGTACGACTGTCCGAGCAAGTCCTCGGCGAACTGATGGCGATTCCTGGTAAGCAAATCCCGCAACGGTTGCTGGAACAAGCTCAGGGCGTGGCCATCATCCCGAATGTCATCAAAATTGGCTTCGTCGCCGGTGCCCGCCGCGGACACGGGGTGGTGATGGTCCGCGATGCCGAAGGCGAATGGAGCTTGCCGCAATTCATCACCCTGACCGGTGGTAGCGTGGGTTGGCAAGCCGGAATTCAAGGCACCGACGTCGTGCTGGTCTTCACCACGAAGAAGGGTGTCGAAGGTTTGATGCGAGGCAAGTTCACCATCGGGGCCGATGCGGCCGCGACGGCCGGCCCGGTCGGACGTAACGCCGAAGTCGCCACTGATGGCGGGCTGAAGGCCGAAATCTACTCGTATTCGCGCAGCCGTGGCTTGTTCCTGGGTGTCTCGATCGATGGCTCCGCCCTGGATGTTGATCACTACGCCCACGCCGCTTATTACGGATCACCCTCGGAAGAAATCCCGGGCCAGATCCCCGAGTCCTCAGCCCGTCTCCGTCAGTACCTCGTCGAATTGCCCAACGGCTCAGCCCGAGCCGCCGGCCCGAATATCCCCGCCGGTCCCAATCCGAATGTCCCGGGAAATGATATCGGCGGACCGACATTGGCCCCCCCGCCACCACCGCCGTCGACCACTCGTCTGGATGCCTTGCGTCGCGGATTGAATCAAAACGCCGCCCAGTTGCAGGCCATCCTGAGCCCCGAATGGCGCCGGTACCTGGCAATGCCGAAAGAAGTCCTCGATCCGGCGGGACATCCCAGCGTCGAGTCCCTGGCGGCAGTGGAGCAACGGTTCTCAAAAATCGTCGGCAATCCGCAGTATCAGCAGTTGTCTGACCGTCCCGAATTTCAGGGGACCTATGAGATGTTGCGAGAATATCTCGACGCACTCTCAGCGAACCAGCCAGAACTGGAATTACCTCCCCCGCCGCCGAAGTAATTGCGCGTGTCGTCGAGAAATCGACGCAGTCGATGGGTAGCCCAGATTCTCGAATCTGGGTGAGCGCAGCGAA
>JAZKFE010000444.1:0-29854 GCA_040386595.1 Planctomycetota bacterium | reverse complement strand
TTGTCCGTAGACTTTGCGGTTCGGCAGGAGCCTCACCCTCCCAAGAAGAGCAATCACCGTTTCACAAACGCACATTTTTCTGAGTGTGGTACTTGTGCATCGTGAACGTCAAAAATCGCAACCTCTTGTTCGCTCTGCTCACCCAGATTCGAGAATCTGGGCTACCCATCGACTTCGTCGATGCAAGAAAAGGCTCTAGCCCGTCAATCACGCAGTGACTTCAATCAGCGGATTCGCATCACTGACCAGGGGCCAGCGGGAACCGTCTGCTAAGGTCAATTCGGACTTCGGATCGATCCCCAAGGCGGCGTAAATCGTCGCCACCAATTCGGCGGGATGAATCGGCCGATCGATCGGCGCGGCACCATGCGGATCGGTCGCCCCCAAGACCTGGCCCCCTGGAAAACCACAGCCCGCCAGCATCGCCGACCAGGCTCCTGTCCAGTGATCTCGCCCCCCTTGACGATTCAATTTGGGAGTGCGGCCGAACTCGCCCACCGCCACGACCAGCGTGGAATTCAACAGTCCGCGCTGGTGCAAATCTTCTAACAAGGCGGACATGCCGGTATCAAATTGCGGGCAAACCGTATCGCGATAATCCTGCAGTCGAGTCGGCGACTCGGCCCCGCTGGCATGACAGTCCCAGGTCACGCGATTGACCAGGCTGTCGAACATGTTGATCGTGACAAACGGGACCCCTTGCTCGACCAAACGACGGGCGGCCAGACAGTTGCGACCGAACTCACTGGAGCCATATTTCAACCGCACCGCAGCCGATTCCGCCCCCAGATTTTGCACGGCTTGCCAAGCAGGACTCTCTACAGTTTCACTGGCTGTTAAGGGAGCATCCGCAGCATGGAGACGGCAGACTCGGGCGTCGAACTCTGCGCCGAGAACTCCCGCCGATTGCCCTCGTTCCGCGCGGATTCCGGTGTTTTGCAATAGGCCGGGTAACATCACAAACGGAGCCAGTTCGCCGGCGTAGTTGGCTCGACTGGCGACGACTGAACCCAGGGTCGGGGGCACGCGCCGGCGTTGTGCCAGCTGCCCCGTCTGAATCAATTGCAGACCCGTTTCATGCAACGCCGCCGAATCATGCGTCAACGAGCGCAGTACGGAAAACAGTTCCGCCCGCTGCGACAATTGCGGCAGCGTTTCGCTCAACCACAGACCGGGAACGGTCGTGGGGATCGGCAAGAACGGACCACGAATGTTCGAAGGCGCGTCGGGTTTGGGATCGAACGTTTCCAGGTGGCTGGGCCCCCCTGTCAACACGATGAAAATGCAGCTACGTCGAGCGGGTTTCGCTTGACCAGCTGCGGCCGCTTCGGCGAGTGACAATCCCCACACTCCCAAGCCCCCGGCACTGCCATAACGCAGGAATTCACGCCGAGACACAGAACTCGACCTGGAAAGCTGAGGCTGACCGATGGGGGCTGTCATGATGGATTCGAATATCAGACGTTAATCAAGAGGGCATTTTCGTGAGCCAACGGCCGCATGGGTCGAAAACTGCCCCAGGGTGCAAATTCGGCGTTCTTCGCCACTTCTCAAGGTCAACGTTATTTCATCGGCCGCAGATCACGGCAGAGATGGGCCACATCAGTGCGGCCAGCAGACTCAACCAAAATCGGCAACGATCAGGACCCGAGGCACCTCTTGCGCCACCGGCAAATTCTACCATAGTCGAGCCCGGGAATCTTGCAGAAAGCTGCCGAGGGCCGAGATGACAATATATGAGGTAGCAGAACTCACGAGAATTCCTGAGGCATTCACTGCGAACGTCAGAATCAGGACGATTTCTCTACAGAGAGAGTGGCCAGACGCTGGGCGGCCGAATTTTCCGGAGGAGCTCCGACTCAGAGAGTCTGGCTACGACCGCAGAAAACTACCCAAACTACCAATTCTCGCGTTGGCGTGCTGCGATTCGGCAACATCTGCCGGACTTCGAATGACTTCGGATAATTTCGGCAAAAAGTCAAGTAATTCCCGAATGAGCGGTCTTGACCCTTTTTAGCGAAATCAGATATTAACCCGCCTGTATCACGTCCAAATTTCGAGTCGGCATTACCCGGCCTCGAACCCCGTCCAATGCGTGCCAACTTTCATCGGCACTCAAACTCAGCAATCTGAAATCCTACCGACAAACTACCGCGAGTCGAGCCGACCGCGCGTACGGACTTCCCCTGACGTCCGTTCGACCGCGGCGGCTTGACACAATCAGACTGTCTGGACAACTGACTGATTGATAGATCCCGTTTCCACATGTCAGACCCATTGAGATCTCCGCAACCTGCCGGGCATGGCGTTCAACTCTGCCCCTGGGTCGCAGCGATGCAAACGGTTCTCACACCGCGGAAACACCCCGTCTACTGTTATGAGACATTCACGTCAAATTCTGGTCCTGAAGGAGGAAGCTACGTTGCGCAAGGTCATATTAGCACTCGCCCGCAGTAGCTTGGTCGCCGCGTTCTGCTGTTCGGTAAGTTTCGCACAGACGGCGGAGACCTCGCGAGCCGGATCAGTCACCCGGTCACCCGGTGCTGATTCTCGACTCCCGCAGTCGCCGCGGGAACTGCTGAAACGCGGAAAAGATTTATTCCTCCAGGGGCACCATGCCAAGGCTCTCGAAGTCCTGGAGCAAGTGCCCCCCGATGCCAATCTGTCAGAAACAGATTCGGCACAACTCGCTAAGCTTCTGGAGGCAACCCGTAAAAAGGTTGAGAGCCTGCCAGGACGCCGCAGCGTCACCACTCGGGCTCAGTCGCCCGATGCATTCGGTGGTGCCGAGGCTGACAGCGAGGCCACAGCAATGATGGCCACGCTCAAGAAGGAAGCTCGCCGGTTGGCTGATGCCGAACCGGGCCAGCGAAAAGCGGCAGCCATTAAGTGGATTGCCACCGCCCGCTCGGCCTTTAACCAAGGCGATGTGGACGATGCCGAGCAAATCGCTCAGCTGGCCTCGCAAATCCAGGCGACCTTCAAGGCCACCGAAGATTCTCCAGAGAAATTACTGGCGGATCTCCAGGAATGCCGGAAGCAAGAAGCTGCCTGGAAGAACGATCGCTCTTCACCGCAAGCGAAACGCAATCGCTCGAACTATCTGTTGCGGCGTGCCCAACAGGTTGCTCAGCAAGGCGATTCCGAGTCGGCTCAGCGATTCCTGGCGGATGCCGAACAGATTCAGGTCACACCCGGTGTGTTGGATCTGAAGCCGGCACAAGTCCGTCAGCAATTGGAAGGTCTCGGGCAGTCCGCTGCCAAGACATCCTCACGCACCACACAAACCGCCAATCGCCCCACACGTAATAGTGGTATCGAACAGGTGGGATTTGAAGAACCTGCCGCTCCTGTTAAGGGCAGCAAGGATTCACCAGAAGCCATGCGGGTGAAAGCCGACAAGGCACTCCACGAAGCTCAACTGGCCGAACGGCTGGGACGCTTTAAGGATGCCTGGCGTCTGGCTGCGGCCGCTCAGAAATTAGAAGTTGAAGGCGGTCTGAAGTATCGTGCCGGTGAAGAACGACCGTCACAATACATCGCCGGACTGATGCAACGGATGCCGGACGATCTCACTTCTCTCGCACTGATGGAGAAGGAAGTCGCTCAGGGCCGTGCCGCTGCTGAAGAAGATGTGGAATTTGCCCGAGCCATGATTGCCTCGGCTAAGGAAGACATGCAGAAGGGTGACCTTCTGACAGCTCGCGAGAAGCTCGAACATGTCGTAGATCTGAAGATTAAAGCTGAAAGCCTGGGCGAGCGACCGGAAGCTCTGTTGGAGCAACTGGACCGCAACGCCATTACGACCGCTTCACGAACGAAAGCCCGAGCCACTTCCGGAGCGACGTCGCAGACTGCTGCTCGGGGAGCCAATCCGAACAAAGCCAAGGCCATGCAGTTGCTAGCCGAAGCCAAGGAAGCGATGGCTACTGGTGATCTGGAACAAGCCCGGGCCAAGACCCTGGCCGCCAATCAGATCAAGGTTGCTTACGACGTTCTCGAAGAAACGCCGCATCAGTTGATGGCCCAAATCGATGACGCCGCCATGAGCTCCAAGGGTGACGGCAAGATGCTGGCCAACAAGCCAGCCGCAACCGCCGAAGACAATCCTTTCGCTACGGAAACGGCACCGCGAACCACTGCCGCGACGGGTGTTCGCACCGGCCGCCGAGCATCGGGTTTGCCGATGCCCGCTCAGAAGCAACGAGCCATTGAGTTGTTGGAACTGTCACGAGCCGAATTGAAGGCTGGACGGATCGACGACGCCAAGCGACTCGCCAATGAAGCCCGTGAAATCAACACCGTCTACGCCTTGTTCGAAGATCGTCCGGAACTCGTCCTGGCCGATATTGAACTCGCTGAAGCATCAGTTCCGACGGGTCCTGGGACCGGTCGCCGAGCCAATCTGTCCAAAGACGACCGTAACATCGTGCAAGTGGCGAACGAAAGCCGCGAACCAGATCTGGCCAAACGCCAAGCAGTCATGCTGCTGAAGCAAGCCCGCCTGGATCTGAAGGCTGGACGCTTGAAGGAAGCTGAAGAGAAGGCTCGCCAGGCAGAGAAGCTGGATGCCGGTTACACGGAATTCGAAGACAAGCCGACCATGGTCCTGAAGGAACTGGAACGAGCCCACGGCTTGGTTCTGGCCAAGAATGCCATGGACGAAGTCAGCTCGGAGAACCCGTTTGATTCCACAACTCCCGAAGGTGTGATTACTCAAGCGGGTGGGGCCGAAGTTGCGGTCATCAATCCGAACGGGTCTTCAGCCGCCGACTACTACCGCGATGGAAAATTGGCCATGCGACGGGGTGAGCGGGCCGAGGCTTATCACCTCTTCCTGCAAGCTTATCAATCGGGTGAGCAACTGCCGCCGCGAACCAAGCAACAGTTGGAAGACTTCTTGCAACAGTTGTCGCCGAAGTCCAACAAGGCCATGGCCAACAAGATTCAGTTAGCCTCAGGCGATGACTCGGGAACGCTGGAAGAAGCCGCCCCGACACTCGAGACCGAATCGACAGCCGAAGGTGCGGCTCCCAACGCCTTGGACCGTGTCGATCAGCATCTGGCCGTGAAGTTGGATGCCTTGCGAACCCAAGTCATGAACTCCATCTTCCGGGCCGATCGGGCTCGGGAGAAGAATCCTGAAGAAGCGTTGAAGATCCTCGACAAGGCCCAACAAGACTTGGAAAACGCTGATCTGTCGAAGGAACAAGTCGCTCCCCTGTTGCGGTCTGTGACCCGGGCTCGTGAGTTGGCCCAGGGCAGCATGCAAGAGCAGAAGCACAATCTCGATCAGACGAAACACAACCAGTCGGTCAAAGAAGCGATTACCAAAGAGACCCGGACCAAAATCCGAATCGAACAGGAATTCGCCGACTTGACGCAGCAGTTCAATGATCTGCTCAAACAACGCCGTTACGCCGAAGCCGAATTGATTGCGAAGAAGGCCCGGGAACTTGATCCCGAGAATCCTGCTGCCGAAGTCATGAAGTGGAAGGCGAAGTTCGCCATGCGAAACGCCAGCAACGATGAGTTGAAGGATCGCAAGGAAGAAGGCTTCCTCGGCCAGTTGGATTCGGTCGAATGGTCAGCAATTCCCTTCGATGACCGCAACCCGATTGTCTATGCCAAGAACTGGGCCGAACTGTCCAATCGCCGTAAGAAATTCGGTGGCCCGGACAACCGTTCCAAGACAGAAGAAGAGAAGCGAATTGAGAAGAGCTTGTCGCGACAGGTCTCGATGCACTTCGAGAGCGAACCGCTGCAAAGCGTCATCAACAAGCTGGCCGTCGACTCGAACATCAACTTCCGCCTCGACCCCCAGGGTCTGGAAGAAGTCCAGGTTGATTCCAACACGCCGATCACGATCAACGTGGACGGCATCCAAATGAAGAGTGCCTTGAATCTGATTCTGGAACCCTTGCACCTCGGTTATGCGATTCGCGACGAAGTGCTGAAGATTACCAGTATCGAACGTCAGAAGGGTGATCTGGAAGTCCGCGTTTATCCCGTGGCCGACTTGGTGATTCCGATTCCGAACTTTGCCAACTCGGCACCGTTGGGCAGTCTGAACGCTGGGAATTCCTCTGGAACCGGCAATCTGGGTGGTGCCCCGTTCAATGTGTCCGCGACAAAGCAACGACCCGCCGGGCAAGCGTTTGCCCAGGTGCAAGATGGATTTGGAGCTCCCGCAGGTGCCGGAACCGCCGGTATTGTCGGCGAGCGTCGGATTCCGGAAGGGATGCGACGTGCATCTCAAGCCGACTTCGACAGCCTGATGGAATTGGTGGTTTCCACTGTTGAACCGAGTTCATGGGTGGAAGTCGGTGGTGAGGCTTCGGTCAAACCGTTCGAAACCACGTTAAGCTTGGTCATCCGCCAGACACAACAAGCCCATGAAGAAATTCAGGACTTGCTGGCCCAGTTGCGACGTCTGCAAGACCTGCAGGTTTCGATCGAAGTGCGATTCGTGACCGTGTCCGACAAGTTCTTCGAACGTATCGGTGTCGACTTCGACTTCAACGTCCAGGGCACGGCCCCGGTAAACAACGTCAACTCGCAGTTCGGTGACTTCCTGCCGCCTTATGGTGGTGGCCGCGTCTACACGAATGCTGGTGCGACAACGGGAACCACAACCACAGGAAGTTCGACGTCTGGTACCACAACATCCGGTACGACAACGTCAGGTACCACAACCTCTGGTACCACATCTGGTACCTCAACCAGCGGCGTCTCGGCTGGTACAGGAGCGGCTCCGTTCGCCCCAGGACCTCCCCGTGACCTGACTCGTCGTGGTGATTATCCGAAGCTCGGTACGATCGTGGGTCTGGAACGTCAGCTGCAGTTCTCCAACGATCTGCAGATTCCCTTCCGCCAAGGTTCATTCGACGTCGGTATTCCTGACTTCGGTAGCTTTAAGCCGGATGCTGGTCTCTCGATGGGCTTTGCGATTCTGAGTGATATCGAAACGTTCTTCTTCATCCAGGCAGCCCAGGGCGATTCTCGGTCGAACATCCTGTTCGCACCGAAGGTCACACTGTTCAACGGCCAGCTGGCCCAGGTGGAAGACAACTTGCGTCGTCCGTTCGTGGTGGGACAAACCCCTGTGGTGGGTGCCTTCACGGTGGCCTTCGCTCCGAACGTGCAGATCTTTACTGAAGGTGTGACGTTGCTCGTCACGGCAGTCGTCTCCGCCGACCGTCGCTATGTGCGACTGTCACTGGTCCCTGACTTCCGGTCGATCACCGACGTGTTTACCTTCACCTTCTCGGGTACCGGTGGTACCGCTGGTGGTAACAGCGGCGGGTCATCAACGGGCTTCCAGGGTGGTGGTAGCAGCATCGGCGGTGGTGGTAGCAGTACCGGTAGCAGTAGCACTGGTAGTTCGTCAGGAGGTTCGACGACTTCAGGTTCAACGACTTCCGGTTCAACGACTTCCGGTTCGACAACGTCTGGTTCCACAACCTCTGGTTCCACCGGTCAGAACTTCGGTAGTGTGCCGGCCACGCAAACCGTGCAACAGCCGGTGCAGGAAGTCATCTCCATCCAGACCTCAGTGAGTGTTCCGGACGGTGGTACTGTTCTGCTGGGTGGTATCAAGCGATTGAAGGAAGGCCGCAACATGGCCGGTGTGCCGATCTTGAACAAGATCCCGTACATCAGCCGCCTGTTCAAGAACAGTGGTGTGGGCCGTGAAACGGATAGCTTGATGATGATGGTTACTCCCCGCATCATCATTCAGGAAGAAGAAGAGGAACTGCTCGGAGTTCCGCTGTAATGGTCCAATGCCGGGCAGGCCAGCTCACAACGGCTGGCCAGCCTGGTCCGAACACGACTCCTAAACGTCACCTGGTGACGTTCTCTCAAGGCCGCCGCGAACCATCCCCTCGGTTCGCGGCGGCTTTTTTTATTGACCGACCAAACCCGTTAAGAAACCGAATTGACAGTTGACGATGCAGGGACGGAAGCGTACCGACAATCATTTAGTAGATAGCCCAGCCACTGGAATCTGGGTGAGCGCTGCGAACAAGAGACAGAGCTCATTCGACTCTCGCAAACCATACACTCTGGGCGAGCCGGGCGACGTCAGTCCCCGGATTCTTCGTCGATATGTACAAATGCGGTTACACCGCGGAGAGCACGGATGGGGTCAGCGGCGGCTTGTAGTTTCAGGCAATGCTAACGTTCAAATTTGTGTTGTGAGAAATGGCTTCGTATACGGCTCTCGACAATCGTTTTCCGTGTTCCTTCTGTGTTCAATCCCTGGCCAGAATACATTTCTTCGAAGTTTCTCTGCGACTCTGAGCACCACTTAGCCCAGTTGGATTAGCGACGATCTCACCTACGAAACACGAGCTCACTTGCCCCTGATCTATTTGCGTCTTCGCGCCTTTGCGTGAAATTATTGAATTCCCAGCACAGCGGTGTCAGTCCAATGGCACTCACCTTGTGAGCGGAATGGCGCTAGTGCTCTGTCACAGCAACAAGTTTGGGTGCCACTGGCTCTGCCAGTGCTTTTCGGGACAGCCAAGAGACTACCAGCACTGGCAAAGCCAGTGGCACCCAAACCCAAGATGATGTTGCGACAGAGCACTAGCCACCGGTTCTGGTGTTTCAAAACATTGAAAAACCGGCGGCTAGCGCCGTGCCGCTCACAAACTACGGCTCAAAACAAGTGCCATGGAGGGGCGGCCCCGGGATTCTGCGTGACGTAGCCTGAATGAGAGAGCCCCCGAAATCGCGGCATTGTCCAGAATCCGGTTACTTCTGCGCCAGCGTATTGCCGGGAGCGAATAACGCGCGTTGAGCCGTCGGTCGTGGACGGGCTCCGCCTGGAGCGGGATCGATCGGCCTGCTGGCGGAAACCATCGTCCAGTAATGCTCACTGACCTCGACCTCGCTGAGTGCGCGGCTGTAGACGGCCAACTCGTCGAGCATTCCTTGAAATTGACGCATGCGTTTCGCGGTTCCGAACTGGCCGACGGAAAACAAGTACGGGTTCTCGTCGCTGCCTGCGGTATCAGCCCCCTGAATCCGCCGTACCAGGACCCCATTGACGAACAACCGCAGTTCGTTGGGCTCTTTGACCGTGACCACATGGGTCCATTGCCCCGGCGTACAAACTTCGGGCGAAAAGAGATTCGAGCCCCAGGTATGCGCACCAGGAGGGTGTCGATGCAGATAGCGAACCACCGATGGCTTATGCACCATTTGGGTCTGCATCGCCAATTCGAGAATCCCCATGTGCAGGACTTCTTTCCGAGACTCGGTCCCGGGAACGATCAGGTTCATCACCGTTCCCCAATGGAACGTCTCGGGGTTAATCCAGACTTCCATACTGAACGATTTGCGATTGATGGCCGCGAGAGGCTCCGCCGACTTGATATAACGCGGCGCGTTCGACCGCGTGAAATGGGCCACGCCACCAGAAACCGAAATGGATGAGGCGTCGTCTGGTTCCGTAATGATTTGCCCAGCGTACTTAGTATCAAACTCGTTCCGGATCTGGCCGTTGTTCTGCGAATCAAATCGCCAATACAGCATCGGCTTCGAGCGTTGAACGGCCTCGTAGTACGCGTGCGTGACGACCAGACGGCTCCGTTCGAGTTCGCGAATCACGGCGAATGAATCCAGGTCCATTTTGATGGTTCGCACATTCCGCAAGGCACGATCAATATGCACCGTCTCGGCCTTCGACAGCCGCTTGCTAAAGAGCGTGTTGCCATCATCGCCGAGTAGTGAGACTTCCACGTCGCCCGCATACACATGCACATCGCTATCACCGCGAACATTCACATTGATGGCGAATTCCGTTCCTGATTCCCCGATCGCCGCATCCGGAGCACGCAGCATGAACTTGCCGGCCCCCTCCGTCACCCGTGCCGCCACGGAGCCCGAAACCAGCGTCGCGGAAATGCTCGAGAGAACATGCAACTCCGCCGGAGCCCGCAATAACAATCGAGCTCCCGACAGAAAATCAATCTGCAGTTCTCCCTGTCTGAGCAACAGCACACCCGGCTTGAGCCGTGTGCCCACCATTAACGGACGATCGTTGGGGTTCTGCTGAATGCCAGAACTATGAGTGACCACCGCCGCGTCTTCCAACCCCTTAAGCTGCGCCTCCACAAACTGGGTATTCGCCGAGGTCTCGAGCATTCTGACCCAGACCCAGCTCCCCGCGAGTAGGACGGTCAGAGAAACAGCCGCGATAGACAATCGACGCACGACTCGCCGCCAGCCCCAAGTTGTTGTCTGAGGAGTCACCGTCGTGGCTGCGGATGCCCGCGGCTGGGCCAAGGAGAGCTCTTCATACAAGCTGGCCTCAAGATCCATGAACCGCACATAGTCAGCGCGATACCCCGCATCAGTGGCCAGACGGGACTCGATCGCCTGGAACTCATCCGGCGTGGTCTGACCGTCCGCCAAGCGCCGGAATTGATCGGCAGGTGGCAGTGGATCGGCGACGGGATTGTCTTTGCTCATGGTTTAATACTCCCCGAAACCGACTTACCCGCTGCCCGTCGTTGTACGCAATCGGCCAATAATTCTCGAATTCGATCCAAGCGACGATACAAGGCCTTCGCCGTCTTCCCCACTTCATCCGCCATTTCAGCAATCGTTGCGGAATCACAGTAGCGGCGTTGCAACAGGTCTCGATCACGCGCTGGAAAGGCGTCCAAACACTTTCGCAAGGCTTCTCGGCGCTGATCCAGCTCGCCTTCTAATGCACTGCGGGTTTCGACAATGGCATCCAACACCTCGGCTCGAAACACCAACCGGTCTCGAGCCAGTTCTTTGCGAAAATTCAACGCTTCGAAATACGCAAACCGCAGGGCCCAGGGCAGGAAGGGCCGCCGCTGATCAAACTCCGGTGAGCGCTCCCACAAAATCGCTGCCGTCCGCTGCAAGATCTCCTCCGCATCGTCCCGACGCGGAATCAATGTCATGATGTAACGCAACAGCGGGCGATCGTGCCGCACAATCAACGCAGCAAACTCGGTCCCAGACAGGATCTGATCACTTGCCGCAGATTGCTCTGCAATGCCACGATCGTCCCAAGCAACGGGACGCATCGCCCCTACAGGAATCTCCGGAGATTCCCCCTTTTCAGGATCTAGTGGCATCGAAGTCATGGTGCGGCCACTCGACGAGGAATCAATCGTCTGTCAGTAGCAGATCTACTATATATCTCCAGAAGCCCCAAAATTCCCCTCGCAATCTGTCTCTATTACAGAAATGTCAACGTGTCCCATGTTGCCGTTGAGGAACTCGACGAGTTTCGCCACAACTCTCGGTATCACAATCATTTCCAGCAACAGGAATGAGATTGACTCAAACTAATACGCCGACTGAACATACGACACGAAGTCGTATTTGCCGATTTTTTATAAATCTTGTCGGGGAAATAAAAAATCCGCGGGGAATCGGTGGAAACCCGGGAGAATCTCTTAGTCTGGATGATTCTTAATCCAGAATCCAGGGGGCAATTCCAAAACCTGTCATGTCACTGATTGCGTCGGTCAGCTTCGCGAACTTTCCGCTGTGCGACTCAGTGAACACCAAGGGGGTTGAAACGCATCCTAGAATTTCTTGTGCGTGTTTTCTGACATCTTCCTTATCGTTCTTGAACATCGCCCGTACTAAGCAGATTGCGTCATCTGGATTAGTGCCCGCGCTCTGGCTCTGAACTCCCCAACGGATGAGGTTTGCTTCATGGCAACCAAGAAACGCGGTTTTACACTGATTGAATTGCTTGTTGTCATTGCCATTATCGCGGTCCTGATTGCGTTACTCCTGCCAGCAGTGCAACAAGCACGTGAAGCTGCCCGGCGTTCGCAGTGCCGCAATAATCTGAAACAAATGGGATTGGCAATGCACAATTATCTCGACGTCTGCAGTCGATTTCCCCCGGGAACGATTCTCCAAGCCACAGGAACAACTGACGGAAACTGGGGTTGGGGCTCCTACATCCTACCGTATGTGGATCAAGGTCCTCTGTACAATTTGTTGTCGGTCGGCAATGTGACCATGAACCAGGCGATTGCCGACACCTCGGCGAACGGCCGCTTGCAGTCGATGCAGAAGCCCCTCGCGATTTTTCGCTGCCCTTCGGACACCGGCCCCGCACTCAATACGGCCCATCTGGTCCATGGGGTATCGCTGGCCCTGTCCAACTATGTGGCGTCCAATGCCAGTCGATCGTTGCGATCTGAGCCAGGACCTCCATCCAGCACCGGGGCCATTTCGGCGTCCAACGGAATTTTCCATGCCAATGACTGCGTGCGCATTAGCGAAGTCACCGACGGAACCAGCAATACCATCGCCATCGGCGAACGGACCTGGCAACTGCGCGGTGCTCCGGTTAAGGCCGGTGTCGTCTTCGGCATGCAGAGCATCCTGGAGGCAACGGGTGCCAATGACAGCGGATTGCTGCAGATCATGGGCTGCGGTTACGTGCTGATGAATAGCAGCACGAGCACGAGCGGCGCCACCAACTATCAACGCAATTTCAGCAGCCAACATGTCGGTGGTGCCCACTTTCTGATGACGGACGGTGCCGTCCGGTTCATCAGCGAAAATACCGACCACAACATCGCCACGGCCCAATGCGACAGCCTGATGGAATCGTTACTCGGCAAAGATGATGGCCGCGTCATCGGTGAGTTCTAGGGCGAAACGTCCAAGGCCAATCAGTGGGCGACAATGAGTTCGCAAGGCGTCGCCAGCCACGTCACAGCGGCGCGGGAACATCGCAGTTCCCGTGCCGCTGTCCGTTCAAGATCCCAGCCAGCAAGGGAACGCGTCAATGTTAGTGAGCTCAAATCTCTCGACCAGAATTCTCTGGCTGGTCGTGGTCGCCAGCAGCGGCTTGGCAGGATGTAGTGGTCGCGGCGATAAGCCCGAGCTGGGATTCGTCGACGGTACCATCCAGCTGGACGGCAAGCCACTCGCCGATGCCGTCGTGTTTTTCAGCCCCGAAGAAGGGGGCCGCACCTCGGTGGGACACACCGATAGCGAAGGGAAATACCAGCTGAGCTATATCGGGAACGATCCGGGTGCCAAGGTCGGCAAGCACACCATCCGCATCACCACCAGCCAGGAAATCGACGACCCCAAGACGGGACGTACGATTCATACACGGGAAAAAGTTCCGGACCGCTACAACGCGCACTCTGAACTGACCAAGGAGATCGAACCCGGTCCAAATTCCGTTGATCTCGACCTGAAATCCAAATAGCTCCCATCAAGGTGCACCTGGCTTCAGTAGCCAGAACCTCAATGAGGAACGGTCACAGCGGAATCGGGTTGCTGAGACTGGACGGGAAGTGCGTCGCCACAGCGGGGCACGACGACAGGAACACATTCGGTGGAATCTGCGGTCGGGGGAATTACTTCGTCGACGTTCGCCCGAATTCTCTCGCAGACCGATTTTAGTTGCTGCAGTTCCTCGGGAGAAATTCCCTCTGTAAATTTGGCCCGCATGCGATACGCACATTCGGCCATGTGCTGCCATACGGCATCCGCCTTCGCAGTTGCTCGTAAACGTTTCTTGCGACGATCATGCAGACAAGCCTGACGCTCGACCCAACCATCACGCTCCATCCGGTCCAAAATACCAGCGAGTGTCGGGGCCTCAATTCCCAGCCGTTCGGCGAGCTCTGATTGTGCCATCCCATTCTCAATGGTCAGCCAAGCGAGCACCTCCCACTGGCGAAGCGTAATCCCCTCGCCAGCCAACTCGGCTTCCATTCCGCGCCGAATCGCTCGCGTGGTGATCACCATCCAATAGCCGGGACTGTTGTCAAAATCATACTGCAGCATACGAAGACACACCCCCGCCAAATTTCTAACCCGCGACTGCGTTGAGGCCCCTGAAGTGAACACATGACTATACGCCAGGTGGCCAAGTGGAGGTAATTACATCTGCCTTTTTCCCATCGTAGGGGTTCCGCGGAATGAATCAAGTGGAGTTCGCCGTAGATACCGGATTTGAGGCAACTCATTTATAGGAAAGACCTTCGGATGTGATCATCCGTGCCGATACTCGCCACAAAAAATGACACACGGTCTTTTCGCAGAGCACGTTGACAGCGACCCAGCCCCCCTGTCGCAGGTCCTATTTTGACGATTTTCGCGTTGACCAATTGCGATCTCAAGATTAAGACCATTAGATATCGAGCGTCAGGGGGCTCGTTCGGGCCAAGGTTCTGACGATTTCCCCAACCTCCCATCCAGCACCATTTTGGCTCCGGCTGATAGTTCTGGTTGCTTGCATTCCCCATTTCATCAGGCGTGACACTCGTGAGTCGAGACCGGAAAACGGGCACTAAGGGGCGACACGGTGGACGGCAACGTTCGCTGAGTTCGTTGCCGGGGTGGCTGATTTCGCTGGTGGTCCACGCCTTATTATGCCTCTTCTGCCTCGACAGAGTCGCCGGAGCAGGGCGTTTCCGACCAGGGAATGGAGGCGAACCTCTGAATCTGAGTGCCACGTTCACCCGAGCCGACTCAGCAGGTTCTGCCGGGGCAGGTCTCGATACCCAAATCTCGTCCGAGTCGGAGGTGGCGGTGGGCCAAACCACTGACGCGGAAATAATTCCGCCGGTTGCCCAGCGGCAGCCCGAATCCACGGCCGAGGAGGCGACGGAATCTGTTCCGCCTCCCGATACCAGCGGAGAAGGGCCCGCGGTCCCGGAAGTCGTTGCCAGTACGGACAAAGTCCGTGCCATCAAACAAAAATATCGCCAATTGCTGCAACAGGCGTCCGGCAGTGGCGACGCGGCAGGGGAAGATTCCGGGAATGGCGGAGGAGGGCCGGGAACAGCAACAGGGCGCGTCGGGGGGGGTGGATCGGGGGGCACCAGCTTTTTTGAAGTCGGGGGCCAGGGCAATCTGTTCTGTTACGTCGTCGATTGCTCCAGCAGTATGGAAGAAGAAAACTCGATCGGCGTCGCCCGAGCCGAACTGCTGGCCAGCCTGCAGCAACTCGACGCCTCACAACGGTTCCAAGTCCTGTTTTACGATTCCGAGCTGCATCTCATGGAAAACGGCAAACAGCACACGTTCTTTGCCACAGACACAAACCGTCGATTTGCCCGGCAGTTCATTACCAGCCAGCAGCCAACCAGCGGAACCTTCCACAAACCGGCACTGCTGGCCGCATTAAAAATGACGCCTGATGTCATCTTCTTTCTGACCGATGGGGATACCCCCGAATTGTCCTTCCGAGATCTATGGGATCTCAAGCAGGCCAATCGTAAACGCACTCAAATCAACGTGATTGAATTCGGCAAAGGGGCCAAGCTGGGATCACTGGACTGGCTGGAGCAACTCGCCCGCGATCACCGCGGCAGCTATCGCTACCAAGACGTCACCGCCTGGGAAACTCCGTAGAACGCATTTGCGAGTGCTTCAGGCAACGATTTGACCTCACACTGTCGCCCGAGACACTGGCTGAATCCGTGTGAGCAAACAGGAGGCCAGAGGGGCAACCTCGTAAATGGTGCTCCGGATGCGGCGATCCCAGACGCGGCCTCAAGGACCAATGCTCCCCTCGCCTCGGTAATCAGGGGAGAGGGGAGATAAATCGGCCGCTTCCAGCGTGGCCTAGCAGTTAACGTCCGCACCAGAGATCAGGGCGTCGTTGACGTCGAATCAGAGTCAGTTTGCGGAGGGACCACCGTTGGAGCAATGGCCCCCACTGCAACGGGAGTTTCAATCTCTCCAAAATTATGATTTCCCAGCTGCTCGCTGAGATCAAAGCCTTCTGGCAACGCGACCTTGGTAGGAACGCGACGAAAACTCAGCATGTGTCGGATGCCGAACACCGCCAGCGCAATCAGGCCGACGATCGAGGCAATGACCATAATTGCCGAAGAGCCGCTGACCTTTTTAATGGGCACCGGGGGAGCCGCCAGCCGAGCCCGTCCGATCAACAAGGGAGACCCTCGCGCAACATCAAACGCCTTAAAGGTCATGATCTTCAAGAAATAGCCCACGAAGACGATCTCACCACGCACGTCTGTACCAACTGGCAGCCCGGGCGGAAGTTCCGAAAATACGACCACATAAGGGTATGACTTCGAGTCGTCAGTCCAGCCCCAAGCCTCGTAGGCGTCTTTGATCCCCAGCGGATTCTCCGGGGCCGTGTAGTGCAGAACCCGACGAACATGCATTCGCAGGCGGATTAACTTGCCGCGATATTGATCTGGCTGTTCCCAAATCTGCGAGAAAGCCACATCCTTGGCGGCTCGTTTTTCCTGCGTCTGCAGCGATTCGGTCCGACTCCACTTCATGAGATCCCAGTAGAGCATCATCTCACGCGGGCGCAACTCAGTCCGATCACTGAGCAGTTCTTTCCGCCTCTGGAAGTCTTTGACGGCATCCGGATCGAGATCATTCGGCCCCGGAACGATGACCTCTTTAGCAGGAGCCCGTCGTTTACGATCCTTGGCAATCTCAGAAGGGACAGCCGAGTCCTCCGCCTGAACCTCTTTGGCCGTCGCCAACCACTTCCAGGTCACCGGATTCCTGGTCCAATCGTACAACATCCACAACAAGGCGAGCATCATCAACAAAGACAACGCTCGTGTGGAAGTGATTGACTGCCCATAAGGCCGCACGATTTTGCGATGCATGATTCGTTGTCCTTAGTCGCGGCCCGAGTCGTCACTCACTTCATGAACGTCACCCAGCCAAAGGAACGGCCGGGTGCCAGTTCAAACTGCAGCCTGGCCCCACCAGTGACGCTCATCGTGTTGTGTTCGCAAAACGCTCAGCAAAACGAAATAACCTTGCGGAACTCTGTTACAGGCCTCGTGCCACTGCTTAACGACTGAAGTACAGTCGCAAAACAGTGGCACGACTGGAGATGGCCCAGAATCGTGCAAGATCATTTAGGGCTTTGGCGCCTGACTCTTCATCTCGATAAAGCTGATCCGCTGCATGGGCTGACCATTCGGTAACTTTTGTTTCGTGCAAACATCAACGATTTTCATCAGCTCCTCGTACCGCAATCGATCATCCACCGCTAACTGCACGCGGTCCAGGGGAATACTGCGAATATCGAACAGCGACTTCAAATGCTGATCCAGCGCGGCGAGGTTGGTCTTGTTCAGCCGGCCTTTGACGACGGGGCGCAGCCCCACCTTAATCAGCGAGACTTCACCATGCTCGTTGGCGGTGATGTACAAATCGAGCGTCTCCAGGTCGCTCACCTCACCACCACCATTTCCGGTGCTGGGTTCTTTCTCGCTTTTGACCTGGGTCAGCGGCACCGGGGGGGGCAGATGCAACCCAAGTTGCCCTTCGACCGGTGCGGGACGAAACGTCAGAATAAAAAACGTTAACAACTGGAATGCCATGTCCAACATGGCAGCCAGATTGAGCTCAACGGAAGGTGCTTTACGACGTCGGCGACGGCTCATGTCAATTTCCCTCCTCTTTCGTCATCGCGCTCAACGAGAACTGGCGATAACCATGCTTCTGGCAAGTCTCGATGACATTGTTGAGCTGTTTGAACGTCACGTTCCGGTCGGCGCGCACAATGACCGGAATGGGAAATTCCTTGTCCTTCATCGGTGTCCCCGCGCTCTCCAGCTGCAACTTCAGCAAGCGAGCTTCCTTGGAGACATAGTCCTCAACGGCCACGACCTGCCCGTAGGCATGCACCTTGCCCTCGGTGTTGATGTTCAGCAACAATGGCTCCAGCTTCCCGCTGTATTCCAGTGGCCGGGCCGAGCCCAGTACGGGCAACTTCAACGAGAGGTCCATGGAGGCCCCTTTGAAGTTGATCACCAGCATGAAAAACGTGACCAGCTGAAAAACCATATCCAGCATCGGGGTCAGATTCGGCTCGGCCCCTTCTAAATTGTTTCCAGACATCGTGCTTCTCCCAGGGGATCAATCCCGATCATGTACTGGTGGGGGCAGTCGGTGCAGCGGCAGCGGGCTTGGTTTGTGCCACTTGATGGACGCGACGAATGAATTCGTCGGCGGCATTAATTGCCTTGAGCGACAGGGTGGAGACGCGATTCTTGAACACAGCGAAGAAGTAAATCGCCGGAACCGACAAGGCCACACCTTCGAACGTGATCAAGAGAGCTTCCGAAATACCGCCGGCCACTTCGCTCGCCTTCAGCTGCGTGTCGGACATCGCGATCACGGAGAAGCTGGCGATCATACCCTTGAGCGTCCCCAACAACCCGATCATCGGCCCCAGAGATCCGATAACGGCGAGCATACTGATCTTCTTTTCCATCTCCACCGTGAGCACTTCGCCTGTGCGATCGATGGCTTCGCGGCTCTCATGCATCCCTTGGGAATGTGCCACCAACCCGGCGGCAATCAATTGCCCCAGCTCGCTGGTATTTTCTTTCGCCGTCTTATAGATGCCGTTGTAGTCACGCTTCGCCAGCAGGGCGTTGCACTCTTCCAGCAACGCTGGGGGAACAATCACTTGTTCGCGTAATTCCAGGAACATCTGCGTCACGACCGCGACGAAGTAAATCGAAATCACCAGCAACACGCCACCAATCCAGCCGGAGGTGTGAATGATCCACATCAACTGCGACTGTGACGCGGGGGCATGGGCCGCCCCTTCGCCAGCAGCAGCCGGCTCCGCAGCCGCTTCTTCGGCGTCAGCGGGGGCTTCTTCTTCGGCGGCCGGCTCTGCAGCGGCAGCTTTCGCAGCGGCCTTTTTCCCCTGCGCCTGAACCATCGCACGCGGCGAAATTGCCAAGATCAGCAAGCTCAATAGCAGCCAAACGCCGAAACGCGCAGAGTGTTTAAACGGCAACATCAAGAACTCCCTCGGAACAGATATTGTGTTCGTTAGAGCCCTCGTCGACGACGAGGACCGTAGACCTGTTAAGCAACCGAACGGCAGCAGGCATCCATAGTAGCGTAAATAGAGTACCGCGGGGCACAAGCCAAGAGAAGGCCTCAGATGCGCAGAATCTCATGTTCTGCACGCGGGTTGGCACCTCAATCGCATCCTGATTCCGGATCAAACCACGTCGCCCAGAAGCCGGGCAATGTCCATCTCGCGATAACCTCGATTATTTCGGGCTGTAATACTTGCGTCAAGCGAAAACCATGGAATCCAACGCCTCCGCCACGGCAAACCACAACCTAAACCACACGCAACTTGCCCACTCGCGCAACGCTAGTTGGCATTAGAACACATGCTCCACCGGATTCATGTGCCGCGTTAGCCAATCACACGAGTTGAATCCAATGCCGCAGCCAGTGCGTCGCGAATTGTCTGCTCGGGAGTCGTCGGGAACGAGGCCACCTCAATCCGATTCGCATCGGCCAAGCCCGACCGCCGTGGAACGGGCCCCAGACAGAATGCGAGCCACGCCTCCTCGGGATGCTCCACCTGCCATTTCACCTGCGAAAATTCCGTTTCGAGTCGCCGCAGGAGATCAGCCCGGAGATCACTCGTCCCTCCCAGCAAGGCACAACTCAATGGCCGTACCAGGAGACGATCTCGAAGTTCGGCGAGGCTTAACTGATGCCCGCAATGAAGGACGTCAGGGGCGATCTCAACCAAGGGATCGAGCGCAAACCGGCGATACCACAAATGGGGATGCGGAACAATCAGCGTGGGCAACGACACCGTTTGCTGATCATACAACAGCAAATCCAGATCCAGCGTCCGGGGCCCCCAGCGTACCGTACGTTGACGGCCCAGCTGCGTTTCCACCCCCTGCAGCGTTGCGAGCACTTCTAGTGGAGAAAGAGACGTCTGGAGCTCCGCGGCAGCGTTCAGAAATTCGCAACCGGCGTCCACCCCGACTGGAGAAGTGGTATAGAAACGGCTCATCCGAATCACCGACAGACCGGGCGTGCCCTGCAATAACGCAGCCGCCTCACGGAAAGTCTCAGCAACGGAGCCTAAATTTCCACCGAGTGCAATCCAGCACTTAAACATCTTCGCCTCCTGCGAAGGTCATTGCGACGGCCTAGCATTCGCTGGCCACGGAGAATCGGGATTTCAGCGAGACATCGCGGCCAATACTCAAACGACAACACACGCCATCAGGCTTTACGGCGACATCACCGAATTCAACTTCGTTGAATTCCTGCCCCACATCCCACCTGATGTTCCTCCGACCGTACTGATTCCCGCAATACAGACGACGATAATCATGCCCAAGACGACACAATACTCAACCGCCGTCGTTCCTTCCTCGCCGCGCAGAAATTTTTGTAAGGCGTTCATGAATGTACCGGAGCGCGGGGGCGAATGAAAAAGAGAAATGGCTCACCTCGGTAAATGTACCTTGCAAATTCATAATCGTCAAAAATCACAGCCGTCGAAGCCTGATTTCTGTGGAGTTTTCGACGCCAGAATCACCTCCCCTGCTATCAGACCCGCGCACCCCACATCGTAACTATCTGTGACTTATAGACTTTCAGTGAACATAAATTGACAGACGCCGCACCTCACCAATTTCAGGAGAATTCTGAAGTTCTTCGTCACTCAGTCGGATTCAAAGAGAGAGAAGCGGCTGCGGATTTGCGGGCTCCGAGGGAAAATCGGCAAAATCAGGCTGGCTTTTGAAGCCGCCGGCGCTCACAATGGCGCGTTCATAACATGCATAACATGGGGCCGAGCGTTCGGCTACATCGATTGCTCTATAATTGTTCGCCGTCAGTAGATCCGCTTCCTGCGTGGTCCGGTGAGCAGCAACGTGTCGTGGAGAGCACCAGTTATGGCCAAAGAAGAGGCCATCGAAGTTGAAGGTACCGTCAGCAAGGCGCTGGCGAACACGCAATTTCGTGTCGCGTTAGACAACGGACATGAAGTGCTGGCGCACGTCGCCGGCAAGATGCGGAAGCACTTCATCCGCATCGTCCCGGGAGACCGCGTTACGGTCGAAGTTTCCCCCTACGATTTGAATCGTGGTCGAATCATCTTCCGTGAACGTTAAGCCGTACACGCTTGGCGATCCCGCCCAGAGAGCCCGATTGCTCAACCCCAATATCTCTCAATCGTGACTTCCGTAGTCATTCGGACTGCGGAAGTTTTGCTTTTTGAGATCTAGTAGCGGTGCGCGCCGAGACTTCGGCCCAAATCAACACGCTACCGGCCCGCAGCGCCAGCGAGTGCCTTTCCCCGAAAATTACGAGGAATGCCACTTCTTGCCGCCGCGGGCTGCAATTCGTAAAACGCCTCTTTGCCTTTACGAAGCCCGCAGCGAATAGCCCCGGCCACGAATCGTCTGGATGACCGATTTATCCTGGCCTTTGTCGAGCTTGCCACGCAATCGGTTGATGTGAACTTCAATCACATTCGTGGCCCCCTCCCAATCGCTGTCCCACAGGTGTTCGCACAGCATCCGCCGCGTCACCACCTGACCCGCATGCCGCATCAAGAATTCCAGCAGGCTGAACTCCGTCGGAGTCAGATCGACTTCTTGACCGTGCGCCTGAACCCGACGCGTGGCCAGATCGAGGCTTAATTCTTCACTCTCCAGCTTGGGCGAGGGACGATTCGCAGCCCGGCGGCAAATGACATCAATTCGCGCCAACAGCTCTGCAAATGCGAACGGCTTGACCATGTAGTCATCCGCTCCGTTCGTCAACCCGGCCACGCGCTCGTCAATCGTTCCCAGCGCGGTGAGCACAATGATCGGAGTTCGCACTCCTTCTTGCCGCAACTGGCGAAGCAGCTCCATTCCCGGGATCCCCGGTAAATTCAGGTCCAGGATAATGGCATCAAACTGCTGCGACTGAGCCGACAGCAGCCCTTTTGTCCCGTCTTTGGCCCAAGTGCAATTATGACCACGCTCGGAAAAGCCTTGCACAAGCGATTTTCCAATCACATTGTCGTCTTCAACGACCAGTAATTCCCAAGTTCCGGTAGCAGGCATGGCAATCATTTTGTTTCAGCATGGGTTAAAGGAAGCCAACTCCAGACCGTCCGTGCTTGCGACGAACAACATCTCAGCTGACTCGGCTGTTCACCTTACGGGGCTTGTATGGTGCGCCGCAAAACCAACGTGCAGGCTAATCAAATCTGCATTGCAGTGCAGCAACAATTGTACGTTCTGACGGAAAAGTAACTGTCAACCGAGCCCTGACATCCGTTCGCCAGACACGTCTGGAACCGGCTCTGGAAATTGTAACTGTGTCGCGCAACAAGTTAAGTTGCCGGGCCGTCCCGCCCGTGCCAACGATGCGCACTTCAGGATTCGCCGTAACCTGAACACACGCGTATAAGAAGACGCATCAAGCTGCGTTCCTCTGTGCCGCAAGCCAAAAGCACCAGACATCAAAAAACGAGCAGGACACGGTCGCATTCGTTCCGGTGCCCTACGCCGCGAAGCATTGCCACACCCAATTCTCTAAGCCCCCTGGATTCGCCACGATTCGAACCCTGGTCGCCGTCAACAGGGCAAGAATCGAATACCTGCTCGTATTCGTTCAACCTCTGAAGTCATCTAACCGAATCTAACGCCAATCGGGCACTCGGGAGCGGCATCGTCGCCCAAGATTTACCTCCCGCACCCCAAATTTGACTACGCCAGGAAACAAAGCGACCTCATCCAATCCGCACATTAAGCCCAAAACAAAATAATCCCACCTAAAAACATGACTACAAACTCATCCCAGAGCCCCTGTTTTACAGAAACTCAGAATTAGCCATTCTTAACTCGGGATCATAAAAAATCACGTAAGTAATTACAAAAAAACAATTTACAACTCACAAAAAGCACTTCAGAAAACTGGTTCGGAGAATTTGCAAAACAATTTCGGTTTTCAATTTACAGCGCTCCCTGCGGCTACTCATAATCGCAGACAAATGATAACACCTGTTAGCACGGCTTCCTGAAAACATGTATCAATCCAACCACCAGTTTCGCCCGCCAATCCTCGCCAGCCTCTCAAAACTTGGTCATTGATGCGTTTTTTCGCCGCGTTATTCAGTCACGGGCCCACACGTTGACGATCCTAGAAAGCGTGTTGCATGAAGTTGCCAACCATTGTCTTCAGCCATGATGCAGAAGTGCAACATGTGCTGCCGGCATACATCACCGAGACGTTCAGCCTGCCGGTCACCGTCGTCACCAGTGCCGATGAATTGCGCCGACAAGTCAATGAAGTCCCACAGACACTGGTCTTCTTTGACATCCGCGCCGAAGCCTGGCACACCGAGACCGAGCAAGCCCTCACGTGGTTAGAATCAGGCCACATGCGCCTGGGCTACATGGTGACGCTCACCGACCGCTGGCTCCCGTTCCGCTGGGCGACGACGATCGACCTGCACGAAACCGCCTCGATCGATTTTCCCTGCAGCTGGGAGACTGTCGATCGCCTGCTGGCGCCGCTGAAAGATGGAACCAAGTTTCCCTCACCGCGAATGGTGCCACAGCAGCAAGTCATCGAAAGCGAAAAGATTCGTTTTTCGACCCACACACCGAGTCTGTTCCCCGTCATCGATCAACTGCGACGCGTGGCGGCACACGACGTCACACTGTTGCTGATCGGCGAAACAGGAACCGGTAAGACCACGCTGGCACAACTGATTCACGGCCTCTCGCCCCGTCGAGAAGCCCCTTTCCTGAATGTGGCCTGCGGTGCCATGCCTTCCGACCTGATCGAGAGTGAACTTTTCGGGCACGTTCGCGGCGCCTTTACCAGCGCCGATCGCAATCGGACGGGTCGCTTCGAAGCTGCTGGCCGCGGCACGCTGTTGCTGGACGAAATCGACGCCCTGGCGTTGAAGGAACAAGC
Source organism: Planctomycetota bacterium (assembly GCA_040386595.1). Taxonomy (GTDB): domain Bacteria; phylum Planctomycetota; class Planctomycetia; order Planctomycetales; family Planctomycetaceae; genus JAKFVC01. The sequence continues at coordinate 6,109 of JAZKFE010000444.1, read as the reverse complement.
CAAGCTGCTGCGTGTGATCGAAACGGGGGAATTCGAACCGGTCGGCTCAACCGACACGATGATCAGCGAAGCTCGATTGGTCGTCGCCTCGAATCTCGATCTGGAAACACTCGCCTCACAAAACAAGTTCCGCACCGACTTGTACTATCGCTTGAATGTGCTGCAATTCGTGCTGCCGCCATTGCGTGAGCGGCCGCTGGACGTGGTCCCGATGGCCACGCAGTTCATCGGAGAATGCAGTGTTCGCCACAACATTCCCGTGTCGCGAATTCACCGTGAATTCCTCACGGCACTCAAACGCTATCAATGGCCCGGCAACATTCGGGAGATGAAGAATCAGCTACAGCGGTCGGTGCTGTTCTGCGACCGGGGCGATCTGTCGATTGACCATCTGTCACCAGCCATCGCTCATGCCCTGGGAACATCTTCTCCCGACGGAAACGGCCATTCGGCTCCACCGAGCTGGTCGCTCGCTGAGCAGGTCGCCAAGAGCGAGCGGCAGATCCTGGAAGAAGCACTTCGCGCCAACGGCTTCAAACGGACTGCCACGGCCCGCTTCCTGGGGATCACCCGCGTCGGCCTCTACAAGAAGATGCGGCGACATGGGCTACTGGATATCGATGCCAAGTAGCCTCAATTGCAGTCAAACTCCCTGAGTCACAGCTTCGTAAAACGCAGACAAGGCGACTCAAAGAGTCAGGCAAGTGCGGAGAGCACCGCGGCTCATCCAGCCGGGGTTCTCCCTGGTCTGTGATTTGCTTTGCCGACGGGGTATGATGGAATTAACCACTCGCGTTGGTTCTGCCGTTTCGTGCTGGACGAGTATCGGGCCGCAGGAACGTTGATTGCGACAGCGAACAATGCGACTGATAACTTCTGGTATCGGGAGTTACTACGCGTTCGAGTTGCGACGACGCGAGAGATCACGATGACTCGTGGCAGCTGCAGCGTTTTCCTCCCCCCGAGAACGACGCTGCAAGGGCCCCCGCTTAAAGAGAATCTATCCGTCAATTCCACCAGCCTGACGTGGTGAGCGCTATCGTGTGATTGACGAGTTGGCAATTTAATCCGTTGGAATCAGAAGACAATCCCATGAAAGTGTTGGTTATTGGTCAGGGCGGCCGGGAGCATGCCCTGTGCTGGAAGTTGAAACAGTCACCCAAGGTGACCAAGGTCTTCTGTGCGCCCGGCAACGCCGGCACCGCCATGGAAGGCACCAACGTCGACATCAAGGCCACGGATACCGTGCGACTGGTCAAGTTCGCACAAACCGAAAAGATCGGCTTGGTCGTCGTCGGCCCCGAAGTCTCGCTGATGGCGGGTGTCACCGATGCGATGGACGCTGCCGGCATTCCGGTGTTCGGCCCGTCATTGGCCGCGGCAGAACTTGAAGGCAGCAAAGTCTTCATGAAAGAACTGCTCCGCAAGCACGCCATTCCGTCAGCCGAATTCTCCGTCTTCGAAAATTCCGAAGCCGCCGAGAACTACGTCAATGATCGCGAAGAGTGCCGGCTGGTGGTTAAAGCCGACGGTCTGTGCGCGGGCAAGGGCGTTGTCGTTTGTGGCAGCAAGTCCGAAGCGGTCGATGCCATCCGCCGCATCATGCGAGCCCGGGAATTCGGCGACGCCGGTAAACGGATCGTCATTGAAGAACGCCTGGACGGCCAGGAAGCCAGCGTGCTGGCATTTGTTGACGGCAACACGATCATCCCCCTCGAGACGGCCCAGGATCATAAGGCCGCCTACGACGACGACCGTGGCCCGAACACGGGCGGCATGGGGGCTTACAGTCCCGCGCCGTTGATCACGCCCGAGCTCATGGCGCAGATTGAAATTCAGGTGCTGATCCCCACCGTACACGCCATGAAGCGAGCCAAACGCCCCTTCCGCGGCGTGCTGTACGCCGGCCTGATGATCACCAACCAGGGCCCCAAAGTCCTGGAATTCAACGTACGCTTCGGCGATCCAGAAGCCCAGCCGATTTTGATGCGGCTGAAAAGCGATCTGGCCGAAATCCTATTGGCGGGTGCGACAGGCAAACTGGATACGCTGCCCGATTTGGAATGGGACCAACGGCCTGGTGTCTGCGTCGTCATGGCTGCAGAAGGTTACCCCGGCGATTACCCCAAAGGCCACGAGATCCGCGGTCTGGACGAAGCCGCGAAGCTGCCCGATGTGAAGGTCTTCCATGCGGGAACCGGCTCACGCAACGGCAAGGTCGTGACCGATGGCGGCCGCGTTCTTGGCGTGACGGCTCTGGGGGATTCGATTGCGAATGCCAAGTTCAAAGCCTACCAAGCCGTGAAGTGCATCAAGTGGGACGGCTCCTGGTGCCGCAAGGATATTTCCAACAAGGCCCGCGAAGACGCTCCTCGTTTGATCCAAACGGCTCAACGACCGGTAGCCGAAGGGGAAGGCAAACCTGAAGGTCAAGAAACCACACTGCGTCGGAAGCCGGAATAGTCCTGCCGGAGTCGCATAAAAACTATGATCCTGCCGATTCCGATTTAAGGAATCGGCAGGATCATTTCATTTCCAATCAGTCTTTTCCGGCCCATTGAAAGCTGGCACCAGGTTCCGAGCTCCACAAGTCCTCAACCCCGAAAGGCTACGCCGTGAAGGATTTGAGAACGTGAATTCTCAAGGGGGCTTGAAGTTGGTGGTGTTTCGAAACGTTGGGAGGGTGAGGCTCCTGCCGAACCGCTCAGTCTCCTGGGGCCCGGAAGACCAAGCGGTTCGGCAGGAGCCTCACCCTCCCAGAGTACCCAGGGTGCGCCGCGAGTACTCGGCGACCCTGGGCTATGTTGTGTATCCCCTTCGGGGAAAAGACATTTGCCAAGGCCGCAAACTGAAGACCAGACAATGACTCTTGGCCTTCTCGACGAAACAGCTTCCGACCAGCCGGCTCTCAGACTGCTTTAATATGTCGCCCGGCCGCCAGAGATGTCATAGCACTGACCCGTCGTAAAGCTGGATTCACTGCTTGCCAGAAAGTGCACGAGTGCTGCAACTTCGGCGATCGTTCCAGGCCGGCCCATGGGAACCCGGGAAACCATAAAATCGCGCGTGGCCTGAGGCATGGTGTCCATCATCGGAGTATGGATGACTGCCGGGCTGATACTGTTGACGGTCACGTCCCCTTTGCCCGCCACTTCTTTGGCCATCGACTTTGTCATGGCAATCATCCCGGCTTTGGAAACGCTATACGGCAGCAAGTTTGGATTGCCCTCCTTGCCGGCGATGGAGGCCATATTCACGATCCGCCCGTAGCCGCGTTCCAGCATCCCCGGCAGGACCGCCCGGCACCAGGAGAACGCACCAACCAGATTGATGGCCAGAACGCGTTCCAAGTCGGCTCGAGACAACTCGTAGCTGGGTCCCACAGGCCCCAGAATCCCCGCGTTGTTCACCAGGATGTCCGGCGCCAATCCCGCTTGAGCTAACTGGGCCAACGCCCGCTCAATATCCGCCTCACGCGTGACGTCACCCACCAAGGAAATTCCCTGGATTTCCTGAGCCACCGCCGCCGCTTGCTGCGGATCGAGATCAAACACCCCGACACGAGCCCCTGCGGCGGCCAGCCGACGCGCGATCCCCGCCCCAATTCCTTGCCCAGCACCGGTCACAATCGCCGTTTGGCCATCGAGTCTAAAAAATGAGTCCGACATGATCTTCTCCACGGCCACGAATGAGGCGACCTAAATCTGACGCCCTCGAAAACACCATCATACGATGATCGCTTCGAGGAGCAGGGCATCTCAATTCGATTGATTTTCGTAGACCGCCGAGCGCTTCGTGCGATCTCTAAGCGTTTGTAGCTCGTCCACTTATGACACGTCAACCAGTATCTGCGGAATCGCCTGTGGAGACTGAGATCTCAACGCCGCCGGAGGAGATCACCATCCCCCCAGCTGAATTTTGAATAAATTTACTAAAGATTTCGGAAGCTTTTAGTTAATGCAACAAATATTTCGCGCCGATAATTATTCTCACACACCACACCACAAACTCACCCCAAAGCAGCCACCTCGCCAAATCTCACTTCACGCGCCTAAAATTACAAAACCGAGAGTTAATCTCCACTTGAGATTGCCTCAAAGCATCGATCGCTGATAAAGATCTGTCCCCGTCTGCCCACGCCAGCTGATTCATTTCCCCTGCGGAATCACTCCGCGACGCCGCTACCAATCCACCGCATTCTATTCCGTTCCGTACCAGCCTCAATTCGGGCTGAATCGTGCTGGGTCTCCCCGTACGTCCAAATTCCAGGGCATTCTTATGGCGATTTCACAACGCTGGCTGATCGTATGCGCTATGAGCGCGTTCTGCCTGCTTTCAGGGGGCTCGGCGTGGGCTCAGTCCGACCCAGCCGATCCCGCATTCTGGAAGTCGTTGGCCGACGCCAATGGCGCGAATGCAGAGAACCCTGCGGTCGGAGAACTGCCTCCTGTGGCAGGGGATGAGGTCGCCGCTGGCTATTCTCAACCCGATGCGGGACTCGCCGTTCCCGCTCCACAGGAAGGCTTGTCACCCGCCGCCCTGGAGGAAATTGATCGACGCATGATGTCGATTCAAAATGACTGGGCCAAGTTCAAAGCGGACGCCGCCAAGCCCAAGTACCCCAATGTTCAAATCAATGGTTTTTTCCAAGCCGACATGGGGTTCTTTGATCAATCCGAAAACAACATGCGAACGCTGGGTGCGGGCAATCCCGCCAATGGCGACATTCAAGATGGTGCGGGTTTCCGACGCTTTCGTTTGTCGGCCAAAGGTGCCGTCATTGAGAATGTGAACTACTTTGCCCAGTTAGATTTCGGCTTCTTCGGACGCCCGACGTTTACCGATGTGTGGTTAGAAATCACGCACGTCCCGGTGTTAGGCTTCGTCAAAGTGGGACAATGGAAACAACCGTTCGGCTTGGAAACCGTGACCAGCGTTCGCTACCAGACGTTCATGGAACGTTCCTCGCTGTTCCAAAGCTTTGAAGCCTTCCGACACATCGGAATCGGGACGTACAACTACTCGGAAGACTTATCTTCGACGTGGGCCGCGTCGATCTTCAAAACCGGCCAGGACCAGTTCGGCGATGACATTGGGGACAATGCCGGCGTCTCGGTCGCCGGCCGTGGGACTCATCTGGCCTGGTACGAAGAAGGCGAAGACGGAAGTCTGTATTACCTGCACATGGGTGGTGCCTTCTGGCACGGGAACCCCGGCAACGACAAAATGCGGTACTCGACGATCCCTGAATTCTACATCGGTGCATTCGGATCTTCCGCGGCGAATCCCGTGGGAACCAGCAAGGTTGCCATCCCGAACATCGCCAACGGGACGCCTCCCTTCGTCGATACGGGAACCTTTAACTGCAATAACTTTACACACTTCGGTGGCGAACTGCTGTGGGTTCAGGGACCGCTGTCAGTCCAGACAGAAGCCATGCTGGCCATCGTCAATCCGCAAAATAATCTGGCTCAGATGCACTACAAGGGTGCCTATGCCACGGTCAGCTACTTCCTGACCGGCGAAAGCCGTCCCTACGATAAGAAGGCCGGTGCCCTGGACCGCGTCAAACCATTAGAAAACTTCCGCACCGACACCGGCTGCGGTAGGGGTGCCTGGGAATTGGCCTCACGGTACTCGTACATCGACCTAAATGACGGCGACATCAACGGCGGCCGCATGAACGACTGGACCGCCGGCGTGAACTGGTACCTCAATCCGTATACCAAGTTCCAATTCAACTATGTCAAGTCGTTCCTGGCCAACCCCACCTACGGCCACAGCTACGCCAACATGCTGGGGCTACGAGCCCAAGTCGACTGGTAAGCGACAGGATTTTCCTGACCAACGTCCGCTTTATGCCTAGAGGCCAGTTCGCCAGAACTGGCCTCTAGTTGTATTTCTATCCATGCCTTCCGGCTTAGACCGCATTAACTTAGAGTCTTCGTCAAGACGAAGAGCATACTAATCGCGAGAAATGCGATTGGCTTCTGAATTCGGATGTGCAGAAAGCTTCCCTGAAAGGGAAGGACAACATAGCCCAGGGTCGCTCGGTACACCGAGCGCACCCTGGGTTACGAGCCCCACAAGTCCCCAACCCTGTAAAGGT
>JAZKFE010000443.1:874-4252 GCA_040386595.1 Planctomycetota bacterium | reverse complement strand
GGCCCTCCGGGCCCGAAAACCTCATTCATTAATACGAGGCTATGGCTTGCGCTGGCCGCGCATGAAGTTGTAGAGTTGCTCGGCGGCTGGAGTCCACTTGTCTTGTTCTGTTAGCGCTACGATCTCCTCGATCTCGTCGAAGCCAGCGTCAGACATGCGTTTCTCTTCGTGCAGCTTGGAGATTCTTTTCCGGCACGCATCCAGCAGATCGCGCCGTTTCGACGTCACCGCCGTATACAGCGCGTCGAGTTCACCGAAGGCCGCTTCATCGTTCAACACTTGCGGTACGGGCTGGCAGCCGGAGACCAGCATGATTCCCAGGCTGCAAGACAGAATGATGGCGAGCCAACGGTTCATCGGTGTGCTTTGGCGATTGGAGAATGAGGGGCGATCTGTGTGTGATAAATCGCGGTGGTTGATGGTTTGAGGCATTAAAAATCTCCCACGACTTCGCCGCCGTTGCGGGTACTGACTGCGACCCACAGGAAGCCGTCCACAAACTGCGAGACGAATCTTACCGACCCGTCGCCGAAGAGGATGTTGGCCCCTCCGACATGTTCCGAGTACATCTCATCCGTGTGGCCAAACGGGTGATTCGGAGCGTGAATAATCACCTGCGGATGGTCGTGGGTGTCAGGGCCGCTGTGGGCTCCGACCAGGCATCCGGCACTATTGCATTCGGACGCCCAGCCCGGTTTGGGACAGGTCGCGGCGTAGGGAACTGTGCCGTACCAAGTCTTGTTGCTGAGCTTCGAGCTGTGCTCGCCGACGAAGACGGTGTTCGACAATCCGTCGCTGACGTCCGCCACGCGGATCCGCGAATTGCGATAGAACGGTCCGTCTTGCGTGGCCGTTAGCCCGGTGGCCGGAATCGGTTCGGGGACGGAAAAGTCGATCGAGTACGCCGGTGCCCGACCCCACGGCTGATGAATCCCCGCATTGGTCACGTAGTGGGCATGGGCGAAAAACATCGACGGAGTCATCGGCGCGGGGGCCGAGGGGGCTGCAGATGAACCGCTCGTCCAGCGTTCCACGACGAATCCGTCACTGCCACCAGACCCTGACGGACAGAGAAACGCGGCCAGTTTGGTGCTCGAGTACGTCGCGTGAGCGGGATCCCAGCACGGGAGTGAGAAATTCAACTTGTTGTAGAGAGGAGCTTGATCCATCTGCGGCAATAACAGCGTGCCCCAGGCAAATCCGGATGGTCCATTGCCGTTATCGTCAGGGAATGTCACGCCACTGGCCGTCCCCGAATTGCCGACGCTGCCGATGTAGGCCGGCGGAAAGATCTGATGCGTTTCGTGGTAATTGTGCAGTGCCAGGCCAATTTGCTTCAGGTTATTACGGCATTGCGTACGTCTAGCGGCTTCTCGAGCTTGTTGTACCGCGGGGAGCAACAAGGCAATCAACACGGCGATGATGGCGATCACGACCAGCAATTCAATCAGAGTAAATCCACGTCGGCGGATCACGATGAGTTACCTCAATCTAATACAAAACACCCCAAAAATTCGACCTGAGCAACGCTCCGTCGCACTCACATTGGCCAAATTGTAATTTTGATTGATCAAAATTCAATAGCTGCGCGTGGGAAATAAAATATCTGGACGAACAAAGTCCAAATTCAGCGCGAGCATAGACGGTCCGTCTATCCTGAGTTTTGAAGGGAGTCCTGACCGAAAGAGAGGTGAATTACGCCCACGAGGGACCTCGGCTAGATTCCACGGCAATGACGCTCGCCGGAAACGACAACGCCCGGTTGTTGGAAACAACCGGGCGTATTCCGCCAAGCCATCGTGGTCTGGGGGCGATATTCAGGAAAAGTAAGACATCATTCCCACTCGCAAATGAATGTGAGCTTGTGGCTGGCTGGCCAATCGTCAAGCACGCCTTCAGGTTGCCAAAACGTCATAGCGATAGCCTGTGTTTCTGCATTATTCAACTTCCAGCCTTCGGTGGATGTCACTTTTTCGCCATTGAGCCAGAGCCAAGTCCCTTCTTCATTTAACGCTCCAATCCACGCCGATTGGCCTGCGCGGCTACAAAGGTCGCCCAAATACTTTGTCTCTGCTGTCGATTCGAGCATTGCAAGGTGACCGCCCATTTCTTGGCAGATTCGCTTGGCAACATGCCACGATGCCTTTTCTTCGATCAGAGCATATTCATGGCCGCCAAACTTCACGACATTCTTTGGCTTGGGTCTCACTCCGCCTGACGTCTCAGCGACAGCCACACGGGCTTTGATCTCGGTCGCTAAGTCGAAGTCTCCCGATTTCGTCGCGTCGGTCAGCGCTGTCTTCAACGTTTTCAATCGCTCCTTTGCCGCCTTCTGGACTGCGTAGGAACGAACGTTGTCTGCCTTCAGGACTGCTGCGTTGTATGCGGCATCGGCCGAATCAAGTCGCTTGGCAAGCTTCTCGGGCAGATCTGCTGCAATTGCCCCAGAGAGCAGAACCAAAAAGGCGAAGAGAGCAGATCGCGGATTCAACATAGAGTTCTCACAGGGATCCGTTGACAGATGACAGACTTTCCACTCATTACTAATGATAACTACTGACTGCACTTAAGGCCTATCAACGGGCGAGGAAAAGAGGGCAACGGTGTCAGTGATGTGCACGTGAAACGACAACGCCCGGTTACTTTGAGGCAACCGGGCGTTGAGGTGCGATTTCGGCGATGATTGAGATCTGTGTTACTCGACGAACGGTTCCGGCAGCGGTGGTGCGTCGGGCAGATCTGGGACCGGGGCCGCTGGTGCGGTCGGAATTGTGGCCTGCGGATCGATTTCGATGGTCAGCGGATTGGACGCCGCACCATCGCCGCGAATGATCACCAGGTCGGCCGCAGTGGATTCGTCGAGATCAAAATCGGGGACGCGAATTTGGATTCCCAGATCAAACCAACCCAGGATTTCTGCCTGATACTCCTGTTCTCCGATGACGACCATGGCTTGTCCGGGTTCCGGCCCCAAGCCTTCACCGGCGATATGAATGATGCCACCGGGTTGAGCGGATGCGGGTTCTGCGGCGAAGGCGGCTGGGTCGACCGGCAGAATGTCGCTGCGGACCAAGGTGGCTCCGTTGTTGTCTTCAAACGCTTCAGAGATCTCGTTGTGGCTGTCGACCAGCACATTCAAGTGACTGAAGGGGATGGGCTGGCCTTCCGCGTTTCGTCCCAGCGAGTTGGCTGCGTACGGCAAGCGGATATCGATCGACTGAGTTTCTCCTGCCCGAATCCGGGCCACCCGGACACCGGCCTCGGGCAAGCCGGCAAATGCGTTGGCGTCGTTGGAAGCGAGCAACAACACGTTGAATTCCTGGTTGATATCAAACGAGCTGTTGTTGCGGATCCAGACTCGAAAACGGGGCCCGAGTT
>JAZKFE010000443.1:0-864 GCA_040386595.1 Planctomycetota bacterium | reverse complement strand
GGGATCGACGAACCGGGTGGCCAACAATTGCACATCGGCTCCGGCGTTGATGACCACGGGTGACACATCCACCCACGACCCGCAGGGCAGGTATGGGAGTGGTCGCCATACCGGGAATTGCCAGGCAACCCACGGGGTGCAGGCGTGGTAAACGACAGGCTGACAAAAGATGGGACGAGGATCGTAGATCGGGGCACACGTATCCCACCAGCACCAGTCGACCCACGGAGACCAGTTCGGATACCACACATACGGGGCACAGAAGCCGGGGCCGGCGTACCACATGGACCGGCAGTGGCTCGAGTACAGTGGGCTGATTGGTCCAAAGTGTCGGTGTCTCCAGCCCCCTCGATACTGCAGATCGGCGATTAAATTCATTCGGCGGCCGATGTCGCCTTGGCGATGAAATTGGAATTGTCGGTCCAGGTGCAGAGCTTTTCCGTTGTGTAGCTTGGCGAAATGTTGCAGGTCGCCGTTCTTGCGTCGTCCTTCAAGGACCTCATGTGCGGGCCGGATCTTCAGCTTCGCGGCAACCTGGGGATCGATCTTGCCGTTCTTGGCGACGGGCAATTTCAATGCTTCACGCGGCAGTTTTTGCAGGCGATCGTGGCCTTCTTTCTTGATGTTGTTCGGCAGCACGACTTTCTCGCGGTCCTTGGCTTTGCCTTGGGCGACCAAATCCCGGTGCTGCTTGTCGAGATTCCCCTTGATCTGCTCGTGATGCACGCGAGTCAGTGTTTCGCCCTCTTTTAACCTCGCTGGTTTTTCACGAGGGGCTTTTGACGCCGTGTTCGGCGATGTTTGAACCTTGGGATTCGGATGGATGGTATCGACCCGAATCTTGTTACCTTTGATGTCCGATGT
>JAZKFE010000442.1:7414-12479 GCA_040386595.1 Planctomycetota bacterium | reverse complement strand
TAGCCCTGTTGCAGAGCGACTTCTTCCAGGCAGGCGACTTTCAGCCCCTGGCGTTGTTCGATGGTTTCAATGAAGTTGGCCGCTTGGATCAAAGACTCCGGCGTCCCCGTGTCGAGCCACGCCATTCCGCGGCCAAACACTTGGACTCGCAGATTTCCCTGTTCCAAATAGGCCCGGTTGACGTCGGTGATTTCGAGTTCATTGCGGCTGGATGGCTTCAGTTTCGATGCGATTTCCACGACCTGATTGTCATAGAAATACAACCCGGTGACCGCCAGATTGGATTTGGGATTGAGCGGTTTTTCTTCGATGCTGACACCCATCCCCTGGGCGTCGAGCTCCACCACGCCATAGCGTCGAGCGTCTTTAACCTGATAGGCAAAAACCGTGGCTCCTGCGGTTTGGCTGGCGGCCGCCTGGAGAATGCCGGTCATCCCATGGCCATAGAAAATGTTGTCGCCGAGGATGAGCGCCACGCTGTCCGATCCGACAAAGTCGCGGCCGATGATGAAAGCCTGGGCCAGTCCTTCGGGCTTGGGTTGCACGGCATAAGTGATGGAAATGCCCAGGCGGCTGCCATCATCCAACAGACGTTGAAACCCGCCGATATCCTCGGGGGTGGAGATCAGCAGGATCTCCCGAATCCCCGCCAGCATCAGTACTGACAGCGGATAATAAATCATCGGCTTGTCGTAAATTGGAAGCAATTGTTTACTAATTGCTGTGGTCATCGGGTAGAGCCGGGTGCCGCTGCCACCGGCTAGAATGATGCCTTTGTGAATGGGAGCTTTCACGGTGGTGGGTTCTGGTGGCATCGTATGACCTTGGCGTCGATTGATGGATGAAAAGTGAGACTCAGATGTGGTCGCGTGAGAATCGTATCATTTGATGCAAGTAGCCGCTTCGAAGCCCCGGCGCGGGCTTGGAACACGAATACATAGAGTACACGTTTTCGTACGGCGAAGTGTTGGCGAGTCCTGAGTTTTTTCGAGGTGACCGCTCTCAGAATCGGGATTTGGTTACCGCTGGTATCGTATCTATCGAAAAATATTGCTGGAGGGCAGGGTGAGTGTGGCTAGACCGACTTCGCTTGTCGCTTGCGTCCGAATCGACGTAGTCGACGGGTAGCCTAGATTCGAGAATCTGGGCTACCCAAGCCTCTCGAGCGAACCACGAATATGGGACCTCAATCATCTGTGATCTGCAGGTCTGGCAACGCTTGTTGCAGCTCCGCTTTGGCGGTATCGGAAACCTCGGTATTGCTCAGGCTGAGATGTTTTAAATTCGACAACTTGGTCAGCGTTTGTAGATCGACATCGGTCACCGACGCTTGATCGAGCACGAGTTCCCGCAGCCCAGTCAGAGCTCCGAGTTCTTGAAAGGCGAGGTGATTCAGTTGGCTACCGCTGAGATTCAATACTCCCAGGCTGGGCATGCCTTGCATCAACCGCACCGCTGCGGCGGAAATTTCGCTGTGCTCAATGATCAATCTGCACACGATTTTCGACTGCGAAAGTTCTACGTCGCGGGTCAGGTTTACCGAACCGGTTAGATTGACAATCGCAAGACCAACATCCAGGGCAGAGAGGTCTTTCATGATTTGCGGTAGGTGCTCGGTCTTGAGCCCCTTGCGAATACCCATTTCTGCGAATTGCCTACGTTTACCGTAATCTTCCATTCCCGGTAATTTTCGGACCCGCCGTAAGAAGTGAGATGGGGAGTTCGGGAAGACCTCAATGTAGTAAAACCGCACTCCGTGCGTGCGCAGATTTCCGGCGATCGCCTGCCGCCAAAAATACGGTCCCAACAGAATGCAGAGGGCCGTGACGATCAGAACGAGTGGCACAATGATCCAGCTCCACCACCGAATTGGTGAGCGTGCGGACGAAGGCGTTGTGACGCTTGGAGTCATGGGCCACCGGTCATCGGAATGTCGAACGAAATTCTCGCTCGCTGATTGTATCTCAATTTGTAGCGTGGTTCTGGACCGTTGCCGGAATTTTCGCGTTGGTGAGTCCCCTCTCCTTGGAGAAGCGGTGGCCAGTAATCCCAATTGACGTAATTTGCCACAACGCCTAGAGTTCCGATCCGCAAGCTAGGGTGTTTTGTGGGATTTTCCACAGAAATTCGCCCTCATGCTGCAGGGATGGCCGGAGGAGGTCGCCAGGATGTCGACTCGTGGGATCAAGGAAATGCTGGAAACGACGCGTGGCCGTGTGGCGGGCTTGGTCCTGCTGTGTCTCGTGCTGTTCTTCTTTTGCCTGGGCTCGAATCGTGCACTGACGGCTCATGAAGTCCTAATGGCCGGTACGGCGAAGCAGATGGCCGTTAGCGGCAATTGGATTGTGCCGACGATCGGGGATCACACCTGGCTCGAAAAACCGCCGTTGCCGCAATGGCTGGCGGGGATGTGTGCGATGCTGTTGGGGGGGTTCAACGAATGGACCATGCGACTGCCGTTTGCAGTGTCGGGTGTGGTGGTCGTGTTGCTCACCGTGCGGCTGATGACGACGTTGTTTGATGCTCGCATTGGCTGGCTGTCGGGGCTGATTCAGGCTACGACTGTCTATATGGTGATGTACGCGCGGCTGGCCGAATCGGACATGCTACTGCTGGTCTTCGTGCTGGCTGCCATCACCGTGTTTCAAGAAGTGGAGACGCGGTTCACGACCATGACGGCGTCGGAATTGCAGCGTTGCCGGCTGGCATTTTGGGTCTTATTGGGTCTGACGAATCTGGCGAAAGGGGTCGCGTTTGGTGCGGTCTTGATCGTCTTTACCTGTGGCGGCTGGATCTTGCTACGACGAGATTGGCAGGCCATCCGGCGCTGGTGGTCTCCGCTCGGAATTCTTCTGGGGGCGGCTGTGGCTGTGGCCTGGCCGGTGGCGGTTGTGCTGCATGATCCGGAAGCCTTGGATCTGTGGAAGCGGCACCTGTTTGACCGTGCCGCGGGAACGTTGGGATACACGCAACCGCCGTGGTATTACCTGGTCCAATGGCCGCTGCAGATGATGCCGTGGACGCCCTTCCTGGTGCTTGCGGCGCCGGCGTCGTTCCGGGCTGCCCGGCAGCAGGCGGGTAGTGATCGCTTTTGCTGGTGGTGGTTCTTGGGGCAAATGAGTTTGCTGTCGTGCTCGTCGGGCAAGCATCATCACTATCTGATCTATGCGCTCCCGGCACTTTCTCCCATTGTCGCGCAGGGCTTAATCCTGGCGGCCAATCAACTACGTGACCTGAGCATTTCGTGGAAACGCTGGACCGTTGGTCTGCCGATCCTCGCCGTGGGCGGGCTCGTCGGGGGGATTGTCCTGGGGGCCCTGCGCCAGGAATGGCGGATTGATAGCTGGGTGTTCCTGCCTCTGGTCAGCGTGGGCTTGGTGTTGCTGACTTGGCAGTTGGCCCAACGGCAAGTGGTGCGGTCGGCCGCTTGCTTACTCAGTCTGGTCGTGGTGGGGCATCTCTACGCCCAAGTGGTCGTGATGCCGCGTTGCGATACGTCAGCGGCCGATAAGCGATTCTTGGCTGAAGTCGATCGCACGGTGGGGCGTCAAGAAGTTCTGGCCGCCTGTGGCAGCCAAGAGATTGCCCAGCACATTTTCTATCTGGATCGGCCCGTCTTCGCGATTTGGAATCCGATCGACTTGCCGAAAGTGCTGCCCCCCAGCGAGCAGATTTTTGTGATTGCCCGAGGTCACGCCCAGACCGAATTGGCTTCGCTGGGCTCGGTCGAACAGATCTTGCAAAGCACATTCACCCGTCGCGAGCGGACGCCGCAAGACCGCTTCACCCTGTTTCGAGTGAAGCCGTCTCCAGCATTAGCCGCAAAGTAGCAGTCGTGGTTGGGGCGATCGACAGCGGCCTACCGCAGCGCCAGCTTGGGCTTCTCACCACCGATGGAAATCAGGTGGTTGACCGTGCGGAGATACAAGCGTCCGCCCGCCACTGCGGGGCTGGAATGCATGGTCTCACCGAGCGGGTTGCGAGCTATCAGCTCGTACTTGTCGGTTGCCGAGAGAACCACGATTTCACCGTCGGCGGTCGGGCAATAGAGCTTGTCGTCAATGCACACCATCGACCCGTAATAGGTCCCACCGACACGCTTTTGCCAGATGGTTTCACCGGTTTTCGCATTCACTGAAGTGGCGATGCCGTTATCCGCCATCATGAACAACCTGTCCCCCTTTGCCAGCGGCGTCGGCACATAGGGGGCCGTTTTGTCGACCTTGTAGGCGACAGTTCCCGCCAGTGCATCGCTGGAGTCTTTCGGGTGGACGGCCAGCAAATAATTCCCGCCGCCACCGGAACCGCAGGTGATCGTGATCAACCCTCCGGCCGTGATGACGGGCGAACTGACGCTGCGTTTGTTGATCAAAGTGGGGATGGCCCAGTTGATCTTGCCTGTCAGCGGATCGACAGCCTTCATCCCCGTGTTCGATTCGTTGAAGATCAGCTCATCTTTGCCCGACGCATTCTTGCGGACACAAGGGGTCGAATACGGAACGAAGGTGCTTTCGCAAGGAAGTTGCCAGGCGGTCTCTCCCGTCTTCTTGTCGACGGCGATTACGCTGCTTTGGCCGCCCCCCTCTTTGTCCTGGCAATTGACCAGAATGACGAAGTTGCCATAGATAATCGGTGAGACGCCGGCGCTGTGCTGGCTGACATAAGGCCCCAGATCACGCTTCCACTTTTCCTTGCCATCGTGAGTCATCGCCAGCAGCGTATACTCGTCGGGCGAAGACCAGGAATAGTAAACGAGGTCGGCGTCGCACGTTGCTGAAGGGGAGGCGAAGCTGTTGAGTTTATGTCGTTTATGGACGGCCGATGTGTAGCTTTGCGACCAGAGCAGTTTGCCGGCGGTATTCAGCGCGAACACTTTGCGTTCGGCATTCGCATCGTCGGCACCGGATAAGAAAATCTTATCGCCCCAAAGAACGGGAGAGGAATGGCCCCCGGCGGGAAGTTCCACCTTCCAGTGGTAGTCCTTTTCGGTCCACGCAGTGGGGATGCCCTTCGTATCGCTGATGCCCGATCCGTTAGGGCCTCGGAACCGAGTCCACTCTTGTCC
>JAZKFE010000442.1:6974-7404 GCA_040386595.1 Planctomycetota bacterium | reverse complement strand
ACGTCATCGCCACGGCCACAATCCAGACAACACTGGCGCGACGTACCACTTGCATGGAACCACTCCCCGTTGAACTCTTAGAGGACAGCCGACGTGTCAGCCATCGGTTTGAATCAATAGTATGCTAATCGATGCAACTGGAATTGCCAACGTAGGATAGGTCGTCGAGCTGCATCGCCGCTGGATATTTTCGATGAAGATATCGCGAATCACTGATGTTATTCAGGGGTGGTTTCGGGATGTCTGTTGAGGTCACAACGCCGACTGAAACCGAGTCCCCAAGCGGCCGCGTTACAAGCTCGATGCGCAAGCGAGTGAAATTTTTTGGAGTTGAAGATCGCATCGAAGTTCTTTGTCGCGTCAGAGACCCGTTTTCTGGGAGGGTGAGGCTCCTGCCGAACCGCTAAGTCTAGTCGATTCGAAAGACCAA
>JAZKFE010000442.1:0-6964 GCA_040386595.1 Planctomycetota bacterium | reverse complement strand
CGGTTCGGCAGGAGCCTCACCCTCCCAAATCATCCACGACGCTGTGTTGCACGCATAAAAGAATGTGCGTGCTTACGCTTCGAGCTTATATGCCCCACCGACTTCCCTGGCTGCGGCATAGCAGTTGCCTTAAGAACCCCAGGCCGAAAAATCGTGCGGAAATGGACTACGCCTTCCCCAAGGTGTGCACGTAAAGTGGGCAATTGGTGCTGGTAGCGGCAGCACACCAGAATATCAGGCAAAGGCGCAAGTTCTTTTCGGATTGCCAGCTTAATGATTGTGGGCAAGAGGGCGAACGTGTGGCATGATTGCCATGCGAGTCGCACGGCGAACGGGCGAAGTGTTGTTAATCGAAATGATTGGGATGATCGTTACGGTATGCACTGTGAGAACTAGGACGTCGTGTTCGCCGGACGTGTGTGAAGAATTCGTTTGACCGGGGATGCCCGGCGGACGTGAAAGGGAACTGCAGGGTGGCAGTGACCCTATTTGAAGTCGAAGTGTCAGGGAGGGCCGACAATTCAAGTTGCTCAGGTGAGCCAGACCGGTGACGGCTGTGTCTCACGAGATCATTCAGAAAGTCCGTGAGATGACCATTCGTGTGGCCTTACACCATCGCACTGCGTATCAATACGACCGTCCGATTACGGTGTCTCCGCAAGTCGTGCGGCTGCGGCCTGCTCCTCATTGCCGCACACCGATCACCAGCTATTCGCTGAAGATCCTGCCCGAACAACACTTTTTGAACTGGCAGCAGGACCCTTACGGCAATTTCCTCGCGCGCATCGTCGTGCCGGAAAAAACCACCCAGTTCGTGGTGGAAGTCGATGTGATCGCGGAACTGACCGTGATTAACCCGTTCGACTTTTTCCTCGAACCCGAAGCGAATGATGTTCCGTTTCAGTATTCGAGCGCGGCCCAGACGCAGCTCCAGCCCTATCTGGCTTTGGAGCAATCGCCGAAACTCCAGGCGTTTGTCGCCGGGGCACCTCGTAAATCGGTAGGGACCGTCAACGCTCTGGTCGATTTGAATCGCTACGCGCACGAAGCCGTGGGCTATGTCATTCGCCTGGAACCCGGCGTGCAGACCTGTGAAGAAACTCTCACTAAGAAGAGTGGTTCGTGTCGCGATTCGGCCTGGTTGCTGGTGCAGCTACTGCGGCATCTGGGTATGGCCGCTCGGTTTGTTTCCGGGTATTTGATCCAATTGAAGCCGGACGTGGCTCCGTTGGAAGGGCCCGCGGGATCTGTGACCGACTTCACCGACCTGCACGCCTGGGCCGAAGTCTTTTTACCGGGCGCTGGTTGGGTCGGGCTGGATCCGACTTCCGGATTGTTGGCTGGCGAAGGCCACCTGCCTCTGGCGGCGACTCCTGATCCCGAATCGGCCGCGCCGATTACCGGTGCGACCGACGATGCCGAAGTCGAATTCGGTTTTGAGATGTCGGTCCAACGCATCCACGAAGATCCGCGGGTCACGAAGCCGTATACCGAAGAACAATGGACCTCGATCGAACATCTGGGCGAAGAAGTTGATCGAGAGCTGGCGGCCGGACCGAAGCTCTTCACCATGGGGGGCGAGCCCACCTTCGTGTCAGTGGATGATCGCGACGGCGACGAATGGAATACGGCCGCCCTGGGTAAGACCAAGCGGAAGCTGGCGGGGACTTTGTTCCTGCGGATGGCCGAGAAATTTGCGACGGGACCGCTGCTCCATTTTGGCCAGGGAAAATGGTATCCGGGCGAACCGCTGCCGCGCTGGGCGCTGACTTGCTATTGGAGAAAAGACAAGCAATCGATCTGGAAGCGTCCGGAACTGATCGCCGAAGATCATCGCGACTATGGCTGCGATGCCGATGACGCCCAAGAATTTGTCCAGCAACTCGCCGAGCGGTTGCATGTCGTTCCCGAGCATGCCGTGCCGGGTTACGAAGACACGTGGTTCTACCTGTTGAAAGAACGCAAACTGCCGGTCAATGTCGACCCGCTGCGTTCGGACCTCAGTAAACCCGATGAGCGTGCTCGCCTGGCAGAATTGCTGGAAAAGGGGCTGAATAAGGTCGTCGGGTTTGCCTTGCCGCTACGGACCACGAGCGAATCGGCCACCGACATCGCCTGGGAGAGTGGCCCCTGGTTCCTGCGTCAGGAGCGGATGTATTTGATTCCCGGTGATTCTCCTATGGGATATCGCCTGCCGTTGGATTCTCTCCCGTGGGTGGCTCCCGAGGATCATCCTCGGATTCACGAACGGGACCCGTTGGCCGATCGACCCGATTTGCCTTCCACCTACCAGGAAACTCGACCGTATCCCCACAGCATCAACGGCCACGGGAATGGTCATGCGGAACAAGCTCCGGTGGCCCAGTCGTTGCGCTGGGTGACCCAAATGGCGAATGGTGGGGGCGAGTCCCTCCGGGCCAAGATGGGGTTTGGTGAAGCAGTCGAACTGGGACGATCGAAAGAGACCGTCGGCACCGAAGCCGCCGTGCTCGAAGCTGCGTTCGAAAGTCCGGCACCCGCTGAAGTCACGGCCCCCGCGACCGATGTGGCTCCTCAGGTCAAAGAATCGGCCTCTGAGACAATCCGTACCGCCTTATGTGTGGAGGCCCGTGGCGGCGTCTTGCATATCTTCATGCCGCCTGTGGCGTTGATCGAAGAATACTTGGAACTGATTGCGGCAGTAGAAGAAACTGCGGCGAAGTTGTCGTTGCCCGTTCGGATTGAAGGTTATACCCCTCCGCGAGACTACCGCGTGGAGCAGTTCGGTGTGACCCCTGACCCCGGTGTCATTGAAGTCAATTTGCAGCCGGCGAATTCTTGGCGCGAATTGGTGCACAACACCAGCGTGCTCTATGAAGAAGCTCGCCAGTCACGGCTGTGTACCGAAAAATTCATGCTGGATGGCAAGCATACCGGCACCGGCGGCGGCAATCACATTGTGCTCGGCGGACCGACCCCCAAGGACAGTCCGTTCCTGCGCCGCCCCGATTTGCTCCGCAGTCTGGTCGCCTATTGGAACAATCGCCCGTCGCTGTCGTATTTGTTTTCCGGGTTGTTCATCGGACCGACCAGCCAGGCACCGCGAGCGGACGAAGGACGTCACGAGAGCATCTATGAACTCGAAACGGCCTGTTCGCAATTGCCGGAAGATGGCACCTGCCCGCCGTGGCTCGTGGACCGCGTCTTCCGTCATTTGCTGGTGGATTTAACCGGCAATACGCATCGCGCCGAGTTCTGCATCGACAAACTTTATTCACCCGACAGTTCGACCGGCCGTCTGGGGTTGGTCGAAATGCGTGGGTTTGAAATGCCTCCCCACGAGCGGATGAGTCTGACGCAACAACTCCTCGTGCGGGCGTTGCTGGCGTGGTTCTGGAAGAAACCGTACCGGCAGCCGCTGGTGCGTTGGGGCACGTCGCTGCACGACAAGTTCATGCTGCCCCATTTCGTGTCGCAAGACTTTGGTGAGGTTCTCGCCGATCTGGCTGATGCGGGCTTTGAGTTCGATCGCGAGTGGTTTGCTCCGCACTTTGAATTCCGTTACCCGCTGATTGGACAGATTCAGCAGCAGGGGCTGACGTTAGAAGTGCGCCAGGCGATTGAACCGTGGAATGTTCTGGGCGAAGAACCCGGAGCAGGGGGAACCGTGCGGTTTGTCGATTCCTCGGTCGAACGTGTGCAAGTCAAATTGCGTGGCATGACCGATCCGCGGCACGTGTTGACCTGCAACGGGCGGCGAGTCCCTTTGCGAGCAACTGGGGTCCAGGGTGAGTTCGTCGCGGGGGTCCGTTTCCGGGCCTGGCAGCCGCCGTCTTGCTTGCATCCCACGATTCCGGCACACGCGCCGTTGATTTTTGATCTGATTGATTCGTGGAATCAGCGTTCCATCGGTGGGTGCAGTTGGCACGTGGCCCATCCCGGTGGTTTGGCCCATGAATTCTTCCCAGTGAACGCCAATGTGGCAGAAAGTCGTCGAGTAGCGAGATTCTTCCCAATCGGCCATACTCCAGGTCAACGGGCTGTCCCGCCGATGGAGATTAACGCCGATTATCCGTTAACCCTCGATCTGCGGCGGCCGATACAACCTGCCACACCCGGGAATGGACCGTAACGTTTTTCGATCAAGTTGCTGTTTGACAAGGCAAAGTTCTTTCCAAATACGAGTTGGGAACCGCGGGCTCACCAGTGTCTGGCGAGCTACGAAGCCTGCCCGCACCGGCAGAGCCCAGGGGCTCCAGGAAAGATTCGATCTGGTTGACCAGATTGATGCACCGTAACAGCAGCTGAGGGACCGATAAACTTGCGTCTGAATCGACGAAGTCATAGGGAGATGAAGCGAAAATGAGTTCAACCACCGGTACGGTGAGTGCTCACCCGGCCGGCGAGTTCGCATCACTTTATCAGCCGTCCAACCAGTTCTTCGATGAAATGGTGCCGGCCGGAGGCGGGATTCGACCGGCTTGGGCTCAGTTTGTTCCGCGACTGGATGAATTGGGGGCCGATGGCCTGACTCAATGTACCGAGCAGGCGCGTCGACTGCTGCGCGAAAACGGGGTGACTTACAACGTCTATGGGGCCTCCCAAGACTTGGAGCGTCCATGGGATCTGGACCCGCTGCCCATCCTGCTACAGGAATCGGAATGGCAGCCGCTGTCTGAAGCCGTGCAGCAACGAGCCCTCTTACTGGATCGCTTGCTGGCCGACATTTATGGTCCGCAGACGGTCCTGAAATCAGGCGTACTGCCGCCGCATGCGATCTTTCAGCATCCGGGATATCTCCGGCCGTGTGCCGGAATTGTCCCCCCCGGGGGCGTCTTTCTGCATTGGTACGCTGCCCAATTGGCTCGCCGTCCCGATGGCGGCTGGACCGTCTTGGGAGATCGCACGCAAGGGCCGTCCGGAGCTGGGTATGCGGTGGAAAACCGCATTATTGTCTCCCGCACGCTGCCGCAAGATTTTCAAAGCTCCAATGTCGTGCGGCTGGCTCCGTTCTTCATTACCTTGCGCAACACGCTGGCAAATCTGGCTCGGCAACACCGGGACAACCCGCGCGTGGTGCTGCTGACTCCCGGACCGAGCAGTTCTCGCTATTTTGAGGACGTGTATCTGGCCCGGTATTTGGGGTACGCTCTGGTGGAGGGGGGAGACCTCACCGTGCGTGGGGTCGGGGTGTATTTGAAGACCTTGGGTGGTCTATTGCCGGTCGACGTGATTTTGCGGCGGATGGTCGATTCGGATTGCGATCCGCTCGAGCTGCAACCTGATTCGATCTATGGAATTCCCGGTCTGGTGCAGGCGGCTCGCGACGGACAGGTCGTGATCGCGAATGCCCTCGGCAGCGGATTCTTAGAAGCCCCCATCCTGCAACCCTATCTGCCGGCGATTTGCCGACATCTCTTGGGGGAAGAACTCCGGCTTTTAGGGGCTCGAACGTGGTGGTGCGGCCATCGTGAACAGCGGCAGTACGTCGAAGCCAATATCGACCGACTCGTGATCCGACCGGCCTTTCGGCAGCGTAAAGTGAAGACGCACGCGGGCTGGTTATTGTCGCGAGAACAAAAGACGAATCTCCTGGCGGAAATCCAGGCTCATCCCGCGCAGTTCGTGGCCCAGGAGCCGATTCCCGGTTCGACGGCCCCCATCTGGAACGGGACGGAACTGCAACCGTGGCATGTCACTTTCCGGGCCTATGCGGTAGCCGATGATGGTGGCTATCAGATTATGCCGGGCGGGTTGTCTCGGGTCGCTCCGCGATCCGAGATGCTCACGGAATCGATGACTGCCGGACAACGTAGCAAGGACGTCTGGATCCTGGCGGACCGGCCGGTGGAAAGCGTGTCGTTGTTGCGTCCCCCCAGCACCGCGCTGGAGCTGCGACGTACCGGGAACGATCTTCCCAGCCGGGCTGCCGATCACCTGTTCTGGTTGGGTCGCCTGATTGAACGTTCTGAGGCGAAGGTTCGCCACGTGCGCAGCGTGGTGGCCCGCATGACTAGTGAACTGCAACCCGCCGGATTGGCCGAGTTGCATATGCTGTTGGTCGCCTTGGATGAACCGGGCGAGTCGCCTGTCGCGGACCTCTCATTGAGTGACCCCGAGGCGTGGCCCAAGCTGCGCGAAGCGGTGTGGGAATTTTTGTATAATCCCAAGCGGCCCGGGGGATTGCTGGAAACACTCCAAAATGCCAATCGGACCGCGTCGATTGTGCGCGATCGCATCTCGATCGATGGCTGGCGGATCGTGAATCAACTGGAACTGCATCCTCAGATTGACGAAGACGACACGGTCGCGGTCGATCTGGCGGAAGCGTTGATGCCGTTGAATCATCAGCTGACGTTGCTCTCGGCATTTAGTGGACTCAGTACGGATAGCATGACGCGTGGTCCAGGCTGGCGTTTTCTCGACATCGGGCGTCGTATCGAGCGTGCCTTGCAGACGGTGCGGCTGATTCGGGGGCTGCTGGTCGACGCTCAAGCCGATTTATTGCCGCGACTGGAAGCGATGCTGGAAATCGCCGACAGTTCGATGACCTACCGTTATCGTTACTTAACGACGCTGCAGCTGGCGCCGGTGTTGGATCTCGTGCTGGTGGACGAAACCAATCCGCGAGCAGTTGGTTTCCAACTGTTTGCGTTGGCGGAACACGTCAAAAACCTAAGTCGTGATCGGGGTGAGTTCGTTCGCAGCCCGGAACAAAAACTAATGCTGGCGGCGCAAGCGGCATTACGACTGGTCGATGTCGAGGCGTTTTGCTCAGTGAATGGTCTTGAGGATCGCGTGTTGCTGGATGATTTCCTGGAGCATGTGGCTTCAGATCTCAGATCGCTTTCGGACAGCATTACCCACACTTACCTGACACACACGGCACCCGCGCGGCAGTTGGATACACTGGTGACTGCGAAAACATAGTCGGCCCACGGGGACCTGTGAACGAGATTGAGATCGCGATCGCTGGGAGGGTGAG
>JAZKFE010000441.1:0-5039 GCA_040386595.1 Planctomycetota bacterium | reverse complement strand
TCGCGCAAGCGGACGATCCCTACGGCCTGGGGAGCAGGTCTGGTGGCCGTACTCATCCCGCTGACGACGCCGGTGCCACTCAGACTGGACGAGGCATTAATGGAAAGATCCGACAGGTCTGTGCTGGCGTTCGCCGCATTGGCTGCTCCACCCGTCGAACCTCCACCACCTGCCGTGGCACCGCCTGTACTGGTCCCACCACCGGTCGATGTACTAGAAGTCCCATTGGTCTGGCTGGTTCCGGAGCTCGGCGTTGTCCCCGTGCTGGGGGATGTGCCGGAGGTGCTGGAGTCCGTGGGGGCCGGAACCACGAACGTCCCCGGAAGTTGCGAGGTGCCGGTCGTATTCGTGGCGCTCGTGGTGTTCGCCGTGGCTATGGTCGAGAGATCCATCGCCATCCCGCCCCCGGCCAGCAGATTGGTCGAGCCTGTTTGCAGCGGGTTGGTGACGTTGGAACTCGGCAAGCCGGAGCCGCTGGGCTGAGATGCTGGACCAGCAGCAAATGCCGCCGGTCGTGGTGAGGTATTCCGGCCCGTTTTGACGATGATCTCGCCGAACTGTTCGGGATCACTCAGCCGCCCCAGGGTATCCACAGGGAGCTGAAAGATTTGCCCGGCGGACGCCATCGGTTGCCCCACCTGTCCGATGGGGGCATCCAGATTCTGGGTACGGATGGCGGCCGCGACATCCATGGCGGTCATGTTGCAGGACGCCAGTTTCTGCGGATCGAGCCACGCCCGGATGCTATAATCCCGCTGCCCCAGATAGACGATGTCAGAAACGCCCTCTGTCCTCAGCAATTCATCTTTGATGTGGATGGTCGCGTAGTTGCTCAGATAGATATTGTCGTAACGGCGATCGGGTGAGAAGAAGTTGATTACCATCAAGATATCCGGGGTCTTCTTGCGGATCGTGATCCCCTGGTTCTGGACGGAGTTCGGCAGCTGGGGCATGGCCAATGCCACGCGATTCTGCACCATCACCAAGGCCGTATTGAGATCGGTTCCGATATCAAAGGTCACGGTCAGCGAGTACGAGCCGTCGTTGCCCATTTGCGACGACATGTAGAGCATGCCTTCGACGCCGTTCACTTGTTGCTCGATGGGAGCGGCGACCGTGTCGGCCACGACTTGCGCATTGGCTCCGGGGTAGCTGATCGAAACCTGCACGGCGGGCGGAGTGATCTGCGGGTACTGCGCAATGGGCAGAAAGAAGACCGCAATTCCCCCCGTCAACACAATGACGATCGACAGCACCGCAGCAAAAATCGGGCGGTCGATAAAGAAGTGGGAGATCACAGCGGCTTACTCCAAGCGTCGTCTCTGCTGCGGCCTGCGGAAGGCAAGGTCACGTCATTGGGCTGTTTTTTCCGGAGCGGCTTTGCCCGTCTCGCTCTTGGCGGCATTGTCCGTTTTGCCTGGTGCAGTCGCGGTGTCGTGACCGGATTCGTCGTCCTCTTGAGCCAGGGACGGCATCGCAATACGTTCCGGCTTCACTTGAAGTCTGGGGCGAAGCAACTGCAACCCACCGACGGCCACCCAGTCGGTTGGCTTCAGGCCCGTCGTGATGACGCGCATGCCGTCGTCTTGTAAGGCCCCTGTCGTCACGCGGCGATATTCGATCTTGTTGTCGGCGGTCAGCACATAGACGTACTTCAATCCCTGGTCGCTGGCGATGGCTCGATCAATCACCATGAGTGCGGAATGAGGCTGCCCAATCGGCAAACGGACGCGAACAAACATTCCCGGGGACAACAACCGGGTCTTTCCCGCCGCCGGAATGGGATTCGGAAAAATACCGCGGACTAAGATACTGCCGGTGGCCGGGTTGACTTGGTTGTTTACAAAGTTCAGCGTCCCTTCATGATGGTAGCCCTCTTCCCCTTGCAACCGCATAAAGACGGGGAACGCTCCTTCGTGATAGCTTTTGACTGTGCCTTCGTTGATCGCTTTGCGGACTCGCAGCACGGTGGGCTCATCAATGTCGAAATACGCATAGATGGGATCCAGAGAGACGATTGTCGTGAGCAGCGTTTGATCCTGATTGACCAGATTGCCTACGGTGAGATAGTAGCGGCTGACCTGGCCCGAGATCGGCGACAGCACGGTGGTGAACTCGAGATTGAGCTTGTAGACCGCCAGGCTGGAGCGAAATGCCTTGAGTCGGGCTTCGGCCTCTTCGACCGCAGCCTGGTCCTGATCAAGCTCCTGTTTGCTGATGGCTCCCGGAGTTTTCGACACGGTGAGCCCGCGTTGCAGAGTGGCATTCGCCAGTTTGAGCTGAGCTTCGTAAAGCTTGACCTGACTTTCCGCCTGATCATATTGAGCCTGATAAGGACGTGGATCAATTTCAAACAAGAGATCGCCTTGTTTGACTTCCGATCCTTCACGGAACGGCATTTTGACCAGATACCCGGTGACTCGCGGACGGATATCCACAAGCTGCACGGCTTCGGTGCGGCCCGTGAAGTCCACGTATTCGGTGACTTCACGCTGGATGAGTTGGCTGACGGGAACGACGGGTGGAGGGGGGGCGGCAGCCTGTGGCGTCTGTCGCCCACACCCCAGCGGAATGACAGCAAGCGAGTATGCGAACCAGCGCAGAAACTGACTACTCACAGTATGCCCCCTTATGGCCTGTTGCCCCGAAGGAATGCAAAAGTCATGCCCAACAATGAGATGCAGTAAGACGACACCCGTTTGTTGATATCTGAGATTTGGATTCCGCGCGAGCCTGGCTGAAGTGGTCGATGTTTGGCCATTTTGACTCGTACAGAGCCACGCGGACAGATCAATTACGAGATAAACCGCCATCGTGAATGGTGCCGCGTGATCCGGGCCGGCAGGATGGTCGGTTGCGGCAATCATTCGCCAGTTGATGTTTGTGGGCGTTTATGCGATGGTGAGGCCGGTGGATTGAGGCTAAACGTCCTTCTCGTGATTGAGTTGAGACTTTGCTACGATCCTCGGCGACAAATGGACGGTGTAACGAGAGATCGTTCATACCCTTCGTTGCCCTCGCCCAGTGTTCATTCCATTAAACTAATTAGCACACAATTTTTAAAAAAACGGCATCAATTACTGCTGTAAAAGGTTCTGCTCCATGCCCCGATTCCGTAGATGCCTTGCCCTCGCTGTCACGTCGTTTCTTGGTTTAACATTGCAGTTGACCGCGGCAGAATCTGATAAGTCGGCGGGAGACAAAGGGAAGATTGCCGAGGCCGCGGCTGCCGATTGGCCGTGGTGGCGTGGACCGCAGCGGAATGGCATTGCCGCCGCCGATCAGACGCCCCCGGTGGAGTTCTCGGACAGCAAGAATGTGCGTTGGGCGGCACCGGTTTCTGGACGAGGCCACGGTTCCGCCACCGTGGTCGGGAAGAAAGTCTTTCTCGCCACGGCCGACGAAGAGCAGCAGACGCAATCGGTGTTGTGCTTCGATCGTCAGACGGGAAAGACCTTGTGGAACACGGAAGTCCACAAGGGCCATTTCGTCAAAGGGGGACACAAGAAGAGCTCGCAGGCATCGTCGACACCAGCCTGTGACGGCGAGCGGATCTTCATCAATTTTGTGAACCAGGACGCAGTCTATACGACGGCGCTCAGTGTTGATGGCAAGCAGCTGTGGCAAACCCGGATCTCCGATTACGTCGTTCATCAAGGCTTTGGTTCTTCCCCCGCGATCTACGGTCCGCTGGTGATTATTATGGCCGACAGCAAGGTGGGCGGAGCGATTGCCGGTGTGGACCGAGCGACCGGCGAAATCGTCTGGCGTCAAGAACGACCGAAGCTGCCGAACTATCCTTCACCCTCCATTCTGACCATTGGCGGTCGTGATCAAGTCTTGTTGACCGGCTGTGATCTCGTGACGAGTTTTGATCCGCTGACCGGAAAGAAGATCTGGGAAACTGCCGGTGCCACGACTGAATGTGTCACCACGACGGTCACTGATGGCAAGCGGATTTTTACGACGGGCGGCTATCCCAAGAATCACATTGCCGCCATGTTGGCGGACGGTTCGGGGAAGATCGACTGGGAAAACAACGTGCGTGTGTATGTGCCCTCCATGCTGATCCGTGACGACCGTTTGTATTGCGTGACCGATGCCGGTGTCGCCATGTGCCGCGATTCGACGACCGGCAAGGAGTTGTTCAATCTGCGACTGGGAGGAACCTTCAGTGCCTCGCCGGTCATGGTTGGCGACAATCTCTACGCCGTGAATGAGACGGCGGGAACCTTCGTCTTCAAGATCACGCCTGACGCGTTTGAGAAGCTGGCCGAGAATCAGCTCGGCGAAGAATGCCTCGCCACACCCTCCATTTGCGGTGGCCAGATTTTTCTGCGTGTGGCGAGCCAAGTCGACGGCAAGCGACTCGAAACGTTGTATTGCTTGGAGCAGAAGTAAGGGCCAGTGGGTGTCGTGGCCTGACTCTCTGAGTCGGATTCTTTTCAAACGAGAGGACCCGACTCGGAGAGTCAGGCTACGAGAGAAAACATTGCGAGGGCTTAAGTCGCCCAGAACTTTTCCGCTTGCTCCATCGCCACGGTGATGGCTTTCGCCCCCGCTGGATTTTTAGAGTGCACGCTCCAGCTGAGTCGCCCGAACTCGCCGCTGAAGGCACGTTCTTCGATCCACTTTGCGACCTCGTAACCCGTAGGGCCCGGGCCGAGATCGTGATCAAACGAAATGTATTGGACGTTGTCGTCCTTCAGGCGGTTGATCGCGGCGAAGGCTGTTTTCACCCAGATCATTCCGGGGAAAGATCCGAACGCCTCTTGAATTTGCGGATCTTCGGGATCGCGTTCGTCATCGAGCCACAGATCAATCATTTACCGAATCGTCTCGTACGGATGGCGCACTAAAAATACCTATCTCTCAGACGTTTCACTGACGAGAGAGGTTCAGTCGCTAAGCCACGATTTCATGGATGACTCGGCCTGCGACGTCGGTCAGGCGAAAGTCGCGGCCGGCGTAGCGGTAGGTGAGGCGTTCGTGATCGATGCCCAACAGGTGCAATATGGTGGCGTGCAGGTCGTGAATAT
>JAZKFE010000440.1:2446-12964 GCA_040386595.1 Planctomycetota bacterium | reverse complement strand
GAGCCCTGAATGGGCGACACCGGTAGTATCCGCAGAGTGTCGCCCATTCAGGGCTTTAGATCATTTTTATACGAGTCCGTGGGCTGACGCCCACGGCTAGATTCTGTCGTCCCTATCGGGACTGGATCTGGATTATGGGGACACCACTTGGCATTAATTCTCGACAAAAACCTTAAGTGAAAGCCCTACCCCATCGACTGTGTCGATGAGAAAGAGCGAATGACGAGATTAAACAAACGCCCCCTAAGTCTGCGGCTCCTGGGGAATCGAATCCAGATCCGTGGGATCATCGGGAAACATTGGGAGCTCAGTCTTCTTGGCGTAGAATTGATCGAGCTGCAAGTCTCCCTTCACTTCAGCATCGAGCAGTGCCACTCGTTTTTCTAACAACACCAGCCGGGCATTCATCGACGCCGGACTGAGCTGATCGTCTCTCGACGACTTGGGTGGACGGGGAACCGTCGGGTACCCTAACTGCCGCTGAAAGGCCGCAAACATGTAGAGCGGATCTTTCCCCTGATTCGCTCGCGCAATGCGGCCTTCCTTCGGCCCAAACAACAACGGCGTCCGCGCCACAAGTTCTGGATCATTCAGCCGACGCCGTTGATCGATGAGATACTGCTCGGACGCAAAGTAGATCAAATCGGCGAAGTCCACACTCCCCAGCTGCCGCCGGCACCTCTGAATCCAGGCCCGCCACTCCACACTATAAAGTGGATCATTCAGCATCGCCTGCAGGCCTTTGTCGTACCCCAGACGATTGCGACTCAGGCATTCAAACTGATACACAAACAACCCAGCCGGCGTGGCCGCGTTGGCTCGATAGTCGGCTTCACGCTCTAAAATCAGCAAGGCCGTCAATTGATCAAATCGAGACTTATCCTCTTCCGCACGACTGAAGACATAGGCCTGGAAGGGGGCAAAGTAATGCGGCAGCCGATCCATCGCTTCGCTCAGGCGACCGTTCAGCAGGATCTCGCCGCGCAAGAAATCGATCGCCATCGGCAGCCGCGTCGTCGACAGGATCTCTTCATGAATGCCAGCCAGGATGTCCTGTGTGGCCATGTTCTGTTCGAGACGTTCGCGATAGGTCCTGAAGAAGTAGGTCTGTTCGATGTACTCTTCGCGATCCAGCGGTGGATAAGTCATAAAACAGAGATCCCGGACAACAGAGCCAATTCACCTCATACCAACGTCACATACGCAAGTTTGTGAAGACCACGCCGTTTCACAACCTTTTGAAAACAGAATTGTCCCACACTCGGGCGTTCAGCGGCAAAGCGAAAGAAGTTTTGTTCGGCTGAACTCCGGTGCATTGCGCCTTGGCGCCTTTGCGTGAGATCATCCAACCTCTTTAAACGATCACTTCAACCAGAATACACCGGCAGCAGCGGTTGCACCAAACTCCAGATCTCGGCTTCAATCTCGTCCGCGGATCGCAACTGTTCGCCTTGAACACACGACACGCAGTTCCAGGCGGAATTCGACCGGGCCAATTCAAGATACACTTCGCGTGTCCGTTCGAGATGTGTCGAGTCCGATTCCTGCAGATCGGCAGCTTGTTCGGTATAGTCGCGCGGTGCCTTGCGGGCAATCAACTGTTGAGCCACCTGCGACGGTATATCGAGCAACACGCACAGGTCGGGGCGCGGTAATTCGTAGATGCCGAATTCGAGCTGTTCGATCCAGGCCATCAGTTCAGTTCGTTCCGCCCCTTCGAGCTTCGACGCCTGATGCGCCATATTGGACGGCACATAGCGATCAAAAATCACGATCTCGTGATTGTCGATGGCCTCAGCGAGCCAGCTTTTCGATTCAAATCGGTCGCCAGCATACAACAACGAGGCCAGAAACGGATTGACTTCGTTCAGCTGCCCGAAACGACCGTTCAGGAAATCGGCGACCTTACGTCCAAAGTGCGTTTCCTTGTATCGGGGGAAACTCACCAGTTGCGTGCGGTAACCTTGAGCCAGCAAACGAGCCTGCAGGCGTGCTGCCTGGGTTCCTTTGCCCGAGCCATCAATCCCTTCAATATTCACCAGCAATGCCACGAGACGGGATGACTCCAGACAAATGTGAGATGAGCCTGCGGACAGGCCAACGAATTGAGATAAGTTGACGATCATTCCGTGCGTGTTGGATAACACGATACGGGATAATCGACCTTAGAAGAACTTAGACTGCGGGTTTATTCGTACTGCCGTGATGCGTGATGGTTGCCGAATCGGGTTCGGGAGCCGATTTGGATCGCAACTCGTGCAAGGCATTGGCAACCGTCTCTGCGGTCGCAAAGTAATCAATAAGACGACTCAGCCGCATGATCTCTTTGACTTCGGCCTGCAAGTCAGTGAGGATCAATCGCCCCTGCTTACGATGCAGTTTGCGATGCAGAGTGATCAATTTACCCAGCACGGAACTGGTCAGGTATTCCACGCTATGCAGACTGAGGATGATCTTGCGTTTGTCGAATTGTTCCACCAGGGCAAACAGATCCTGCCCCAGTTGTTCGACATTCTGATCTTCCGTGAGTCGCGGTACGTGGAACCGCCCAATCACGACTCCGCTCTCTTCACTGAGATCGAAGTATGCAGGTTTGAATTCACTTAACAACATACGCTGGCCTCGTGACGTACGCCGATCAGTCCATCGGAACTGGCAGAGGTGACCGTAGCCAGCACCAGATGCGCCAGATCAGCTGGCGTTCCTGGAACCTCTACAGGCGCGTACCGACAACTCGTTCCACGCATCCACCCCGGACGAACTTCACCTTCTACCATCACCGACAGAGTTCGCCCCAAGAGACTCTCATGATATCTGGCGGCGAGACGCCGTTCTAGCTCTGCCAGTCGCTCCATCCGCTCTTTCTTCAGTTCGGGACCGACTTGATCGGGGAAGTCGGCCGCTGGCGTCCCTTTTCGAGCGCTGAACGGGAAGGCGTGAATCTTCGAAAACCCCACAGCCTCGCAGACATCCAGGGTCTCCTGAAACTCCTGATCGGTTTCACCGGGAAACCCGACAATAATGTCGGTCGAGAAAGCTGGCTGGTCGAACCGTTGGCGGAAGTTTTCAATCTTGCTCAGGAACGATTCCACTCGATACCGCCGCCGCATGCGGGCCAGCACTGTGTTCGAACCGCTCTGCAAAGCCGGATGGAAATGGGGGCAGAGGTGTTCGCAATCGGCAGCCGCGGCGATGAAATCGTCCCCGACTTCGCCCGCTTCAATGCTGGAAAGCCGCAACCGCCACTGACCGGGAATCTGATCGAGCTGTTGAATCAGATGCCGCAGGCGAAACGGGGGCTGGCCGGAACGCCCGCGGGTCGATTCCACTCCATAATGCCCCAGATGAATGCCGCAGAGCACGATTTCCTGGAATCCATTGCCGATCAGCCGCCGGACTTCGTCCTCAATGTCTTGCGGCGAACGACTGCGAAGCCCCGGCCGCACGGATGGAATAATGCAGTAGGTACACCGCAATACGCAGCCATCCTGCACCTTCACGAATGCCCGGCGATGCCCATCAAAGCGACTGATCCCGCTGGGCACATCCTGCAGGCCAATCCGCTGCAGCACGTCCGGCAACTCGCGTTTGTCGGTGACGACTTCAAACACGCTGGGTAAATGCCGCACGGCTTCCGGATCGCGAGTCGCAAAGCAGCCCATCACCAGGGTTTGCGTCCCTGGATTACGCTGCGCCAGCTGCCGGATCAACTGTCGGCCCTTGGCATCCGCCTCGGCCGTCACCGTGCACGTGTTGACGACACACAGATCGGCGGGTTCGTCTTCGGCCGCTTCACGAAAACCGTTCTGCTCGAGGGCTTCTTTCACCAGTTGGGTTTCATACTGATTCACTTTGCAGCCCAGAGTCACCAATCGGCAAGTCCGCTGCGTCAGGTCCTCGATGGACAACATGAATACACCACGCCACCACAAAATGACAAAGAAACCAGCCTCACCAGCAAGGCAAACCACCCGCTCAGTCCGAACCGGGGAGTATAACACGTTCGGCGTAGCGAACACGACCGAACCTCTGGAAAAGACGTTCGGTCCGCTTCTAGCCAAGTGGGAGGGAATCGCTCCATGAGAGGCGTCAGGCACAGCCTGACCTACGATTTTGGACTCCTAGAGATCCACAGGGCAGCCTGAGGTGAGCTTTTTCGGGGCTCCCGCAAATTCGAGCTTTTTCTCTGAGATTTTTGCGGTGACTGCTAACTTTGCACCGACTTCTCGCAGCATGGAATCTGAGTATCCCGGCCAGAGGTGCTCGACAGTTTGGCCGTTCAGCACGAACGCCGTGTATGCCGAGCGCTCGGCTCCGTAACTTTTCGCGATGGCGCGGTCGGGATCGGCGAGGACTCGAAAAGGCGTGCGGTGATCGCGGTGCCATTTTTCCGCTTCTTCGGGACTTCCGGCCACGATTCCGACAAACTCGGCAACGGGACCGTAGGCGGTGAAAAGCTCGTGGGTGTAGGGCTCGTAGTCCTCACTGCAGGGACACCCTGGC
The DNA here is from genome assembly GCA_040386595.1 of Planctomycetota bacterium. GTDB lineage: Bacteria > Planctomycetota > Planctomycetia > Planctomycetales > Planctomycetaceae > JAKFVC01. Next base: position 8,461 of record JAZKFE010000440.1, on the reverse strand, counting down.
AGAATGAAGACCACCACCAGCGGTCGTGTGCTGGGGACACCAAGTAGCGGTCGAATGGTACGCCCCTGAACCGCTGCCGCTGCATCGGCCATCAATGGCGTGACCGGGTGCCCCACGGAAGGGGGCAACAAAACTGCAGTCGCCAAAGCCGCGACGGCAGAAACCAGCAGCAACACTGTCACCAGGTTCTTCATCCGACCGCCTCGACACTCAGATTGGTATTCGATTCGGGCAGTTGCGTGGCGTCATTATTATCGGGAGTCGCCGAGACACGGCGAATCTGCAACACCATCGCTGCCGTGATCAGACACAAGGCTCCAGAAGTCAGAAACGCACGTTCGTAGTTTCCGCTCCACGAACGAATGGCCCCGGCTCCAAATGCCGCCGTCGCCGCCCCAAATTGATGCGCGGCCACGATCCATCCAAACATGATACCAGCGCGGGCTCGGCCAAATGTATCGGCCGTTAAACGAACCGTGGGGGGAACGGTGGCAATCCAATCCAGTCCGTAAAACACGGCGAACATGGTGAGCCCCCACGACTGATCCACCAGCCCGAACGGCAGATAGATCAACGACAGACCTCGCAGGGCGTAGTACCAACTCAACAGAACGCGATTATCAACGCGATCTGACAACCACCCCGACGCGGTCGTTCCCGCCAGATCAAACAGGCCCATCATGGCCAACAAACCCGCCGCCCGAACTTCAGGAATCCCCTGGTCCAGACACGCAGGAATTAAGTGCGTTCCGACCAGTCCATTGGTACTCGCACCGCACACAAAAAAACTGCCGGACAACAACCAGAAGTCACGAGAACGCAAACCGTCTCGCAACGCGTAAATGGCTTCGAGTGCGGGATTGGTGGTTGAAGCCGCGGTGTTGATGGGGGCTCCATCCGCATCTCCATAGGGTCGCATCCCCAGGTCCGACGGCCAATCCCGCAAGAAAAAGGCCACGAGCGGAATCACCAGAGCCAACGCACCGACGACAACCATAATCGCCGACCGCCAACCGAGTTCCTGTACGATGTACGCCATCAACGGCAAAAACACCAACTGTCCCGTAGCCGTGCTGGCGGTCAACACTCCCAGTACAACGCCGCGCTGTGTGACAAACCAACGGTTCACAATCGTGGCCGCCAGAACCAACGCAGTCATGCCGGTTCCCCCACCGACAACCACTCCCCAAAGCAGTATTAGCTGCCAGGAGGTGGTCATTTGCGTCGTCAGGGCAACACCTGTTGTTACCACGGCCAACGAGAGCAGGACCGTCTTGCGAATCCCCAGCTGGCCCATCAACGCGGCAGCAAACGGACCAATCAGCCCATATAGCAGCAGATTGACCGAGATCGCGATAGAAATTGTGGCTCGGTCCCAACCAAACTCTTTTTCTAACGGCACGATCAGCACGCTGGGTGCCGACCGTACGCCCGCGGTTGCCAGCAGAATGAAAAACGTCACGCCGGCCACAATCCAGGCGTAGTGCAATCGCTTCGACTTGGAATTCTCTGACATTTCGTTCCGGCTCTGATCTCTATCCCGCCACGGAGGCACTCGCTACGCGGGAATTTCGCAGCCTACTACAATGGTTTCATCCAAGCCGTCGTAGCATCGTATTGATTATACTCGTAATGATTGTATAAATTACGAGCATCATGTAAAGGGTCTACTGACACGGGCCAGAGTCCGAAGGTTCACAATGAGAGTCAGTAAAGCGCAGTCAGCACTCAATCGCGGAAAGATTCTCGACATGGCGTCGAAGATGTTTTGCGAGCATGGAATTGACGGCATTGGCATTGCCGATCTGATGAAAGAAACGGGGCTGACGCACGGCTGTCTGTACGGCCATTTCGAGTCCAAACAAGCTTTAGTCGCGGCCACGTGTACCCATTCGCTTACCAAGTCAGCGCGGCGTTGGACACGGATTGGCCGAAACGCGGCAACTGCGAAGGCCCCCCGCGCCGCAATCATCAAGCACTATCTCGGGCCCAAACATCTGCGCCACGTGGGTGAGGGCTGCTTGCTGGCTGCGCTGGCCACCGAAGTCGTGCGGCAAGATCCGAACACGCGTCAGGCATTCACCGATGGAGTGCGGCAACTGGCGAAGATTCTGGCGGAGTACTCACACACCGCATCACCCGCCCAAGACCTCGAAACATCCCTCGCCACAATGGCATCCCTGGTCGGGGCAATCGTCCTGGCCCGAGCTGTCGACGACCCCCAGTTGTCAGAGCAGATCTTAAGCTCCACCAAAGCAGCACTCGATGCGGATCCCCATGACGCTGAAACCGCGTCGCAAGACGTAGGTCAGGCTGTGCCTGACGGCAGTATTTCGAGCCAAGGGTAAAAGGAAAACGCTTCCAATAGCCACGACTCAAACGTGCCCCAAAACACCACCAGCATACCCTCACGAGCTCCGAGACCCGACCGCCCTCTCTTTCATTTCCGCCCCCTCATTTTAATTTTACGAAAATTAACTTGCGTAAAACGAAAGTTCGTTTTAACATTGTGAAATATGAGCTTAGAAAATGAAAACAAGCTGTTGAGCCATCCTCTTGCGGCACTGCCTCGTGAAGACTTGGATCTGATTGTGGAATTGGTCCTCAGATCCGGCTCTTTGAAAGACTTGGCAACGGCTTACGGAGTGACATATCCGACCATTCGATTGCGGTTGGATCGGGTCATTGAGCGGCTACAGGCAGTAGTCAGCCGAAAGCCGCCGGATCGACTCAACGAGCTGCTCGCCACATTGGTCGAGCGTGGCGAAATGTTGCCTGCCGGAGCGCGTTCCGTTCGCGATTTAGTTCAGGATCTCTTGGGCCAGCAAAGCGCAGACAATTCCACTCAAGAGAAGGGTGCAACATGAATTACTGGTGGACCGCTCAACAAGCCGGCCTCATCGGGGGCGTGGCGGGAAGCGTTGTCGGTATTTTGGGTGGTATCCTAGGAACCATCGCCGGAATCTATGCCCCTAAAGGGAAACTTAAAGGCTTGGTCTATGGACTCGCCGCAACCATCATCGGATTTGGGGGGATTTCTTTAGTCGCAGGTATCGTCGCGCTGTTATTGAGGCAACCTTTTTTTGTCTATTATCCACTTATTTTAGTAGGCTTTGTTTGTGTTATCTCTTTAGGAAGTTTAGTACCGGTAATCCGTCTACGGTACCGCGAAGCCGACCACAGACGATTAGAGGCCGAGGAGATTCGGCGGAGCTGAATTCGTTGAATGAAACGAGTTTATGGAGTAAGCAAAAAATCACTTTAGGTCTTCAGCTAGCAACCTTCGCAAATCTCTATTCCCCGAAGGGGATACACAACATAGCCCAGGGTCGCCGAGTACTCACGGCGCACCCTGGGTACACGATCAAAAAGATGGAGAAACCCTGAAAGGGTTTCACTTCGGTGAGTCCAATTGCGGGTGCAACCCTTTCAGGGTTGAGAACATACGAGGGATCTAACCCAGGGTGCGCTCGGCGTACCGAGCGACCCTGGGCTATGCTGTCCTTCCCTTTCAGGGAAGTTCTGTGCAAACCCGAATCCACAGGCCAACCGCATTCTTTGCGATCGGTAAAGAGACCTAACTATTTCTCTTTCCCTGACGGCTTGCCATTCGTGGGATACATTCCGAGGTCGCAACAAAACGGAATGGCCAACATCGAGGGCAACCGGTCGACCTGCCGTTCGTCACGCAGATGAGAGACTCCAATTGTCATTTGCTCGTGCCCGGCGGTGGGCTGCGAGCGATATGTGCCTAATAAAAAATCCCACCACGGCACATTGAAGCCAAAATTGCTATTCGCCTCTTGCCGGATCACCGAATGATGAACCCGATGCATGTCTGGCGTGACAACAATCCAGCGTAACAGACGATCTAGCCAGCCTGGCATACGCACATTACTGTGATTAAACATGGAGGTCGCGTTGAGTATCACCTCAAAGATCACGACGGCCAGAGCCGATGGCCCTAGGACGACGACTGCGGCGAGTTTAATAAAGGCCGAGAGCACGATTTCTAGCGGGTGAAATCTGAGCCCGGTAGTGACGTCGAAATCCAGGTCCGCATGATGCACCATGTGCAACCGCCAGAACGCAGGGACGGCATGGAACATCACATGCTGCAGATAAATCGCCAGATCCAACGCCAGAATGGCCACAGCGAACTCTAACCACCAGGGCCAATCAACGAGATACAGCAGCCCCCAACCTTTGGACTCAGCGACCAGCGCCGCACCCACGAGTGTAATGGGAACGAACCACCGGGCCAGCAGCGCGTTCAACACGACCAGCCCCAGATTGCTGGCCCAACGTGGCGCTTTACGAACCGTTAATGCACGACGCGGAGCAAAAATCTCCCACAGTGCCATCAGCAGCAGGACACCTGAAAAACATCCCAGCCGCAAGGTGATTTCGAGCTGACCTGACATGGTGATTCACTCATTCACAATACCAACGATGTGAATCAACACCGTAGGTCAGGCTGTGCCTGACGATCGTTGTTTGCGGCGTTTTGAGACGATTCCAGGAGCGTCAGGCACAGCCTGACCTACAAGATTTAGAGAATCCAGCCCGCCAGCTGCAAAAGAGCACCCAGCACCAGGAAGCGGATTCCGATATCGGCCAGTTTATCTCCAGCAGGGACCTCGTAGACCCGTGCCGTATTGGCCCCTGTTTTATCACCAGGGTTCTGGGTTTCATCAATGTCGGCCGCCAACGCGAAGAAGTAGACGAGCATCACGCCAACGAACTGACAAATCATCCCCGCACTTAAAAAGAAGGCATTGATCATCAGGAATCGACTGCTCTTTCGGTGGATAAGGATACCGGGAACAAAAAAGGGGCAGATCCATTATGACATAAATGGACCTGCCCCCTGGAATTTTTAGCTCCGATTTTGGTTATTTTCGGTCAATTCGTTTCCCGATGGCCTTGCCGACCAGGCGAATCAAACCCTCATCTGCGTTCAGTCGCAGTTGCATGCCGTCGGGGATCGGCTTGAGTTCGGCGCGAATCGTTCCGCCCCCGCCAGCGAAGGATTCCTGCATTAATTCGACCATCGGGCTGACGCTACCATCGGGTGACGCCATGATGCCCAACCAGCTGGAGAGGTGCACCACAACTTGGGCCGGCATCACCGGATTGTCATCGGGCGGAGCGTCGGTCACGGTGTCGATCATGGTCTTCAGCGTGGGCAATGCGGTTTCGGCGCCAATCGCGAACCACAGGATTCCATTTCCGGCTCCGATGTACAGACCATGGTCTTTTCCGAACAACCGATTGGCATTCTCGGGGACGCCCTTACCCTGCAAACGGTGCAGGATGACGCCGCGATGCTCGGCGATATTGGTCTGTACGCTTTCGAATTCCGACTTGCCCTTCAAACGCTCGAAAATCTCGGTCAGACCGACGTTGAATTTGTCCGTCTCCGCAATCTGAACGCCGCCCGCAAACGTAAACGGGCCGGGTGGGTCACCCAGGAATTGGGCGGCGAAGTCGAGCTTGCCTTCTGCAACGGACGTCTGCACTGACTTAAAGAGTTCTGCGATAGGACTCGCTTTGGTCTCACCCTTGGCAGCCGGTTTATCCAACTGGCCGATCAGTTCCTTCTCCGCGACGTCCATCAATTCCTTGAGGAACTTGCGGCCGTTCTTGTCGACCATCGTGGATGCTGAAGCCGTCAACGGAGCGGAGTTTCTCAACAACGGGGTGAACCGGCTGCGAGAGGTCCCCAGCTCATTCAACAACTTGGCATAGGCACTCTTGGGATCAGCTGTAATGACCAATTCCAGGAAGGCCGCCTTGTCCTCAGCCGAGACGTTGAAACCAATCGTGGCCTCTTCGGCTTGGGTGAAAAACATCTCGGTGCTTTCGAGATTGGCAATCCCGGCCGCTTTGCGGATGCGGTAGACCGAATCGGGCTCTTCATCTCGTTGCTGCAGGCTGGCTTCGGTGCTGGCTCGTAGAAAATCGAGCAGCAAGTCACGACTGGCCTTCGGGATCGCTCGCAAATTCAACGAA
>JAZKFE010000440.1:0-2436 GCA_040386595.1 Planctomycetota bacterium | reverse complement strand
AAACGGCAACGTCATAGCTGGCCGACAGACGCCGTGTGTATTGCGCGGGGTCAGAAAGATCTCGCTCGAGAGCTTCCTGATTGCGAGCGATAAAAGCGTAGTCACCGCTAATCTTGGCGAAGACTGACTGATTGGGGCCGCGGATTTCGTACAAGCCCTCTTCGATCTTATTCGTCGAGACCGGCCCCACCGTGACCGTTTTCAACATCTCGTCGATGTCTTTGACCGGGACAAACCCGATCGGCTGCGGCGTCAATCCATCCAGAAACAGCAGCAGGCCGGCGGCCGAGTCGCGGTTCAAACCTTTCAGATCACGAACATTGGAGAGAGCTCCGCCGATCATTTCGGACAGTTCCGGGCGACCGGCCGACGCAAACATGAAGTCGGCGTCCTCCATCAGCCGTTCAAAACTGGCCACGCTAACGACCAGGAACGGCTGGCCTTTGGCCTGTTTCTTTTCTTGAGCCGGAAGTTGGTTGACGGCGAAACCGCTGCAGAGCAGGGCCACCGTGCACACAACTGCCACCGTGGCGCGAACGCATCGACGAATCACGAAATGCTCCTTGATTCCGGAAGGTGTCTATTTTTTAAGAAGTTCGGGGACAGATCGTCACCGGAAAATGATACCGGCAATTCTCGCCGTCGGTTACAGGCAGAAGCGAATTCGGCACGAGTATTCCCGTAAAACGCTCAAATCACCAAGCAATCACCAATACCAGCATCACCCCGATTCCGCAGCCTCGACCCTGGATTGCTGCGTTCGCTAGAATGGAGAGAGTGGAAAAGTCATTTGTCGTGGAAGGGGTCTGGAATGCCGCGTATCGGGCTGTTTATCCCGTGTTACATCGATCAATTTTACCCGCAAGTCGGGATGGCAACGGTCGAAGTTCTCGAAAAATACGGGCTCGAAATCGAGTATCCAGAGGGGCAAACCTGCTGTGGCCAGCCCATGGCGAATACCGGCTGCACGGCCGATGCCAAGTCATTGGCCGAGCGATTCGTCCAACTGTTCAAGCCCTATGACTATATAGTCTGTCCCTCGGGTAGCTGCGTGGCCATGGTCCGCAAGCACTACGAGGAATACTTTCATGGCCGCGAAGCCGAATTCCACGCCGTCCGGGATAAGACATTCGAACTCTGCGAATTCCTGGTGGATGTCCTGAAAGTGGAACGCCTGACCGGCAGCTTCCCCTACAAGGTCGGCCTGCACCAAAGCTGCCACGGTTTGCGTGAATTGCGTCTGGGCAGCTCCAGCGAAATCGTCGGACCGTCACACAGCAAGGCTCGGCAGTTGCTGCAGTCACTGGAAGGGATTGAGTTCACCCAGTTGACTCGCCCCGATGAATGCTGCGGGTTTGGCGGGACGTTCGCGGTGAACGAAGAAGCCATTTCGTGCATGATGGGACAGGACCGCATTCACGATCACGAACGCAACGGCACCGAGGTCATGACGGCCATGGACATGTCGTGTCTGATGCATCTGCAAGGCTTGTTGCGACGCGATAAAAAGCCGCTGAAGGTGATGCACGTCGCAGAGATTATCGCAGGGCGTCAGCCGGAATAGTCGAGGTGTGGCCTGACTCTCTGAGTCGGGTTCTTTTTCCGAAGAAGACGAAGAGGACCCGACTCAGAGAGTCAGGCTACGCGATACCGACCGCCCACACAGCTGCGCTTGCCCTGCGATATCGCGGTCTGGTACACCACAATGCAGGACGGTTTCTCTTCGACGGATCAACACAGGAACACAACCATGTTGCGAAATAGACGAGTTCTCTGGGCGGGATTTGGAATCTGCTTGCTCTCGCTGGCCTTGGTACGCTCACTCTCGGCACAAGCCCCGAAGACTGCGGCCGTCTCAGTGAAGATCCTGAATTGGGAAGAAAGCCTGGAGATCGTCAAGAAAAACAAGGGGAAGATCGTCGTCATGGACGTCTGGTCGACGTCCTGCGATCCTTGTATGAAAGAATTCCCCAACCTCGTGAAGCTGCACCAGGCCCACGGAAAAGATGTGGCCTGCATTTCGGTCTCGACCGACTACGCCGGCAGCAAGAACAAACCGCCGGAATACTACCGCGAACGCGTCCTGAAATTCCTGCAGGAACAAGAGGCGGGCTTTGATAACGTGTTGCTGAACGTCCCCTCGGATGAGCTGTTCGAGAAAATCGAGCTGTCGTCCATCCCCGCGGTTTATGTGTTTGGTCGCGACGGAAAGCTCGTGAAACGCTTCGACAGCGAATCGGCCGAAAACCTGAAGACCAACGAAGAAGCATTTACTTACGCCGACGTCAATAAAGTCGTGCAAGGCCTGCTGAAGGCCAAGAAGAAGTAGAGCGTCTCACGTTTCTGTTCGCCCATAGTCGTTGCTCGCTCCGCGAGCTGAACGCGACTGTCGTCGCCGGGTGGGGCTGTATCTGAGTCTAAATACAGCCCCACCCG
>JAZKFE010000439.1:0-4222 GCA_040386595.1 Planctomycetota bacterium | reverse complement strand
GGGTAGCCCAGATTCTCGAATCTGGGTGAGCGGAGCGAACAAGAGGTTGTGGCTCCTTCGATTTCCGAATTTCATTCTCCCTGTTGGTCTTTGACCAGGAGACATTCGTGGATGAAGACCAACAGGGAGCGAATGCAGTCGCTCGTGGTATCTTCAAGTCGGAATTTCGAAGAACTTAGGTGATCGCTGGCCCTCAAAAATGGTAACCTCTTGTTCGCTGCGCTCACCCAGATTCGAGAATCTGGGCTACCCATCGACTGCGTCGATGTTCGCAAGGAACAATTCAGCTAACCTGGAGTCCACAGCTTCGGAGTCGCCGCGTTGGTGGATTCGGGGCGGACTCGGCGGGCTTTCATGCGCAAATACGGAGCGATGAACCAACCGCGGTGATGATAGTCGCCCGGCAGCGCCATCGGGTCGCCGCGATAGGGTTCTCGCAGATCCTCGATCACGTACCCCGCGCTGCACAAATCGCCGACCAGTTGCTCCCAGCGATGCATGAACTCCGTCGCTCCCGGCTCGCGATACGACGTATCCGTTGCCGGCGGCAGTTGTCCCTGATGGTAGTAGGGAGTTCCAATCACATATTGATTGCGCTCATTCCGGCTGACAATCTGCAGACTTGTCGGCTGCTTGTGCTGGCTGATGTAGACCGCCCCGTGCCGCGACACGCGAGCGATCTCGCCATAGACCTTGGCCAGATTGGCGACGTAGCACGTGCTGACAGGCTGGTGCACGATATCAAAACTGGCATCCGCAAATGCCGCGAGATCGTCCATCGAACCTTCAACGGTTCGCACCTTTAATTGCCGTCGATCAGCCTCACGACGGTCTAGCGCCAGCATCGACGGGCTGATGTCGAACACGGTGACGTTGGCCCCGGCACTGGCATACAGGATCGATTGCCAGCCGCCAGCAGCAGCCAAACACAGCACGTCCATCCCACGTACTGACGGGGGGAGCCAATTGCGGCCATCGAGGATCTTCAGTGGCTCGGCGCATTCGGCGTCGGTGGCGACCTTGGCAAATACGCTGCCAGTTTCCGCCAGGTGATTCCAGGCGGCCCGATTTTGCTGCACGAACGACATGACGATGTCCCGTAGCCCGACTCTCTGAGTCACACCATGAACTGGTTGGGCTAACAGAGCACATCAAGCGGTGATACTCAGCCGACTTGGCGTCATCGGATCGATGACGCTCCTGCCGAACCGTAATCGGAGCCAAACCCACAAGACTTAGCGGTTCGGCAGGAGCCTCACCCTCCCAGTAAACGCTGGACCGAGCCGTATAGAACGACTAGATCGCCCGAATAATGGTCGCGGCACTCTGGCCGACGTTGGTCCGATTGACGCTCATGGCGATGTGGCTACGGAGCCGGTACGGTTCGCTATGGATGACGTTCACCCGGCAATTGGGGTCAGGTGTCTCATAGTTCAACGTCATCGGCACAATGCCATGCTTCAGAGCAAGCACACTGCCTGCCAGTTCCACGGCACCGCTGCCCGCATCGAACTGGCCGAAGTAGGACTTCAATGCCGTCACCGGAATCTTCTCAGCGGCACTTCCCAAGGCTTCGTGATAGGCCCGAGATTCGACGCAGTCATCTTCGACGGTGCTCTTGCCATGGGCATTGATGTGCCCGATGTCGCGAGGATCAATCTGCGCCTTCTTCAACGCGGCCTGCACAGCTCGCACGATGCCACGGCCACCAGCTCGGTTGGCCGGTCCACCGCCGTCACAACCACCGGCAACAGCCAGGATCTCGGCATAAATGTCGGCACCGCGGGCCAAGGCGTGGTCATAGCGTTCGATGATGAAGCAAGCCGCCCCTTCGCCCACAATCATGCCATCCCGTTCCATATCGAACGGACGACAAGCCTTCTGGGGGTCATCGCTGCGTCGCGACAGGTGATCGTAGAGATTCAAGCGGGTGATATCGACCGGATGCACGCTGGAGCTGCAAGCTCCCACAATCATGGCATCGGCGGAACCACGCTGAATCACCCGCACCGCTTCATCCAAAGCCAGCAGCGCCGAAGCGTCACGGCAAGTGATGGTGTTGTTGGGGCCGCGGGCGTCATGTTCGATCGCCACGTGACAGGCGGGCATATTCGGCAAGTGCTTCAGCAACCACAGCGGAGCAATCTGCCCCATGCTGTCTTCGCCCCACCGCGTAAACTCGAACCGATCTTCGTCGGTGCAAGAAGCCGCCGCTTGTCCCAATTCCTCGGGAGTGATCGAAATATGGCCCGCACCGAACTCCACGCCCAGCCGTTCGGGATCGATCCCATTGAGACCCAATTTGGCATCGGTCATCGCCAGTCCGGCGGCCGACACACCCAATTGGATGTCCCGCGACATCACCTTCAGCATTTTTTTATGCCGGATGTAGTCGAGAGGATCAAAATTACGAACTTCAGCCGCGAGCTTGGATGGAACATCTAACCCGGGAAAGGCACGCAGGATATCAATCCCTGAGCGACCATTCACCAAGTTGTCCCAAAACAGATCGTTGCCAATTCCGATTGGTGATACAACACCGACGCCGGTGATCACGACTCGGGGTATCGAATATTCAGCCGTCATAGCCACACCCTATGGACTACGGCGCCACGAGTTGGTCCCCACTCGAGGCGGATACAGATACTTTCCCCGACCAACGCTCCGTGCTGGTCAAGTTTGACCCATCTTTCTTAGATGGTCTTAAAGCACCTGAAACTGCAATCTCCACTACTAACCCTGAATACCCAAGTTTCCCAGCCGGGGTAATCAAGACAGTCGCAAAGACTTCAGTACTCACTGTTTATCGGTCGCTCCCCAGCCCAAAGGTGAGGTTCTCAAGTGACGAACGATGCTCAGTATCAGTCAACAACCGGACAATCAGCACAGCCCTAAGGTTAAGGCGAGCGAATCACTGGTTGGTGTTAAAGTGCTACGTAAATGCAATTGCACATCCACGCAATACGCGGATGCGGGTCACACGATTTCAAAAATCAGACGCTGCATGTCAAAGGTAGGAAAGCGTGTCACCCAGCCACAACACACCACGGGAGCTGCCTTGATCGCGGCTCCGGCGTGATTGATCGGACCACTTCGTCTCCACTGTGCTGCCAGATTCCCCAACCCGGCATGCTGCACTGCTTCGACGAACCGTTCCCATCACCTTCGAATTACATCCAGTCCAGCTCGAAATGTCAAGAAGTCTCCTGGCGAGACAACTCGTCTAAGCCCCAATCTCGTGCCTTGGTGTCGATTCAACTGTTTAAAGAGTAATAAGTTACCCAGTCTAGCTACTCGTAGTCGACCTGTACGAGAAACAGCCCCTGCGGGGGGGCTGTAATACCCGCCACGCGGCGATCTTGGCCGTGGAGGATCCGTAAAACGTCGTCAGTGGTCCATTTTCCACGTCCCACTTCCAGCAGCGTTCCGGCGATACACCGCACCATGTTATAGAGGAATCCATCCGCCACGATGTCCAGGCAGACCCAGTCTCCGGCTTCATCCGGCAGGCCGGGATTGCCCCCCGCGGACATGGAAATGGGCCAGGTGGAATAGCGTTGAATGGTCAATTCCATCACCGTGCGGACGCTGCTGTCACGGTTGGGATACTGAGTTTCGAAGGCTCGAAAATCATGAGTCCCTACCAACTCCTGCCCCGCACGGTGCATCGCTGCGACATCCAGCCGGTTCCGAGCATGATGGCTAAATCGCCGCAAGAAGGGCAATGGGCACCGGGCATTGTCGATGACGTAGCGATACCGTTTCCGCACAGCGTGATACCGCGAATGAAACGACAGCGGGGCGTCTTCTGCATGGAGCACGGTAATCGCGTCGGGGATCAGAGAATTGACTCCAAACCCCAGTCGTTCGGCGGGAATGCGGCTTTCCGTGAAGAAATGAGCCACCTGCCCCACGGCATGCACCCCCGAATCGGTCCGGCCAGCGGCCATCAACACCGGTTTCTCCAGCGTGATTTTTTCAATGGCGGCAGACACGACCGACTGGATGGCCAATCCGTTCGTCTGCTCCTGCCAACCGCAGAAATCGGTGCCGTCATAGGCCAGTTTGAAGCGGATATTACGCACAGTGATGATTCGTGTAGGAGGTTTTTTGGGAACTGACGGAGCCGCGCCCCATTGGACAGCGCCGTGAGGGATTTTGAATTTCGTGTCGATTCGAATCGCTGGGAGGGTGAGGCTCCTGCCGAACCGCTAAGTCTTTC
>JAZKFE010000438.1:13603-14396 GCA_040386595.1 Planctomycetota bacterium | reverse complement strand
GCCACCACGTGGTCCACGCGGGCGGGCATTTGACTGTGAAGCCGGAAGAAGCAGACATCGTTCTGGAGCTGCGCAGCGGCGGTGTCGGTACCGATATTTCGGATGCTTTCCTCGGAGTACCCGGTATCTCGTTGCCGGGCATGGTGACCTTGCCAGATCTGAAACTGATCACGCGCTCGCGGCAATCCGCGTTTGCGAAACTGGGGATCGTGGCCATTGATGCCAAGACGCAAACGGAGTTGCCCATCGGCGGCGTCTCGCTGTCTATGGCGGATGATAATAATTGGTTCGTGATGGGTGTCGGGCCGTATCGCCAAGGCACAATGGAGCAAGAGGTGGAGATGTCCCTGGGGGCCGGTTCGAGCCCCATGGAAGGGGTTCTCACCAGCGGCGGTGTGGCACTCAATCGGCAGAACGCGACTCGTTCGGCCGTCAACGGAATACCGTTGGCGGGCAGCCACAAAGGTTTCAGACGGAGTGCGGCGAATAACTCCTCGACTCCGCGCACCATCGCCAAGGGGCCTGATGCCGACGAAACCACCGGCCGCATTCAGCTGACGTCGGGTGACGAAGCGGCCCCCGTCAAGGAAGCCCCCAAAACCGTTCCCGCCGAACCGCCCGCGAAGACTCCCCTTGAGCAAGCTCCGCCGACAGGGAAGGCGCTCTTCGAGTAGAGGTTGTCGCTTTGTTTCAGTGAGAGGCTCGCTGACGAAGGATCTGCGTGATCGCATTCTAGTCCCGATAGGGACGACAGAACTTAGCCGTGGGCGTAAGCCCACGGACTCGTATAAAA
>JAZKFE010000438.1:0-13549 GCA_040386595.1 Planctomycetota bacterium | reverse complement strand
CCCACGGCTAGGTTCTGTCGTCCCTATCGGGACTCAGGAAGAACTTCAGGTGTTCGCTCTTCAGATGAGCGAGCACCTCTTTTATTGCTCACTGGACGGGCTCATTCTGTGTTCAGGGAACGTCGATGCTGATAAAAATTTGATGCCAAACCGCTCGACCCGGGTGAGACTCCACGCGACATGAAAAAAAATAAAAAACACTCCGACTGCAAGATGCGGTCAGAGTGTTTTCTATTGGGGTAAGGTGGTTTAAGCGGAGTGAATGGCGGGCAGGGCGATCCGTTTTTCTCGCCCGGTCCGGCGTTCGGTCGTTCCTGTCGACCACAAGGGGCGCCAGCCCGACTGGTCCAGCAACTCGGTGAATTCGGCGACCGAATCCACGATCACCTCGGGCCGATACGCGAACTTCGTCAGATCTTCAGAACGTGTGCCACCGCTGAGCACGAGCCCGGTGTGGAATCCGAACTGCACCCCGCCGAGGATATCGGTTTCCATCGTGTCACCGATCATGGTGATTTCGTCGGGGGCCAGCCCCAGTTCATCACCAGCAATCCGCATCATCACCGGGCTGGGTTTTCCCACGCTAAAGGCCTTGATGCCTGTTGCCAGTTCCAGCATGGCGACCATGGCTCCACAACCGGGCCGCAGCCCGTTCTGAGTGGGGCAGTTGGCATCCAGATTGGTGGCGATCAACTTCGCACCGTCGAGAATCATCCGTACGGCCGCTTCGACCATTTCCAGATTGAACGTGCGACCCTCGCCGACGACGACATAGTCGGGTTCATGATCGACGACGGTGAAGCCGTTCTGATGGAGTGCCGTCAGCAGGCCTCCTTCACCGATGACATACGCCGTGCCGCCTGGTTTTTGTCGAGCCAGAAAGCGCGCGGTTGCCATTGCGCTGGTGAAGATGTGTTCTTCTTCGACTTCAATTCCCAGACGCGCCACCTTGGCGACGACGTCCCGCCGTGTTCGCTGGCTGTTATTAGTGAGCAGGCGAAACGGAATCTGCCGTGCTCGTAGCTGACGGATGAACACATCGGCACCGGGAATCATTTCCGGGCCGCGGTAAAGGACCCCGTCCATGTCCACGAGATATCCATGCTTAACTGTCGTTGTTGTGCCCTTCATCAATACGTACCGTCCCTCTGAAAACAAACTCAGGATTATCCGCGACAGTCCGAAATCTCAATCCAAGAGATGTTTCAACACCGCAAACCCTGCGGCATATTTTCGGCGGAGCACTTCGCGAATTGGCGCACTATTAGTCCATGACAACCAGCGTCGAGCGCGCATTAAGAACGGCTGTTAGGCCGCGATTGTTACGAAATCATTAGAAGGCAATTCCCATGCCAGAGGGCCAATGAGAACGCAGCGATCACGATAAGCATCTATGCCATAACAGGATGAGCTTACAAACACGCGGCGAGATCAGAATGCGGGCGAGAAGATCTTCGCCTAAACATCTGGCAGCGGCTGCTTGGCAAAGCGAAGTTCCGCCAGAATAGATTGCAGTGCCCCGACGGCCGATTGTTGACGATCGATGAAGCTCACCTGAGTGGCAAGTGAAGGCCTGATGAAGAGGCTACAAATCGGGTTGGAGAAGCCGGATTGGCCGTCCGAATTGTTGTCGTGTTCGACCTGTGGTGGGCACGCGATGAGTTACATTCGGAGGTTGCAGGGCCGTAACCTCTTGTTCGCTTCGCTCACCCAGATTCGAGAATCTGGGCTACCCGATTGAGGGCGGAATGCGTCGGCATTCCGCCACGATTCGTTCGTGCGCGAACTGCTTCAACTAGGTTTTCGGCCGCGAAAAAACTTCGACCACATGGCCGTCGGGGTCCATGCAAAAAACTTGCAGGCAGCCGTCGGGGCGGTGGCGGGGTTCGCCTTTCATTTCGACTCCGTGAGCTTTCAGGATGTCGGGGACGATCGTGGCGTCGGCGAGTTCGAAGGCGAAGTGGAAGGTTCGGCCGGGACGGACATATTCAGCCGGGGCCGGGAACCCCGCGGGGGCACTTCCTTCGTGAGCTTCAATCAGATGGATCTGCTGATTTCCGACTTGGAACCAGGAACCCGGGAAGGGAAACCCGGGACGCTCCACGACTCGCATGCCCAGCAGATCACAATAAAACCGACGAGTCCGCT
The DNA here is from genome assembly GCA_040386595.1 of Planctomycetota bacterium. GTDB lineage: Bacteria > Planctomycetota > Planctomycetia > Planctomycetales > Planctomycetaceae > JAKFVC01. The sequence goes on along the minus strand of JAZKFE010000438.1, from coordinate 11,401 downwards.
CCAGATCGGCGACGACCAGAGTGACGTGATCAATACCGGTAACCTGGAGCGCGGACATAGTGCAAATCCTTGAAGGCAAGCTCGAAACAATCAAAAACCCAGTATAACGGGGGAGGCGGGAGGGGGGAAATGACGAATGTCGAAACCAGAATGACGAGAGAATGTCGCATGACAAAACCCGAAACATTTCAGCCTGCTGCCCTGAATTCGTCATTGGGACATTGGTCATTGATTCGTCATTCTGGTTTCGTCATTCGTCATTTCCTTCCCCCAGCACTTGCCCCCGGGGCTGGGTTTCGCGACATTGTTTAAGGCCCGCAAGGACTTCGTTCGGGCCTGTCCCACCTTGATAAAAAAATTCTCACCCTGCGGTTGGGCTGCCGAATTCTGTCAGCAATCCGTTTCCGCGTTCGATCCCTTTAATTTCGAGAAGAACACAGACAATGAAGAAGAATCCGGTTAAGGCGGCACTTCGCGCTGGGCAACCTCAAGTCGGAACCTGGCTGTCTCTGGGAAGCGTCTTCGCTGGCCGCGTGATGGCCCGTGTTGGTTTTCCCTGGTTGACGATCGACATGGAACATTCGCCGATCGATTGGGATGAAGCGTCATTGTTGTTTGGTTGCATCGCCGACGCGGGTGGAGTTCCCCTGTGTCGTGTTCCCAAGGGAAGCCATGACCTCATCAAGCGGGCGCTGGATGCCGGGGCTCATGGAATCATCGTGCCGATGGTCAACACGGTGGAAGAGGCCAAGGTGGCCATCGCCGCGTGCAAATATCCCCCGCAAGGCAATCGCTCGGTGGGTGGTGGCTTGCACTCGCTGAACTTCGATGCCACTCCGGGTGACTACTACAAGTACGCCAACGACGAGATCCTGGTGATCTTGCAGACGGAATCGCCAGAAGGTGTGGACAACGCCGAAGCGATCTACAGTTTGCCCGGCGTGGACGGGATCTTCATTGGTCCGAACGATTTGCAGGCCCAGATGCGCGGTCCGGATGGAGTCGATCCGACTCCCGAAGCCCACGAAGCGATGATGCAACGTGTCTTGACCATTGGTAAGAAGTTGGGCATCCCCGTAGGCCTGCACGTGTTGACCGTCGACGATGTGCAGCGACGCATCGCCGAGGGCTGGCAATTCATCGCCATCGGCAGCGAATTGCGGTTCATGACGCTGGAAGCCCAGAAGATCGTCTCCAGCTTGAACCTCAAGCAGGCCGCCGACCTGGCACGTTATTAATGGGATTGGGAACGCTCAACGGGTAGCCCAGATTCTCGAATCTGGGTGAGCGGAGTGAACAAGAGGTTGCGGCTCATTGGAGTTGTTGGCAGATGCCGCCGTCAAGATCCGAGCACCCGTGTGAACACGCCATTGAGACACGAAGAGCACTGAGTTTTCCATGAGAACTTGGTGCCCTTCGTCTAAGAGTCCTTAACGAATCCCGTTCGTCTGCATGTTTCCTAAGTCCCGACAGGGACGACAGAACCTAGCCGTGGGCGCAAGCCCACGGACTCGTATAAAAATGATCTAAAGCCCTGACAGGGCGACACTCTGTAGTTCCCCAGGTGTCGCCCCTTCAGGGCTTGATTTTATCTGTGGAACAGGACCGTGGGCTTGCGCCCACGGCTAGGTTCTGTCGTCCCTGTCGGGACTGAATTGCGGTGTGGAAAACGATTGTCAACACGGCTCTCTGCTGTCTTATTCAGTGTTCAATCCGTGTGTTTCCACGGCTAATAAACTCTTCTTCGACCACCACGGTCACGAAGCGCTCTTTCAAAACTCAGTGCTCTCCGTGTCTCCGTGGTGCAACTTCTTCTGACGGAATGCACGACTGAGTTCAGCTGGTCCGTGGTGTTCCAGGGGCTTGTGAGTCGCTCTGAATTCTTACAGCCGGCCGCTGCGAAAAATGCCGTAGACCAGCCACACGCCCAGCAGGCTCGACAGGGCGAAGATGGGGACTGTGATCCAGGCGGAATTGATGCCCGAGATCGTCCCCGAGCGGACGATCAACGCGGAAGCCACGATCAGTGCGGACATCACCACTCCCACCACAATCCGATTGCCCGAACGGTCTAGTTCTGTGACGAGGTAATCCAGGTTGCGGTGTTCGAGTTGAATTTTCAATTCGTCGCGACTGAGCTTCCCCAGTGTCCGTTCAATATGCAGCGGGACATCGTGCAGGGCTCCCAGCAGGCGTTCGGTTTCGTACTTCCAGCGCTGGGCCATTCGCCGTGGGTTGTAACGCTCACGGACGACGTGCTTGATGAACGGCGCCAGGTGTTGTGCCAGATTGAATTCGGGATCGAGTTCCCGTCCGACACCTTCCAAGGTGATCGTGGCGCGAATGAGCAGCATCAAATCGGCGGGGTAACGAATGCCGTGGTTGGACAGGATGGCTACGAAGTCGCTGAGCAATTTCCCCATGCGGATCCGCTCGAGGTCGATGCCGTAGTAGGATTCAATGAAGTCGCGCACGTCCGACAGCAGTAATCCCCGGTCGACTTCCTGTGAGGGTTTTCCCACGACTAATACCAGGTCGACCGTCCCTTTGACGTTGCGTTGTGAGATGCACAAAAACAGATCGACAAGCTGCTCGCGGCGATCTTCTTCCAGTCGTCCGACCATGCCGTAGTCGAGCAGGCCCAAGGTTCCGTTCCGCATGATGCGGATGTTGCCAGGATGCGGGTCTCCGTGGAACAGTCCCAGTTCAAAGGCTTGTTTAAAGAAGATGCGGGCGCCGTTTGCGGCCAGGGCCTGCGACGACAATCCGGCCTTGGCTAAACCCTCGTGGTCAGTGACGCGGAGTCCGTCGATGAAGTCCATCGTGATCACGGCGTCGCTGGTCAAATCCCAATAGATCTTCGGGACCGTCAATGTGGCGTCGTGGGAAAACAACCGGGCGAATTCTTCGACCGTCCGGGCTTCCCGGAAAAAGTTCATCTCGCGTCGGATGGAGCGGGAGAACTGAGTCACCAGTCCGACGGGATCGAAGATCTCGGCTTCCGGCAGATGCCGTTCGACCATGCTGGCCAGTTCCAGCATGAGCTCCAGGTCGCGTTCGACGTCTCGCACGACGTGCGGCCGGCGAATCTTCACGGCCAGCTGTGAGCCGTCAAAATGTCGCGCCCGGTGGACTTGACCCAGTGACCCCGCGGCCAGCGGCTGCGGATCAAACTCGGCATAGAGGGTTTTGACGGGGCCGCCCAGCTCGGCCTCGAGAATTTCGAGGGCCGTTTCGGAACTGAAGGGGGGAACTCCTTCCTGGAGTTTACTGAGCTCGGCGATGACGTCGGCCGGCACGAGATCCGGGCGGGTGCTGATCACCTGCCCGAATTTGATGAACGTGGCCCCCAGCTCTTCTAACGCCATGCGGATCCGCTGCGGCCGCGTCAGACGAGTTTCCTGGTCGGAGCGGCGTCGTAACAGGAGCCGCCGGCCCCATTGCAGGTAACGCAATAAGCCCATCCGCTCGACAACGTCACCGAAGCCGTAATTGAGCAGCACGGTGGCGATCTGGCGGCTACGGCCCAAGCTGCGCAGAAACCGAAAGGGACGGCGATCAAGCACGATAATAATCCGGTCTAGTGGGATTCCGGATGGAACTCGAAACGAACGTAGGGAAGTGCTGAATTCTCACGCAAAGCCGCGAAGGCGCAAAGAGGAATTGCGTTGTCGCTCGGGTGCTGTTGGTAAACGGTGGCCTGGGTAAGTCGATCTGAAAGACGGGGTGGATCGACGTCATCCGTTATCCGCTAAGCAGGTCCGACGAAATATTGATCCAGGCGAGCCCGGCGGCGTAAGCCCCGGGATTCCGTGGACCGTAGCCTGACTCTCCGAGTCGGGTCTCCCTCCAGCGAAATACACCCGACTCAGAGAGTCAGGCCACGGATGATGAAGCCGGGAGCATACGCCACCCGGCTCGCTTGCGTAGTGGACTACTCCCGCCACAGCCAGCGTAACGAGTCGGGGAGAATCGCGCCGCCTTGTTTGCCGTTGTGGCCTCCGTCGCCGTATTCGAATTTGTAGTCGTACTTGGCGAATTTCAGTGCCGCGGCCATTTCCTGGTTGGCCAGGGGCCAGTTGCCGTGTAGATTGTCGAGGTCGCCGGAGCCTTCCTGCAGGAAGACCCGGATCGGCTTGTGTTCGGTTTTGCGGATCAAGAAGGGATAGACGTTGCCGCCACGAATATTCGTGAAGCTGCCCACATGGCTGAGCACCTTTCCGAATTGGTCGGGACGCTCCCAGGCGACCGTCCAGGCACAGATTCCGCCGGAGCTGATGCCACAAATGGCGCGCTGGGCCGGGTCTTTCGAAATGTTGTAGCTCTTGTCGATCTCGGGCAGAAATTCTTCGATCAGGAACTTCGCGTACTGGTCGCCCAGCGAGTCATATTCGAAGCTGCGATTGCTGCGGGGTTTCTGATTGGGGTCGGCGGCCGGAACGGCACCCGGGCTGAGGAAAATCCCGATCGTGACGGGCATCTCTTTCTTGTGAATCAGATTGTCAAACACGACGGGGACTCGAAAGTCGTTTTTCTCGTTCACATAGGCTCCCCCATCCTGAAAGATCATCAGACTGGCGGGCTTCGTTTTGTCGTATTGCGAGGGGACGTAGATCCAATAGTCGCGGTCAGTTCCGGGAAAGACTTTGGAATCCTTCCACTGATGTTGAGTCACCGCCCCCTGAGGCACTCCTTCCTGGCGAACGGAGTCGGGGCCGTGCTTATAGTCGTCCGCCGCGAGGAGCGGAGTTCCGGCAACCGACAAAACCAGACTCAACAGCAGAGCTTTTCCCCAGATTCGCATGGTATCTCCCGTGGCAACAGTGAAAGTTAGAAAATTCTTTCGGGCACAGATGTGGGTCAATCAAGTCCCCCAATCATATCGGCCGTTCAGAGACGTGAATACCTTCCGCAGGCAAGCCCAATGGCACTCAGTTTGTGAGCGGCATGGCGCTAGCCACCGGTTTTTGTGTCTCAACAACATTGAAAAACCGGCGGCTAGCGCCGTGCCGCTCACGAGTCGGGGAGCAATGTGGGTGCCATTGGGCGTCAGCCCCCGGATTCTATTTCCATGGGATAGATCCACCGAATCCCGGGGCTGACGCCGCCGGGCTCGCCTCAATCACGACTTGTTCGCCCCCATTTTTCTTCGCAACAACGAACGTTCCCCACTCCAAGGGAAAAATTCTTGCAGAATGGGTTTGATTGCCGGGTTCCGGATCTTTCGCGGTTCGGAACAAGCCTCTTTTCTCGGCAGCGAAGATCGCAAATCGACCTCTGATTCGAGAGAGACTTTGCGGGTCAATATTCTTCTCGGTGTCGTCCCGGGACAGTGTGGTCAAGGATATATTCAAATGGATAGTTGTGGAATTTAGAATAGTACTGTCCTGAGTGGTGAAATATATACAAACAAACAAGTGAAATTGTGTGGCAAGTTGCAGTGCGGTGACAGGTGTATGAACTACCAAGTCTTGTCGATCAGTGCGTCTCGTGAGAGCGAGGGGCAGGCCCGGTTTCATTCATGGAAATGCTGATCAAATCGCAAAATTACAGGCTTTTGTTGTAAAAAGCGCAACGCACAGGAGAGGTACTGGCGTATTGGACAGAGGGGAAATCCCCTTAGAATGGGCAAAGTTGCCACTATATTTAACATCTAAACTAGGGGTATACCCCTAATTTCCATATAAAATACAAATTCCGCGGATATGACAATTGCGGCACCTACACAGGTGTTGATAACATCGTGTTGAACGTTGGATTCGTTCCCCAGTGGAGGAATTTGTGATGAGCACGATTGTCGGGCTGGCGTCGATTTCCGATCATGGTTTGAAGCGTCAAGTCGTGACGCAACGGCTTCTGGAGTCGGTGATCGAAGGCCGTTTGGAAGAGGGAACCCGACTCCGCGTCGAGCATCTCTCTGACCAACTCGGGGTCAGTGTCACACCCATCCGCGAGTCACTCGTGGAACTCGCCGGAATCGGCATGGTCGAGCTGCGGCCGAATCGCGGCGCCATGTTGCGACCCTTTGGTCCGCAACAATTGCGCGAGATTTACGACTTGCGCCGGATTCTCGAATCCGAAGCCACTCGCTATGCCTGCGGCCGAATTCCGCAACCGGAACTCGAAGAACTGAGCCGCGAATTGTCGCGCCTGGTGGCCGCTCGCCGCAGTTTATTGTGGATTAAAGAGACGCGTCATTACGATACTCGGTTGCATGAATTGGTCGTCAATCATTGCGGCAACGAGCGTCTGGCGAATGAAATTCGACGTTATCGCATTTTGTTCATGACGCTGCGTGATATACGATATCAACGCCGGGAAGCCCGGGCTGACTATCGCGAAATGTTCGAAAACTCCGAACATCTGGCGATTGTGAAGTGCTTGATTGCAAACAAGCCCGATCAAGCCGCGGCTGCCATGGCACAGCATTTGGTGTCTGGGGCGAAGGCCTTGGAATCAGAGGTCTTTCCTCCCAAGAAACGCGGATCTAAAGAGAAATAATGAATCGACTTTGCACGACGAACTGGCCGGTGGCTTCGGATGATTTCCAGCTCTCCTTCACCAGTTCGAATGCAAAGGAGATCTCGCGGTGCGAGGTGACTCCGGGTTTGCGACAGCGCTCGCTGCGCAACCCGCGGAGTCTGTTTCAATGGCTGCTCCTGTGCGGCTGGGCTGTCGCGGTACTCGGTGGCGGCCCCGGAAGATTGTGGGCCGACGAGAAAGCCGTGGATTTCGCACGGGACGTTGTGCCCCTGCTACAGCAACATTGCGTTCGCTGTCATCACTCGGAAAACCGCAAGGGTGAGATTTCCCTTTCGACGATTTCCGATTTGCGAGATAATGGTCACGTTGTCGCCGGTAAACCGGACGAAAGCGATCTGCTGACCTTGGTGACATCTCAAGGGGGCAAGCCTCCACAGATGCCCAAAGACGGTGCTCCGCTGAGCCCGCAACAGGTTTCCGTGCTACGACGCTGGATTGCGTTGGGGGCGGCATGGCCCGAGTCGATCGTCATTCATGAGCTCGCCCGGGCAGGCAAGGACTGGTGGTCACTGCAACCTGTGGCCAAGGTCGCGGTGCCGTCCATTCCCCTCGCGGCGGCTCGTGTCGGCAATGCCGATTGGTCTCTCAACCCCATTGATCGGTTCGTGCTGGCCCAGTTGCTCGAGAAAGATTTGCAGCCGTCGTCTGCAGCCGATCGTCGCACTTTGATTCGCCGGGTGAGCTTTGATTTGCTCGGTTTGCCGCCGACTCCGGACGAAGTGGAAGCGTTCGTCAACGATCCCAATCCCCGAGCTTACGAGAAGCTGGTCGACGACATGCTGGCGTCGCCGCATTACGGAGAACGGTGGACTCGGCATTGGCTGGATATTGCTCACTATGCCGATACGCACGGCTTTGAACGCGACCAACGTCGAGACAATGCCTGGCGTTATCGTGATTGGGTGGTCCGCGCCTTAAACAATGATATGCCTTACAACGCCTTTCTGACCGATCAGATGGCGGGTGACGTGTTGCGGCCGGATGATCCCGATGCGGTCCTCGCCACGGGCTTTCTGGCCGCGGGGCCGTGGGATTTTGTGGGGCAGGTCGAAACGCGCAGCGACGTGTTGCGTCGGGCGGCGCGAGCGGATGATCTCGATGATATGGTCACGCAGGTGATTACAGCTGCGTGTGGAGTCACGATCAATTGTGCTCGCTGCCACGATCACAAACTCGATCCGATTCCTCAGCGCGACTACTACAGCCTGTGGGCGGTGTTTGCCGGTGTGAAACGGGGCGAACGAGATGTCAGCGCCAAGGAAGTGCGTGAGCTGGAGGCGCGTAAGCAGACCCTGCGGGCGGAGATTCAACAGGTCGCTGCGGAGCTGGCCAAACGGCGTGGTCCGCGTATCGATCTGGCTGATATTGTCGGCGGTGGTGACGGCCACATGACGGGTAAGCCGGGCGAGGGGATTGATCCTCTGACGGGTAAACCGCAGAGTGCTTTGCGGGGAGTTTTGCAGAACGTCCAGCCCAACCATTTTGTGCGTTCAACCGTGCGGTTTGTGGATGGTGTCGTGGTGCCCAACGCCAGCCCCGAAGGAACCCCGATTTCTTCGACGGGCTTGCGGATTCAGAATGTCCCGAAGACCTCGGCCCAGGTGTGGGATGCGGTGCGTTTCGGACCGGTGAATTCGCAATTTTCGACGAAACTGGATGATGTCGATTTCAATGCTGACGGGCACACGTTGCTGTCTCTGCACGCCAATGCGGCCATCACTTTTGATCTGGAACAACTGCGTCAGGCAGGTGCCCCGGCCGAGATGAAGTTCACCGCGTCGGCGGGTTATTTTGGGGAAACGCCCAACAGTGGGGCCAGTTTCGCGGTGTATGTGGATGGAGAATCGCGGGCGCAACGGGAACGGATTGGGCGCACGGATGGTGTGATTGCCGTGGACGTTGCGATTCCGTCGACCGCACGGTTCCTGACCTTATGGGCCACCGATGGCGGCAACGGTATTGGTCACGATCAAATTTGTTTTACCGATCCCTCGCTGAGTGCTGCGGCTCCGGCCGTCGTGGATTCGGCGAATCAAGCGGAAATCGAGCGACTCCAGCTGCGACGCACGGAACTCGAACAACAACTCAAAGCAGTGCCCGCTCCTTCGAAAGTGTACGGCATCCTCAGCGAGACTCCGGCCCCCGTCAAATTGCTGAAACGGGGTGACCCCGAGCAGCCCGAAGCCGAGGTCGCTCCGGCGGCCCTGTCCAGCGTCGTGGGTTTGTCTCCGGAATTGGCGACGTCGCAAACACCCGAAGGAGAACGTCGTCGAGCGTTGGCGTCGTGGGTCACTTCGCCCGTGAATCCACTGACGCGACGCGTCGTGGTCAATCGCCTGTGGCACTATCATTTTGGAGTCGGGCTGGTGGATACACCCAGCGATCTGGGGTACGGCGGTGGCAAGCCTTCGCATCCGGAATTGCTCGACTGGTTGGCCACGGAGTTGTTGCATCAAAAGTGGTCGTTGAAATCGCTGCATCGCCTGATTTGTACCAGTCAGGCTTATCGCCAGCAGTCGACCGTGCAGCCCGGTCCGGCCACCGAGCAGGCTTTAAAACTCGATGCTGGTAACCGGCTGCTGTGGCGGATGAATCCGCGACGGCTGGATGCGGAATCGGTTCGTGACGCCGTGTTGACGGTCAGCGGCAAGCTGAATCCGCAAATGTTCGGCCCCGGCTATCGCGACTTCGACTATCAGGAAGAGTACGCTCCCATCTACCGCTATATCACGCCCGACAGCCCCGATCTGTGGCGACGAAGTGTGTACCGTTTCATTGTGCGCACGACGACGCATCAGTTCCTGACGACTCTCGACTGTCCCAACGCCGCCAATCTGACGCCCGCACGCAATGTGACGACGACGGCGCTGCAGTCGCTGGCGTTACTCAACAACGATTTCATGCTGCGGCAAAGCGGCTACTTCGCCGCACGCCTACAAACAGACGCCGGAGATGCTCCGGCAAAACAGGTCGAGCGTGCATTCTTCCTAACATTTGGCAGAACGCCTTCGCCTGAAGAATCGCAAGCGGCGATCGCGCTGGTCCAGTCACGCGGGCTGCCGCAGTTCTGCCGGATGTTGCTCAATGCGAATGAATTTGTTTACGTGGATTGAGAAAATTCAGAATCTCACGCAAAGGCTCGAAGGCGCAAAGTTATGAGAGGCGAGCATCCTCTTATCCTCAGCTTGTATTCTTTGCGCCTTGTCGCCTTTGCGTAATCATTCATCTGATTTGAAGATTTTTTAGAGTGCATCATGACCCCACCGTCGCTCAATAATCTGCCTGGTCAATCTCGCCGCGACTTTCTCTGGCAATTGGGGGGCGGTCTGGGTGGAGTCGCCCTGACGGCCATGCTGGCTGATGAGCGATTGCTGGGGGCGGAAGTGGCGGCATTGCAGAATCCGCTGGCTAAGAAGCCGCCGCAGTTTGCCGCGAAGGCCACGCGGGTGATTCAGATCTTTTGTCCGGGGGGCATGAGTCACGTCGATACCTGGGACTATAAGCCGGGTCTCGAAAAGCATCACGGGGAAGCGTTCGATGCGGAGCTTGGCAAGCAGACGTTCGCTGGGACGGCCGGGAATTATGCGAAGAGTCATTGGACGTTCCGGCAGCATGGCGGCTGTGGGCGGTGGATCAGCGATCTCTTCCCGAAGTTCGCCGGGCATGCTGACGATGTGGCTTTCATTCATTCCATGCAAAGCAAATCGGCCCTGCATGGACCGGCCATGTTCATGGGCAACAGCGGCTTTATTCGTCCGGGGTTCCCGTGCATGGGGGCGTGGGTAACGTACGGCTTGGGGAGCGAAAGCGAGAACCTGCCAGCATTCGTCGTGCTGCCGGATACTCGGGGATTGCCACCCGGGGGTGTGTCGAACTGGGGGGCTGGATTTTTGCCGGCCGTGCATCAGGGGACGGTCATGGAGACCTCCACGCAACGTCCGCCGATCAACGATCTTTTTCCTCCCGCCGACCGCACACCGTCCGCTGAAACCGAACGCGATGGCCGCGATTTCTTGCGGTTGCTGAATATCAAACACGCGACCGAGCGTCCGGGGGACTCGTTGCTGGAGGCTCGGATTGCGTCGTATGAACTGGCTGCGAAGTTACAGTTGAGTGCCCCTGAAGCGGTGAATCTGGCGGAGGAAAGCGAAGCGACCCAGACGCAGTATGCGTTGTCGGATCCTGATGTCGGACCGTTTGGTCGCCAGTGTTTGTTGGCGCGGCGGCTGGTTGAACGGGGTGTTCGTTTCGTGCAGATTTATTGCGGGGGGGAGAACACGACCTCGAAAAAGATTCGGCCGAACTGGGACAGCCACGAGGACATCGTCCGCGACCACGGCTATTGGGGCCGCATTCTCGACACGGGAGCGAGTGCCCTGTTGGCCGACTTGAAGCAACGTGGTTTGCTGGAATCGACGTTGGTGATTTGCACCAGCGAGTTCGGCCGGCAGCCGTTTATGCAGGGTTCGCAAAAAGGGCGCGATCACAATCCCGGGGCGTTCACGGCCTGGTTGGCGGGGGGCGGAATCAAGGGGGGCACCAGTTACGGAACCAGCGACGAGCTCGGTTTCAAAGCGGCCGAGAATCCCTGCTACAGCTACGACCTGCACGCCACGGCGCTGCATCTATTGGGGCTCAATCACGAACGGCTGACGTTCTATCACAACGGTATTCAACGGCGTCTGACCGATGTGCACGGCCACGTGATTGAATCGCTCTTATCGTAGGATGCTTTTACGGAATGTTTTCGTAGAGAAGGAAAGGAATCTTTTCCGGATCTTCAGTTCGTGGGCTTGGCAAATGTCTGTTCCCCGAAGGGGATACACAACAGAGCCCAGGGTCGCCGAGTACTCGCGGC
>JAZKFE010000437.1:0-8380 GCA_040386595.1 Planctomycetota bacterium | reverse complement strand
CGGCGAAGCCTGTCAGGGTCGCACGGCCGTAGGCCGTGGGTTTATGACGTACTAATTGCCGACTACACGCACCAACCGTCCTCCAGCCTTCTGAATTGAAAGCTGGCGGTGGTCGCAAATTGCCGTCCGTCCCAGCCGCGCACTTCCAGGTGCAACGCATCTCCGTCCAGCGTGAGGCGGTTGTAGGCGTTGGGCTCGTCGCGGCGACGATGGGAGATGGCTGTGCCGGCTTGGGCGACCAGAATCGAACGGGTGACCTCCAGGTGGTGTGGCCGCACGTTCCCGTTGTAGGCTTGATGCAGGTGGCCGGACAAGATCAAAGCACAGTGGCTGGCTTCCAGAGATTTTAAAGCCACCCCCACGCGGCCAACGATGGCCGATTGTTGATTTCCGGCGGGCGGAATAAATGGATGATGACAGACCAGTACCTTGAACAGTTTGGTCGATACGCTGTCATATTGGGATCGCAACTTGTCGATCTGGGCGTGCGAGATACGACCCTCCTTCCAGGTGTCTGACCGAGCCGTATTGATTCCCGCCACCGCCATTTCCTCGTCGTGATAGAACGGGTGCAGTTCGGGCGTGATGTAGTGGCGGTAGCGCGTCAGCGGGCGGACAAATCGATCCACGACGTTATACAGCGGAATGTCGTGGTTGCCGGGGACGATCAACTGCGGGGACGCGATCTGATCGAGGTAGCTGCGGGCGGCAATGAATTGGCTTTTGCGAGCCCGTTGGGTCAGATCCCCACTGACCACGACCAGGTGTGGCAGCGGATGCGCCAGATCTTCCAATAGACCTTCGGCAACGAGCGGGTCTTCGGCTCCAAAATGGAGATCAGAAATATGCGCAATTCGCCTCATGACTTCTGCCCCGAGTGCTTGGTGGCTGGCACTTCATCTGCTCCGAGCCTGGGATGAGAGGCCGATTTGTCGGAAAGTTGTGGGACGCAAACCCGCAATGCCCCGGGGCGTACCGAGTATCGCAGAGGGACCGCGAGTCGCATGACTTCGCCATCTGCGGCGACATGCATGTGACGACGTCTGGCGTCGATGGTGCAGTGAGTCAGGCTCAACGTTTCAAAATCCCGAGCCTGCTGGAGTCGTCCGCACATTGCCCTGACGAACAGTTTTATCGTTGCCCAGCGGGTCTGGGCATGCGCGACATATAACGAGAGTTCTCCCTGGTCCAAGGCGGCCCGTTTTCCGAGATTGAAGAGGTCCAGGTGATAACGGTTGTTGCCCACAAACACCAGTGGCGTTTTTCGGGTGGTGGATGCGGTATCGGTCGAGAGTTTGACTTCTACCAGCGGAAAGCGGCGAAAAATCTTGAACATCGCGAAGAGCATGGCTTTCCATTTGCTGAATCCATGACGTTTTCGCTGCGATTCCCGGTCGAGCACCATGTACGGATAGATGCCCAACGACGAATTGTTGATGAACACGCGACCGTTCAGTTCTCCCACGTCAACCTTGATCACGTGGTGTCCCGCAATCACTTTGACCGCCGCCGCCAAATCCAGCGGAATCCCCAAGTCTTTCGCAAAATGATTCAGCGTGCCCAGGGGCAGTATGCCCAAGGGAATTGGCTGCCCCGCCAAGATTCCGGCGACGGTGCTCAGCGTGCCGTCGCCGCCCCCGACGATCAGCACGTCGATCTTTGATTGCAGGGCCAAACTCGCCTCGGCGTGCAAATTGTCACCGGTAACAGTACGTACCTCGGCAACAATTCCGGCCGCCGCTAATGCTTCCTTGACGGGCGAGTCTCGTTGATGGTTTGGTATGGCGAGTCTGCCCGCGGTTCCGTTGAGTAAGACTATTGCCTTCATATCGATCCAACTTATACTCGTATTGGAACTCGGAGTTTCGACGCGTTTGTTGGGACGATGATCTCAATGGCAGGGGGCGGATGGCTCTCTCATTTTCCAATCCTCTCGAACATCCTTGGCAAAAGCTATGCCTGACTCCGATAAAGACGTACCGCAGGCGTCCTCGGTTCCCCCGTTGCCAAGTGTTGCCGTTCCGCGACAGGTGAGTTGGATCTCCAAAATCTTCCGCTGGATCGGACAGCATGATCGGGCCGTCCTGGCGAGTCTATTCCTGATCACCGCCGCCATCTGGACCTTTTTAAAGCTCGCGGACGCCGTTTCTGAACGGCAGACTCTGCACTTCGACGAGTGGCTGTTGCGAATCCTGCGGCGGCCGGACAATCTGGCGGTACCAATTGGGCCTCCCTGGCTGTTGGAAGTCGGACGGGACTTATCGGCATTGGGCGGGATCACGGTCCTGACGCTGCTCATCCTGACGGTGTCGGGATTTCTGGGGCTGCGGCGGATGTACGGCGCCATGTGGCTGGTCCTGGGCTCGGCGACGGGGGGAGCGGTGGCCGTGACGATCTTGAAGAATGTGTTTGATCGTCCCCGCCCCGGCCTGGTCCCCCATCTTTCAGGCGTGTTCACGAGCTCATTTCCCAGTGGCCATTCAATGCTGTCGGCGACTGTCTTTCTGACGTTGGGGACGTTGCTGGGACAGTTCGTCCACGAGAGATTATTGAAAGCCTATTTCTTAACGATCGCCCTGATCCTGACATTGCTCGTCGGGGCCAGCCGCGTCTTTCTCGGGGTTCATTATCCCTCGGACGTGCTGGCAGGCTGGTCGGCCGGGCTGGCGTGGGCGTTGATTTGCGGTCTCGTCGCGAAGTATCTGCAGCGGCGCGGTGCAGTGGAACGCGACGCGGAGACTCGCTAGATCACGTGCTCTTGCCGCAGCGAGATATCTTTGGTGAGGAAAGAAAGATTTGTCTCACGCAAAGGCGCGAAGGCGCAAATCCTTGGAGCTCAACAGAACCAACCTTCCCTCCTTCATCTTTGCGCCTTGGCACCTTTGCGTGAGATTTTCCGCAATCCCACGAAGATCTGCCCGTGCGACCTAGCGCACTGACGGGCCGCGTTCTCTCGCGATGGCGAGGATCGATTCAAAAACATTGAACTCGACGGGTTTAATCAGGTGATGATCAAAGCCGGCCTGGCGTGCTCGGAGTTCATCCTTGTGCTGGCCGTATCCAGTCATCGCGATTAACAGGACATCTTTGGTGGCGGGGTGTTCGCGTAGCTGCCGTGCGACCGCGTAGCCATCCATCCCGGGCAGACCAATGTCTAACAGAATAATATTGGGTTCGAAGGATTGAGCGGCGGTCAACCCTGTCTTCCCGTCATAGGCCACGTGGACGCGATGCCCCGAGATCTGTAGCAAACGGGCCATCGTGTCGGCCGAATCGACATTGTCGTCCACCACCAGGATCGTGGTCTTCCACTCTTTACTTGGGCTGAGATCGGCGATCGTGGCCGGAGTGGGAGCGATGTCCTTCAGGATGGGCAATTTTACGGTAAACTCAGCGCCCAACCCCGTCCCTTCGCTTGTCGCACTGACGGTTCCGCCATGCATTTCCGTCAGCCGTTTCACCAAGGTCAAGCCGATCCCCAGCCCTCCCTGAGACCGATCCAGCGTCCGATCCACTTGAGTGAAGAGATCAAAAATGGCGTGAATCATGTGCGAGGGAATACCAATTCCCGTATCGCGCACGCTGATTGTGGCCAGGCCGTCGTCACAGCGGACTGTCAGCCAGATTTGCCCCTCGTCGTCCGTATATTTTGCGGCGTTGTTCAAAAGATTCGTCAAAACCTGGGCCAACCTGGCCAGGTCGCCATTAATCCAGATGGATTGACTGGGCAGAGACACCGCCAAGCGGTGCTGGCGGGCATCGATCAGTGGAGTACTGGCCTCGACTGCATGTCCCACGATGGTGGTCAATTCAATCGGCTCGCACTGCAGGCGAATCTTGCCTTGCGTGATGCGGGAGATGTCTAATAAATCATCGACCAGTCGGACCATCTGCACGATCTGACGATCAATCACTTCTCGAATCCATTGGATGTCGGGTTCGTCAGGTGACTTTAGCGCCAAGAGTTGCACCGCGTTCCGCATGGGGGCGAGCGGATTGCGCAACTCGTGAGCGAGCATCGAGAGGAACGAATTCTTCTGATGGTCGGCCGCCTGCAGCTCATCGTGGAGTACGGCGTTTTCCAGGGCAATGGCGGCGCGGGACACGAAGGCCGTGGCCATGATGACGTCGTTGTTGCTGAAATTCGGGCTGGAAGGATTCCGTGACAAGGCCAGGACGGCACAGGTACAGCCTCGGGCTTGCACGGGGAAGGCCATGCAATAAATCGAATCACTGGTCCCATCGGCATCGGGGCGCAGCAGTGAGATGCGTTCGCTACTGGCCATGGCCAGTTTCATGGCGTCCAGCAATTCCTTGGGAAGCGGATCGGTGTCGGCAAAGTTGCGCACCCGGTGACTGCCATCCGGAGTCAGCTGAGCGGTGATCGCGGTCCGTGCAATGCCGCCGCGGGGCTCGAAAATCAGAGCGGCCACGTCGGCCACGCGGGGAATGGGCAGGCTGATGGCGTCGCGGGCTGTGGCATCAAAATCTAATGATCGCCCCAGGATCGCCCCCGCGTCGGCCAGAAACGCCAGGCGGCGATTGGCTTCTTCGGCTGCGGCATGTCGCGCATTTTCTTCGGCTTGCGACGCCACTTGCTGCCGCATTTGAAACAGTTCGACGAAAACGCGAACCTTGGCCCGCAGAATTTCCGGCACCACGGGAGTGGGCAAATAGTCTACGGCGCCTGTCGCATAACCCTCGGCAGTACGGACTTCATCGGTGAACGCGGTCAGGAAAATGATGGGGGTGCTGCCCGAACGTTTTCGGCTGCGAATGAGTCGAGCCGTTTCAAACCCGTCCATATCGGGCATATTGACGTCGAGCAGGATGACGGCGAAATCACGCTGCAGGACTTGTTTGAGGGCCTCTGCACCCGAACTCACCGCGATCACATTCTGGCCTAGTTCCTGCAATACCGCTTCATATGCCAGATGTTTCTCTGGCAAGTCGTCGACGACCAGAATGTCCGTCTTTTCTGCGTCAGCCATCATGTCCGTTATCACTTTCAATCGTCATTCTGCCGCAAGTGCGATCGGGGGAATGTACGAATCAGAAATCTCTGAAACATTCAAAGGATCGCAACAGTTTGCCGTTCACGGCCTATCAGGTGGAGCCACATCCTGTCGCTGCACCGGGACTGACATATTTAACGATACAGCCAGGCGCGGAGTGCGGTCAGCATCTGTTCGGAGTCCACAGGTTTGGAAAGATAGTCCCAGGCCCCCGCCTCGATGCACTTCTCGCGGTCTCCCTTCATCGCCTTCGCTGTGACGGCAATAATCGGTAGGTACTTCAGACGGGGAATTTTACGAATCTCCCGCATTGTTTCCATACCATCCATTTCGGGCATCATGATGTCCATCAGAACGATGTCGATTTCGGGATCCTCTTGTAAGCGCAAGATCGCATCCCGCCCGTTGTCTGCGGAAACAATTACCATGTCATGGTCTTCCAGGACCATGGTCAAAGCAAAAATATTTCGCATGTCGTCATCAACAATTAAGACCTTTTTACCATTCAAGCCGCGGTCCGAGTGATATAAATCCCGTAACATTTGCTGCTGTTGCTGCGGCAAAAGGGCGATGTCTCGATGCAGAAAGAACGACGCCAAATCCTGCAGCCGATCCGGCGTATGGACTTCACGAACCGTAAAATTCGACGCCAGTCGCTGGTGAAGTCCGGGGTTATTCAGCTCAAAGGGTGAGCTAAGAATGAGCGGCAACCGGCGAAAGACGCCGTTGTCAGTATCTTCAGCGACAGGAATCATCTCGACGAGCCCGGGGGCGGTGGGGGAGGCAATCACACAGTCCACGTTGTGTTCTTGCAACAGTCGGGCTCCCGCGGGACCATCGGCTGCCGTCCACACCAGCACATCGTCTGCCACGAGGCTTTCCGAAATCTGATGCCGCCGTCGCTCGTCCGGCTCGACGACGACGATCTCGCGATTCTTGCGGCCGACGAAGTCCATCAATGCGGCCAGCAGCCCATCGAGCACCGTGCGGCTTTGCAGCGGTTTCGCGATGAAGACCTTGGCGCCAGATGCGAGCGCCCGGTCTCGTGATTCGTCCGTGGAAATCACACTGACCGGAATATGTCGCGTCACCAGATCGTTCTTCAACCGGTCCAGGACTCGCCAACCATCGATATCGGGCAGGTTGATATCCAGTGTGATGGCGTCGGGATGGTACTCACGGGTCAGTGTCAGGGCGACCGCTCCCATGGAGGTCACCAACCCCTTGAGCCCCGTCTCGCGGGCCGTTTCCAACAGAATTCGGGCAAACGCCAAGTCATTCTCGACGATCAGAATGACTCGATCCCCTTGCCGGATATTGTTGCGATCATCACCGACCTCGTTGTTCGTCTCATCGAGCACCGGTTCCAGCGCCAGACGCGAGATGCGCTCTAGGGTGCCGGTGCCGTTGGGACCGGGCAGGGGGGGGAGTCGGTTCTGGGGAAGTGTCGGAACTCCGTCCGTAAAGCCCAGACGTCGATTGCTTCGCGAGGGGACGAAATTCACCGGCAGATACAGGGTAAAGGTACTTCCCTGACCGGGGGTGGACGCCAGCCGGATTTCTCCGCCCAGCAGTCGTGAAAGCTCACGACTGATCGCCAGTCCCAAGCCAGTCCCGCCATACTTGCGACTGGTCGAGCCGTCAGCCTGCTGGAACGCCTCGAAAATGATCTGTTGCTTGTCGAGCGGAATACCAATACCCGAATCGATGACCGCAAATCCGACGACTTCCGTGGCCCGGTTCAGCTCTTCGTTGTCGGGACTCCAGCCCGATCCCGCAGGCTGCAGGGACAAGGTCACATGGCCGTGCTGAGTAAATTTAAAGGCGTTCGATAGCAGGTTCTTAATAATCTGCTGCAGCCTCTTGGCATCGGTGAAGACGGTTTTCGGCAAGGCATGGTTGAATTGAATATGGAACGCCACATTCTTGGATTCCGCCACATGCCGGAACGTCCGCTCGACATACCCATGCAGATCATCCAGCCGCAGTTCGTTGGCATCGACCACGACGGTACCCGATTCGATCTTCGACAGATCCAGGATGTCGTTGATCAACATCAACAGCTCGTTGCCCGACGAGTGAATGGTCTTCGCAAATTCGGTCTGGCGTGCGGTCAGGTTGCCTTCCGGGTTGTTGCTCAATTGGTCCGAGAGAATCAGCAAACTGTTCAGCGGCGTTCGCAATTCGTGCGACATATTGGCGAGGAACTCGGACTTGTACTTGGAGGTCAAAGCCAACTGTTTGGCTTTCTCTTCCAGCTCCTGTCGGGCCTGTTCCACTTCGCTATTCTTGCGTTCCACTTCCTGATTTTGCTGGGCCAGCAGACGGGCCTTGTCCTGCAATTCCTGGTTGGTTTGCTGCAGTTGTTCCTGTCGAGTTTGCAGCTGTTGGGCGAGAGATTGCGATTGCTGCAGCAGTCCTTCCGTACGCATATTGGCTTCAATCGTGTTGAGCACGATGCCAATGGATTCGGTCAACTGGTCCAGGAGCGCATGGTGGGTGGGATTGAAGCCTTCGAATGACGCCAGCTCTAGTACCCCTTTCACCTGACCTTCGAAGATCAGCGGCAGAACCATGATACTGTTGGGTGGTGCATCCCCCAGTCCTGATGAAATTCGGAGATAGTTGGCCGGGGGATTTTCGAGAACAATCTTGCGACTTTCCAACGCGCACTGACCGACGATGCCCTGTCCCAACGAGATGCGTTTGCCGAGTGTTTCCTGCCCATCAGAGGCGTAACTTCCGAGCAGCGTTAGCCAGGCGTGTTCGTCTTCGTTCTCCTCGTCTAGTACATAGAATTCGGCTTGCTGGGCGGAAACCACCGGACAGAGTTCAGACAACACCATGCGGCCGACGTTGGTCAGATCGCGCTGTCCCTGCAACATACGGCTGAACTTGGCGAGGTTCGTTTTCAACCAGTCCTGCTCGTTGTTTTTCAGCGTCGTATCTTTGAGGTTACGGATCATTTCGTTGATCGTATCCTTCAACGCCGCCATTTCTCCCTGAGCATCCAGAGCGATGGACCGGGTTAAGTCCCCCTTGGTCACAGCGGTAGCCACTTCAGCGATGGCGCGCACCTGACGTGTCAGGTTATCGGCCAACTGATTCACGTTTTCCGTGAGGGCCTTCCAAGTACCGGCCGCACCGGGCACCTTGGCCTGACCACCCAGCTGCCCTTCGACACCCACCTCGCGAGCCACCGTGGTCACCTGATCGGCGAACGTGGCCAGCGTGTCGATCATGCTGTTGATCGTATCGGCCAACTCCGCAATTTCACCCTTGGCTTCCAGAGTCAACTTTCGGTTCAATTCGCCGTTCGCCACCGACGTCACGATCTTGGCGATACCACGCACCTGATCGGTTAA
>JAZKFE010000436.1:14289-28338 GCA_040386595.1 Planctomycetota bacterium | reverse complement strand
TACTAAGCCCTCCTAGAATGCGCTAGTCTAATACACAACGCGCTCTAGCCACGGATTGACACGGATCAAACACGGATTGGGTCAGCGTTTGTTGGTGCTCTCGGACAACGCTCAGCCATTCTCAATTTGTAGTGTTAGGAATGGTTTTTAACGCGACTTTCTCCTGTCTTATTCCGTGTTTCATCCGTGTCCATCCGTGGCTAAAAACTCTTCTTCAAAACTCCGTGTTCTCCGTGTCTCCGTGGTGCAATCGCATTCGTACCGGCGGATCAAACTCGTCAAGCACGATCGGATCGGTCTCCCGTTCTGCCAGTTCTTTTAACGCTCGAAAAGCGGCCTCGCCCCCCAGCTGTTGCAAGGCCCACACCGCGGCTCCTCGGATCAGTGGTTCGACATCTTTCAGAGCGGCCAGCAACACCGGAATGGCCGCGGGATCGCCGCTGTTTCCCAGCACGATGGCCGCATTCCTTAAGAGTCCAGCTCGCCCCGGTCGCGACAGAGGGGTGTCCGCAAATTCTCTTTCGAAGTCCTCGGCCGACAATTGCAACCAACGTGCCGCATCGGCCGGACGGAGCCCCGGTTGTGGTTGGAAGATGGGATCGTTCGTCGTCGGAGCCTTGCGATTCCAGGGACAGACATCCTGACACACATCACAACCGAACAACCAGTCTTCCATCCCCGCCCGCAACGGCTTGGGAATCGGACCACGTAATTCTATCGTCAGATAAGAAATGCACTTACGCGCATCCAGCACATAGGGAGCATCGAACGCATCGGTCGGGCAGGCATCCAGACACCGGGTGCAGCTGCCACAGTGCGACGTGTCGTGGGGCGCATCATATTCCAGCTCGAGATCGGTCAACAAACCCGACAGGAACATCCAGCTGCCGCGGCGTTTGTTGATGAGCAGCGTGTTCTTGCCAAACCATCCCAGGCCCGCCAGCCGCGCGAAATCTCGCTCCAGAAGGGGGGCCGTGTCGACAATCCCGCGCGATCGAGATCCCGGGGCGCGCTGCTTCAGAAACTGCGACAGCTGCTTCAATCGCTGCCGCAGGACGGTGTGATAATCGGTCGTGCCCCACGCATACCGCGAGACACGCCCCTCGGCCGGCGCCGGGTCGACGGGCTCTTCCGTGCGATAGTTCAGCCCCAGCATGACCACGCTGCGGACACCCGGCAGAACGCCTTCGGGATGCGCGTAGGCATCACGCCGTCGCTCCATATACTGCATTTCGCCGGCAAACCCGTGGTCCAACCATTCCTGTAACGCCGAGAATCCCACCGGATTCACCGCCGGGGCAACCCCCACCAGATCAAAACCCAGCCGCTGTGCCTCGGACTTCAAATCGGCGGTAAGCTGGGACATAGTCGTGGTTCGCTCCGCGAACTGAACGCGTTCGCAGTAGCCGGGTGGAAGAGGACGGGCACTCAAATAACAAATTCAGACGCAGAGCAACGAACCACAATCAGCCCGAAATCTGCCGGGCCGCAATCGCCTTGCGTCGTTCGCGAATGAATTCAATGACGGGAGGAATCAGCGACACGGCAATAATCCCCAGGATGACCAACGTGAAATTCTTCTTCACCATAGGCAAATTCCCGAAACAATAGCCGCCAATGAGGAACAGGAAGATCCACACCAGACCACCCACGACGTTGTAAACCATGAACCGGCGATAGGTCATCTTGCCCATCCCCGCCACGAACGGGGCGAATGTCCGCACGATCGGCATGAACCGGGCCAGAATGATCGTCTTGCCGCCGTAGCGTTCGAAGAACTCGTGGGTGTAGTCCAGATGCTTCCGGTTCAAGAAACGTACGTTCTCGCCGCGAAAAATCCGCGGCCCCAGCAACGAACCGAACCAGTAGTTGATCGTGTCGCCCAAGATCGCCGCGATTGACAGGAGTGCCAGCAGCCAGAAGAGATCCAACTTCTGACTCGCCGCCAGGGCCCCCAGGGCAAACAGCAACGAATCACCGGGCAAAAATGGCATAACCACCAGCCCGGTCTCGGCGAAGATGATGGCGAACAGCACCACATAGGTCCACGGACCAAAGTAATTGATCAAGTCCCCCAGATGATGTTCCAGGTGCAGTACCAGATCGATCAGGTGTTTCAGCCAGTCCATCGATAAAAGTCTTTCTCGAAATCCACTACGTCAGAATATTGAAATGGTCGCAGGCAATTGCATTTCAACCCAGCAGTCCGCCAACTTTCCCTACTTTTGTCCTGTGATGCAGTGTAGCATAGAACTTCCGTTTCCCGGGAGACGAGCTTTCCGTAACTGTTCACTGCCGTTCAGGACTGCTCACCAATTCCAGCAATGCTGCAACTTGGTGGTCAGAAAGCATCACTTACGACCGATAAAATTCACGGGAAACACACCAGAAATTCGCTGACGTGCCATTGGGAGAGCGCTGCCGTGAAGGGCCCAGGATTACGTAACGACTTGGAAATCCGCCGGACTTTCCTCTGCCCGCAATGCCGTCGCACCGTGTTGCGACTCGGCGATGTGGTTTCGCAGACCTGCGCGTGTACCGATCCGCCGGTGTGGATGTTGATCCAGCCCGAAGTGAAAAAGCCCCCCTTCAAGTTCGAGAAAATTGAAATTCCTCTGACCGAGGAAGACCTGATCGTTCGCGAACGGCCCCGCCGGATGCCCGCGCCTCCCCCGGAAGGAGCCCCCGATCCGGCTGCCGACCGCCGCAATGCCCGCCCCAAACGTCCGAAGCCCGAACGCCGCTCGTTCGAGTCGTTTCAGGAAGATCTGGCGGCGAAGGTCGATTCCGATGCCACCGGTGGCGAAACTGTCGAAGTGATTGAGGTCGTCCAAACGATCGTCACTGAAACCGTCGTCATCGTTGCCGAAACCCCCGTCGCAGCGGCCCAGCCCACCTCGGAAGTGATTCCGCCGACGGCCCCGCCCACCGATGAATTTGGGGCAGGCCTGTAGCCCACGACCGGAAAATCTCACGCGAACACAGCCCTCAAGCTGGCGACTGTCTGCTCGCTGACGGGCGTTCTCGGCACCTCGCATTCAATTCCGCGAGCGCGCTCAGTGGTCGCTGGCTCAGTCGGTGTCTAAAATTCTGCTCGTCTCTACGCCAACTCACCGCGGCAGCTGTCAGGCCCCCTAAGCCGACCGCTGCCACGGGTTCACCCACGAGCAACCTATGTCCCAGTTGTCCGATATCGTTATCCGCGGTGCGCGTGAACATAATCTGCGTGATATCAGCCTGACGCTGCCTCGCAACCAATTGATTGTCATGACCGGAGTCAGCGGATCGGGCAAAAGCTCGCTCGCGTTTGACACCCTCTACGCCGAAGGCCAAAGGCGTTACGTCGAATCACTTTCCAGCTATGCCCGGCAGTTCCTGGGGCAGATGCCCAAGCCGGAAGTCGATTCCATCACCGGGTTGGCCCCATCGATCTCGATCCAGCAGAAATCGAGCGGTCGGAATCCCCGCAGTACCGTCGGGACGATCACCGAAATCTACGACTACCTGCGCGTCCTGTTCGCGCGAGTCGGGCAGGGCTGTTGCCCCAAGTGTGACCGCCCAATTACAGCTCAGACAGTCGACCAGATTCTCGACAGTCTGTCACGACGGCCCGCGGGGCAGCGGTTCATGGTGCTGTCTCCGGTAGTGTCTCGCCAGAAAGGGGAATACCGCGACCTGTTTGAAGACTTGCTGAAGCAGGGTTTTCTGCGGGCACGCGTCAACGGCGAAGTCGTCCATCTGACGGAGAACCTGCAGCTCGATCGCCAGATGCGGCACAATATTGAAGTGGTCGTCGATCGCCTCTCAACCGGATCGGGCGGCCGCACGCGCCTGGCGGAAGCCATCGAAAACGCCGTGCGTCTCTCCGGCGGCAGCGTCATCATCAGCCAGGAAGGGGACGCCCCCGCACCGGAAGAAGCTCCGACCAAACGCCGCGGCAAACGGAGCGACGACGAACAACCCGCCGCTGCGGCCACGACCGAAACACTCTATAGCACGCATTACGCCTGCACGCATTGCGGGATCAGCTACGAACCGCCGAGCCCGCAACTTTTCAGCTTCAACAGCCCGCAAGGGATGTGCATCGACTGTCAGGGGCTGGGAATCCGGCACGACTTCGACCAGTCACTGCTGATTCCCGATGAAACCAAATCGCTGCAACAAGGAACTATCACGCTCCTCGGGCCGATTCGGAGCCTGGGGCGTTGGAAAAAGCATATCTATCTGGGAGTCGCCAAGGCACTTGAAGCCGATCATGGGCTGGAGCCCGATACCCTGCTGACAACCCCCTGGAACGAACTGCCCGAGGCGGTCCGCAAACAGTTTCTCTATGGCATGGGGGACCGGCACGTCACCTATTCCTGGAAGCATTCTGGCGGCACGTGGAAACATGGCGGCACGTACGAAGGCTACTTCCCCGAGTTGATGGATGCCTACCGCAAAGCCAAAAATCCCATGCGGCGGCGGCAGTTGGAAAAATACATGCAGGTCGTGCATTGTCGCGCCTGCGAAGGCACCCGCCTGAACCGACAGGCTCGCAGCGTCCGCGTGACCACCGCGAATCCCGAGTGGTCCAAAATCAGCGCCCCCTACGCGGCGATTAGTCCGTCGAATACGAACTCCAAACGCCGCGGCACCAAGAAAGCGGCCCCTATCGTCGCGGCCGCTGACCGCAAGCACAGCCTGAGTCTGACCGAAGTCTGCGCTCTCAGCATCTCCGAAGCCGCCGAGTTCTTCCAATCTCTCGAGCTCGATGCCACGGGACTCTACATCGCGGAAGAAGTCCTCAAAGAGATCCGCGGACGGCTTGGTTTCTTGCTGCGTTGCGGACTGAATTACCTGACACTCGACCGCACCGCCCCCACGTTATCGGGCGGCGAAACGCAACGCATCCGGCTCGCCGGACAGATTGGCTGCGGGCTGGTAGGTGTCGTGTATATCCTCGATGAACCGTCGATCGGCCTGCATCCGCGGGATAACACGCGGCTGCTCCAAAGCTTGCTCGACCTGCGGGATCTCGGGAATACGGTGATCGTCGTCGAACATGACGAAGAGACCATCCGGGCGGCCGACCATGTCGTCGACTTTGGGCCGGGGCCCGGCGTCCGCGGCGGTGAAGTGGTCGCTGAGGGCAAGCTGGAAGACATCAAACGCAACACGCGCAGCCTCACCGGCCGCTTCCTGTCGGGTAAGGATCAAATTGCCGTGCCGACCCAGCGGCGGCCGAAGGGCGATAAATCGCTGAAGATCCTCGGTGCACGGCACAACAACTTGCGGAATGTCGACGTCGAGTTCCCGCTCGGCATGTTTATCTGCGTGACCGGCGCCAGCGGTTCCGGCAAAAGCTCGTTAGTGAACGACATCCTCTGGGAGACGCTCAACCGAGATCTCAACAAAGGACTTGGGCAACCGGGACTACATACCAAGGTCGAAGGGCTGGAACATCTCGACAAGGCCATCGATATCGATCAATCGCCGATCGGACGCACGCCCCGTTCGAATCCGGCGACGTACGTCAAGCTGTTCGATTTGATCCGCGACCTGTATGCATCGCTGCCCGATTCACAGTTGCGTGCGTATGAACCGGGACGATTCAGCTTCAACGTTGCCGGAGGCCGTTGCGAGGCGTGCGAAGGGCATGGCTCGAATAAGCTGGAGATGGATTTTCTGGCCGACATCTGGGTCACGTGCCCGGTGTGCGAAGGGAAACGTTTCAATCACGAGACTCTCGATGTTCGCTTCAAAGGCAAGAACATCGCCGAAGTCCTGGATATGGACATTCAGCAGGCGATTCAGCACTTTGAAAATGTCCCCAAGATCCATCATTTGCTGCAAACCTTGGTGGCCGTCGGTCTGGATTACCTGAAATTAGGCCAACCATCACCCACCCTGTCCGGCGGTGAAGCGCAACGGATCAAATTGGCTCGCGAGCTGGGAAAACGCTCGACGGGCGGCACGATCTACCTGTTGGATGAACCGACCACCGGTCTGCACTTTGTCGATATTAAAAAGCTCTTAGAAGTTCTCCACGGCTTTGTGAGCGAAGGCAACACCGTCCTGGTCGTGGAGCACAATCTGGACGTGATCAAGACCGCCGACTGGGTGATCGACATGGGCCCCGAAGGGGGGTCTGGCGGCGGCATGGTCGTGGTGACGGGAACCCCCGAGGATGTGGCTCGGAACCCGAATTCCTACACCGGGCAAGCACTCGCAGAATTGTTCTGGCCAGGTAAATCGAACAAGAAGCCCGAGGTGCTGGCCGCACCGAAAGACCGGTTGGAACTCGATCCTGGAAAGATCGTGGTTCGTGGCGCCGCCCAGCATAATCTGCAGCACGTCAGCCTGGAGATTCCCCGAGGTGAGATGAATGTCTTCTGCGGCCCTAGCGGCAGCGGCAAGAGTTCTCTCGCCATGGATACGTTGTACGCGGAAGGGCAACGCCGCTACGTCGAGTCCCTATCTTCCTACGCTCGACAGTTCCTGGGCCAGATGCCCAAGCCCAAGCTGGAGCATATTAGTGGACTGTCGCCGGCCATTGCCATCGAGCAAAAGACCGTCGGACATTCACCACGCTCCACGGTGGGCACGGTCACCGAAATTCACGATTACTTGCGAATTCTCTTCGCCCGGTTGGGACAGCCGTATTGCCCGGCCTGCGATATTCCCGTGCAGACGCAGACGACCGATGAAGTCATCGACAAGTTACTTGCCTGGCCCGCCGGGACACGCCTGTTGTTGCTGGCACCGCAGGAAGTCGCCGTTGGAGCCTCTTACGACCAGCTCTGGCAACGGTTGAAAGAACAAGGATTTTCCCGAGTTCGGATCAACGGGGAAACCTATCGGTTGGAAGAAATCCCGGAGATGGACCGGCGGCGCAAGCACATCGTTGATATCGTCGTCGACCGTGTCACGCTCGACGGCCGGCAGCGTGGCCGGTTGGCCGAATCGGTCGAATCGGCTCTCGATCTGGGGCAGGGGGTGATGCGGGTCGCGCATATTCAGGAAGATCAGCCTGAAGCCCAGTGGCGTGAGGATCGCTTCAGCCTGCACTTTGCCTGTGAACAATGCGGTCGTAGCTTCGAAGAGCTCACCCCGCATCACTTCTCGTTCAACTCGCCGTTGGGCTGGTGCCCGGCCTGTGAGGGGTTGGGCGTGCAGGTGGGAACCGATCTGGCACACATCATTGCCGACCCGCGAAAATCGATTCTGGACGGGGCCATCGACACCCTGCCGGAAATCGAGCGCGGTTCGATGCTGCACAAGATGCTGAAAGCGATTGCCGATCTGCATCACTTTACGCTGGAAACACCGTTCTCCAAATTGTCGGGCATCCAACAGCGAGTCATCTTCTACGGCACCGGAGAAAAATGGCTGCCGCTGACCGCCAACAGCCAGATCAAGTTCCAATACAAGGGTCTCTATCCGGCTCTGGAGGAAGCGTCGCGCGTCTCCTTCGTTTACCGCCAACGGCTGACAGACATGCAGGGCGAAGTCGCCTGCTCCACCTGCCGTGGCAGCCGCTTGCGGGATGATGCGGGGGCCGTCCGGTTCCATGGCCGTTCCATGCAGGAACTCAGCGAACTGCCACTGGGCGAAAGCCACACGTTCTTTAAAGGACTGAAGTTCAAGGCGGCGGATAAGCGGATCGCCGGTGATCTGCTGCAAGAAGTCGTCGGCCGGTTGTCATTTCTAGTCGATGTCGGCCTGGAGTATCTCACGCTATCCCGTCCTCTGCCGACACTGTCAGGTGGCGAAAGTCAACGCATTCGGCTGGCCGGCCAGATTGGCCGGGCGCTGACCGGCGTGCTGTATGTGCTGGATGAACCGACGATCGGCCTGCATCCGCGAGACAATGCCCGGTTGCTGAAATCGCTGAAACAATTGAAGGAACTGGGCAACACGCTGATCCTGGTCGAGCACGACCGCGAAGTCATCGCCGAGGCTGATCGACTGTATGACTTTGGACCGGGAGCGGGCCGGTTCGGTGGCAACGTCGTTGGTTCGGGAACGCCGAAACAACTGATGAAGATAGATGCTTCACTCACTGGAAAGTATCTCTCCGGTCGCGAAGAAATTCAGATCCCCGAACCACGCCGCATGGCTTCCAAATCGACCGCACGCCTCAAGGAAGGACGGTTGCTCGATACGCCAACCATGCAGCACACTCCCGGTGGCGGCTGGCTCGAATTGTTGGGAGCCCGCATGCACAATCTGCGGGATGTCGACTTGCGTATTCCATTGGGAACCTTCACCGTCATCACGGGGGTTTCAGGGTCTGGCAAGAGTTCGTTGATTGAGGAAACGTTGGCCAAGGCGGTGGCCCGTCGACTGCATCGAGCTCAAGAACAAGCCGGTCCGTTTGAAGAAATTGTCGGGCTGGAGCAAGTCAACAAGATCATTCAAGTCGACCAGCAACCCCTGGGCAGCACACCAGCCTCGAACCCCGCCACCTACACCGGCGTCTTCGATCAGATCCGCGAACTATTCGCCCATCTGCCCGAAGCCAAGGTCCGCGGTTACCGTCCCGCACGCTTCAGTTTCAACCGGGCCGGCGGACGCTGCGAAGGATGCGAAGGCAACGGCCAGAAATGCATTGAAATGCACTTCCTACCCGACGTGTGGGTCGAGTGTGAAGTCTGCAAAGGCCGGCGCTACAACGCCGAAACATTGGCCGTCACCTATCGCGGTAAGTCGATTGCCGACGTCCTGAGTTTGTCGATTGGTCAGGCTCTGGAGCTGTTCGACAACATTCCCAAGATCCGCGCTCCGCTCGCCACGTTGTGTGCGATTGGCTTGGATTATCTCACGCTGGGACAATCGGCCCCGACACTATCCGGCGGAGAAGCCCAACGCGTGAAGCTGGCCGCCGAGCTGGCTCGGCCGCAGACGGGGAAGACGCTGTATATCCTGGACGAGCCCACAACCGGCTTGCACTTCGACGACATTCGCAAGCTGCTGAAAGTGCTCGACAGCCTGGTTGCTTTGGGCAATACGGTCGTCGTGATCGAGCATAATCTCGATGTGATTAAGACGGCAGACTGGATTGTGGACATGGGCCCCGAGGCCGGGCAGGGGGGCGGCTGGATCGTGGTCGAAGGGACACCAGAAGATCTGGTGGCTTACTCGGCGGGTGAAGTTGTCTCGACCAGCAAGACCAAGGGAGCGAAGACCGGAACGCGTACGGCGCCGGAGAAACGCTCCTATACCGGTGAGATGCTGACCTCGATCCTGGCGGAAGGGAAGCGCGGTGAACGAGAGATCTTCGACCGCAAGCAGGCCGTGGCCAAGCGGGAAGGGGACGTCGATCTGAAGCAGGTCGGGGCCAGCGCCAAGATGCCATGGGAAACCGATGGGCGTCACTGGCACTTGCACGAACGAATCGGACACAACGGGAAACCCGCGCGGTGGGAATCCACGATCTTGTCCACAGTGATCGACACGTTGGACCAAACGGGCAATTTTGGGAAGGTCGATTGGAACTCCCGCAGCATCGTGGAAGTGGCGGCCAAAAAAGCGAAAGAGGGTTGGTTCCTGCACGCTCAGACGGGCGAAGAATGGCTGCTGAAACTGAACTTCCGCGTGCCGCGTCAGACGTTTAAACAAGAAGATGTGGCGACTCAACTTGAACTGCAAGACTTCAACGAACTGGACGAAATCCAGGTCTATAATCGGGGCGATCGCGTGAAGATCGCGAACCGCAAAGGCCCCTGGCAGGAGGTATCGATCATGCTGCATTATCAGCGTGAAATCGACACCCCCGGCTTCAAGAAATTCTTGAAAGAGGCGCAGCAGGCGTTCTTAAAGTACATCGGCCAGACGAGTGGTAATTTAGAAGATCTGATGCCCTGGAAAGTCCTGGGTAAGAAGTGGCATTTGTCACGCAAAGGATTCCCGACTGGCCAGCGCGTCGCCTGGGATCCGACCGTGCTGGAGAGCCTGGTCGACACCTTGCTGCAAGCGGCCCCGAGTGCTGCCGTGGACTGGACCGGCCAACAAACGGTCACCGTGCAACCTGCCGGAGTCGACAATGCTTGGGCCACGTTGAACACTAAACGTCGAGCGGGCATCGATCTGACGTTTACGATCCCCGCGGGCCAAGTCGCTTTGGGCCGGATTGCGGAATTCGGCAGTGAGCGTGAAATCACAGTCGGCCGTAAAGGCCAAGAATCTGTACGTATTCGCTTTGATGCGATCGAACAGATTACCCCCGCCTTAAAGACTTTCTTTAAAGGCATGGGCAAAGCGGTGTCCTAAATTTTCGACCGGGCGGATTCATCAACATCGACCGTGGAGACGTGGACCTTTTAAAAAAGGTCCGCGTTCTCCGTGTCGCCGCAGGGCACGAATCTACCAAGAAATCCAGGGCGCCGGCAGCTTTGTTACCCGGTCTACGCCATAGGATGCCCCACGTCTTACGAGTTCCTTACGAACAATTAAGGAAACTCCATTCTGACGACGTTGTTGAACGATTAGGATGTGTCCGGCGGTTGCGGTTGTTATGGAGATTTACCAATCCATGGCAGCCGACGAGGCTTCCGCCTGCAGATGCTCGCGCGGCACCAAGTTTGTCGTCTCTCAAATAGGGAGACTGGCAGAGTGGTTCAGCGTGAGGCTTCTGTTCGTCGTCCACCGTATTCCACGCCGTACGTACGAATTGTTTTTGCGAGGTTCTCTTTCAGTCGAGTCGGATTGCTCACGGGTTGTGGGACAGACCGTGAGCCTCATTGCATCCGCCTGGGGCAGTTTCGTCGGTGCAGTCTGTTTGCGAGGACAGTCTGCAAATTGAGTGACCAATGTGTGGAACGATACGTTCCGCGCAGGGCTGATCTCAATTCACACTCGATGAAGATCTGCGCCCATACCCGGATGATTCCTCCACGTCAGCTCGTGTCTGGGGATTGTTGACGGGCTGCGGCCACGTTCAAAGTTCACGGCAACAGGTCTGCGTGCACGCTGCCCCACGCTTTACGAACTTGGTTTTCCTTCCTGCCCAGGAGCGAACCGCTGTGGATCAGCTTTCATCCAGCGAATCAGACATTTTTGAAAAGCCACAAAACGGCTTGGCCGGCCTCAAGCATTGGCGTCATGACGTCGTTGCAGGATTGCTGGTTTCTTTGGTGTCTTTGCCGCTCTCGATTGGCATTGCGATCGCTTCTGGTGCGCCCCCAATCACAGGGTTGATCTCGGCCATTGTCGCCGGATTGCTGCTCCCCTTTCTGGGCGGATCCAACGTCACCATCAGTGGTCCCGCCGCGGGACTGGCACCGGTGTTGCTAGCCTCGATGGCAGCCTTGGGGCATGGGAGTAAGGAAAACGGCTACCATTTCCTGCTAGCCGTCATCTGCGTCGCCGGTGTGATCCAGATTATCTTGAGCCTGTTTAAAGCCGCGCGATTAAGTGCGCTGTTTCCCGCATCGGTTGTCGAAGGCATGCTGGCGGCGATCGGGATGTTGATTATCGTTAAGCAACTCGGCGCGTTTATGGGCTTTAGTGTTCACGCACACGAGTTTCACGAGATCCTCTACGAAGCCGTCACCCAAGCCCCGACGCATGCCGTGGCCGAGGTGTTTGCCTTGGGTGCGATTTGCCTGGCACTCACCTTCCTGCTGGGCATATTTAAACTCCCCGGGCTGAAAAAGATCCCCCCGCCACTTCTGGTGGTGATTGTGGGAATCGCCCTGGGTCAGATCCTGCGATTAGACGCGAAGTATCTGATCAAGCTGCCGGATAATCCCCTGCACGGATTTGCGTTTCCGGACTTCACCGGGTTGATTGCCGATCGCTCATTGTGGTGGACCGCGATTTCGGTGGTCGTCACCTTAACGCTGATCGACGGTATCGAATCACTGGCGACGATTATGGCGGTCGACAAAATCGACCCCTTCCATCGCAAATCAGATCCTAACCGCACGCTGCTGGCGATGGGCATTTCGAACATCTGTTCCAGCA
Source organism: Planctomycetota bacterium (assembly GCA_040386595.1). Taxonomy (GTDB): domain Bacteria; phylum Planctomycetota; class Planctomycetia; order Planctomycetales; family Planctomycetaceae; genus JAKFVC01. Next base: position 16,389 of record JAZKFE010000436.1, on the reverse strand, counting down.
TTGTCGGCGGCCTGACCATCATCCCCGGTGGCGTGAAAAGCAAAGCCTGCATCGTGGGGGGAGGCCGTACCCTGTGGGCCAATTTCTATAACGCCATTTTCCTGATCATCTTTTTGTTTGTGGCGAAAGACTTGATCAACCTGATTCCGCTGAGTGCTCTCGCCGCAATCCTGATCTACACCGGTTGGAAGTTGTGCGAACCGAAAGTCTGGCTACACATTGCCCACATCGGCCGCGAGCAGTTGATTCCCTTTACCGTCACAATTGTGGGCTCGCTGGCGATCGACCTTTTGTGGGGGATCGGCCTGGGGATGCTCAGCAAGCTGTTGATGAATGTTGTCCTCGCCAACGTGGCCGCGCAACGCGTTCCCGAACGCCACAAGTCACTCCCCGCGTTGTTGCTGTCGCTTCCCAACCGGATTCGAGATCAATTCCGCAATCCGATCGTCGAACGGGCCTTGAACGACAACGACTACCATCTGTTCTTCGGCTACCCCATTGTCTGTTTCAACACGCTCGCCGTCTCGCGAGAACTGGCCCGGATTCCACCGCAAGCCCAGCACGTCTTCCTGCACGTGACCCGCGATGTGTTGTTGATTGATCACACCTCGTGTGAAAATCTGGTGCTGCTGGTGTCGGAACGCAATGCGTTTGGCCCGGTGCATTTTGAGTTGGTCGATTTCGAACAACTGCAGAAAAAATCACGCCACAGCACCGGCTTGCGACTATTGCCTCGGGCTCCTGTCAGCAGTGCCAGCGCGGCTCAAACGAAGACCGTCACGACGTGACCGCCGGGAGGGTGAGGCTCCTGCCGAACCGCTAGGTCTTTCGGATTTCGGTAGACTAAGCGGTTCGGCAGGAGCCTCACCCTCCCAAAATTCTTCACAGCATCGGCAAGCTAGGCGATGCCAGCCACCATGTCTTCATGATTGCTTAACGCAATTCCTCTTCAATTTCTCACACGCAATCCCTAGCATGCGATGTGAGAAACAGTCTGACTTGGGCTGCGTGGGGGAACTTGCGCGCCGCAACTGGAATCGTGAATGGGGAGCATTTGTATGAAACGGCCGATGTTGGTGGTATTGACGCTGGGGGCCTTGTTTGGCACCGTTCTGCTCGCCAGTTCCGATGTGCTGCCATCGTTGTTGAAGATTGACCAACAGGAAACCAATCCCTGGACGCACCTCAATCTGAATAACCAACCCAAGAACTTTCAGTTCGCGATCGTGACCGACCGTACCGGCGGGCATCGCGAAATGGTGTTCGAAAAGGCCGTGCGGAAACTCAATCTGCTGCAGCCGGAATTCGTCATTTCTGTCGGCGACTTGATCGAAGGCTACACCGAAAAACCGGAGCAAATGGAGGAACAATGGCAGCAGTTCCACGGGTTCGTCAAACAACTGAAAATGCCGTTCTTCTACGTGCCCGGCAACCATGACATTTCCAATCTGACGATGAAGAGCGACTGGCAGAAACGCCTCGGTCGCGACTATTACCACTTCGTGTATCACGACACGTTGTTCCTGGCAGTCAACAGCGAAGCGACTCCCGGGAAAAAAATGGAAAACTTGGGAGAGGAACAACTGACCTACCTGCGTAAAGCCATTCAGGAAAATCCCCAGGTGCGTTGGACGTTCGTGTTTTTACACAAACCATTGTGGCGTTACGGCCCCGACGACAAGGGAGCCGGCACCGGTTGGAATGACCTCGAACAGGCACTCACCGGTCGCAAATGGACGGCGTTCTGCGGCCACGAACACAAATACGTCACAGTCAAACGGGACGGCAACGACTACATTCAGCTGGCCACCACGGGCGGCGGCAGCAAAATGCGGGGCAAGGAATTTGGTGAGTTCGACCAGTTTGCCTGGGTCACCATGACCGACGAGGGTCCCATGATTGCCAACGTGCTGCTGGACGGTGTGGTGGATCTCGATCTGCAATCGGACCTCGATTACGACGTCAAAATGAACGAAGCACAGAAGATTCAACGCGAACGCAATGCGGAAATTCGCCGGCTGCGAGAAGAAGAGAAGAAGAAGCAAAAGGAAGCCGAGAAGAAATCCGAATAGGCTGAGGCTCTACCAGGCCAGAGTCGTG
>JAZKFE010000436.1:0-14266 GCA_040386595.1 Planctomycetota bacterium | reverse complement strand
AGCGAACAACGACTATGACGATGCCCCCCTCGAAACCGGAATATCCCCATCGCCCGCTTGCGTGTATCATCCGCCGCGTGACAGTTGCCTCGACTGTTGACCGCGATTCCGCCGTACTACTTCGTGTTGTGCTGCTGACTGGATCCCTTTTCCACGTCAGTCTTTCCGGCATTCACAATTGAGTTCGACGGCGTCTCGCATTACAACCGAGAAGTTCTTCCCGACGCGGCCACGAACGAGACTCGCTCCAGATCACCTCCGAGAGCAAGGCGCCTCATTGACGGCCGTTTAGGGGATCCGCTCGGTATTGACTGAGATCCACGGAGCGATGCACCGTCATGTTTGATTATTTGATTCGACGCATGCTCATCGGAGCCGCCACGCTGCTGTTTATCACGTTTGCGATCTACGGCCTGATTCGTTTTATGCCTGGGAATCCTCTAACCGCCCAAATGGCGGAAATGGACCCCAGCCGCAAGATTGATCCGGCGGACTACAAACGGATGCAGGCCGTGTATGGTCTCGATAAGCACTGGACGATCGCCTATGTTTCGTGGCTGGGAAAGCTGGCGACGCTGGATCTAGGCCGATCATTCACGCACAAAAAGCCGGTCCTGTCGCTGATCGGAGAACGGGTCGGCCCAACCCTGTTGTTGTCGGCCACGTCGCTGTTTTTGGGCTATGTCCTGTCGGGTCCGCTGGGCCTGTATTCCGTAGTGCGTGCCAACAAGTATGACGAGCGTATCGTCAGTACTCTGTTGTATATGTTGTATTCTTTACCCACATTCGTCGCGGCGGTGGGCTTGTTGTATGTCTTCTATCAGCGCTTGGGCTGGTTGCCGTTACGCGGCATGGTGAGTGAAAATTACGACACGCTGACAGGCTGGGCGCGGGTGACAGACATCGCCTATCACATGATCTTGCCTGTGGCCTGTTCCACTTATGGTGGGCTGGCTTATTACTCCCGGTTCATTCGCTCGAACATGCAGGAAGTCATTCGTCAGGACTATATCCGCACCGCCCGGGCCAAAGGGGTGCATCCGCTGAAGGTGATCGTGGTGCATGCCTTCCGCAACACCATGATCCCCATGGTGACGCAATTGGGGATAACGCTGCCCGCCTTACTGAGCGGCTCGGTGATCCTCGAACAAATCTTCACCTGGCCCGGCATGGGGCGGTTGTTTTTCGAATCGATCAGCACCCGAGACTACCCGGTGATCATGGGCCTGACGCTCATTTTTTCGCTGTTAACGCTCGCCGGACAACTCCTCGCCGACGTCCTGTACTCCATCGTCGATCCGCGAGTCAGCTACAACTGAGCGACGGGCTGCTGCCCCAACTGACTTTTGCCTCAAGATTTTTAAGATCGCCGTGACCATTCCAACCAATCCAGGAGAATCGCTGATGACGGCTGCGAGCGACTCGACCCCAGTGGTCTCACCACCACGTGGCTACTGGTCCGAAGTGTGGCGCCAGTTTCGCAAACGTCGCCTCGCGCTGATTGCCTTGATCTACATTTTCTTGCTGTCACTGATCGCCTTGTGCGCCCCGATGATTGCTGGAACCAAGCCGATCGTCTGCAAATACAAGGGGCAGATCTATTTCCCGTGCCTGGCTTATTTCAATCCGCGATGGGAACCGGGAATCTTTTTGAAGGACAAGTTCCGCCAGGTTTATCCTAAGAACCTGAAGAAGAAAGATCCCGAGAGCTGGGCCGTCTGGCCGTTGGTGTATCAAGACCCGTATCGTCGCGTGAAAAAAGATGAGTGGCCCGGTCAACCCGAAAACAAATTCGGGATGGAGGGGGTTCCTGATAAGAACAATCTCATGGGGACCGACCAGCAGGGCTGGGATGTGTTCGCTCAATTGGTCCACGGCACGACCATCGCGCTGCTGGTGGGATTCGTGTCCATGGGGTTGGCCGCGTTGATTGGGATCACCGTCGGAGCATTAGGCGGATACTTCGGTGGTTGGATCGACATGCTATTCAGCCGGGTTACCGAAGTCGTGATGTGTATTCCGACTCTGGTGCTGATCCTGGCGATGATCGCCATCCTGGAGAAAACCACCATCTGGCACATGATGGTGATTATTGGAATCACCAGCTGGACCTCGATCGCCCGACTGACCCGGGCTGAGTTCCTCAAGTTGCGGGAAAGCGAATTCGTCACCGCCGCCCGAGCCATCGGCGTGGGTGAGATCCGCATCATGTATCGCTACATTCTGCCCAACGCGCTGGCCCCGATCCTCGTCCCGATCACGTTTGGAATCGCCTCGGCAATTCTGATCGAGAGCGGCCTGAGCTTTCTCGGTGTGGGCCCGCCACCACCGAACCCCAGCTGGGGGACGTTGCTGAACTCCGGCCGCACCAACCTGCAAATGTGGTGGTTGATCCTGTTCCCAGGAGTGGCAATTTTCCTGGCAGTGCTGTCCTACAATCTGATTGGGGAAGGTCTCCAAGAAGCGACTGATCCCAGGTTGAAAGAAGCTGGCCGGTAGACTCATTCGGAACGCCCGTGGTGAGGCCGCAAGAGCCATAACCTCTTGTTCGCTGCACGAACCCAGATTCGAGAATCTGGGTTACCCGGAAGCGTTTCCGCTATAATGAGGAATTCGTTGCGAATTGTTGCTCGGTCGGGTCTGGCTGGCAGCACGCAGGGCAGGGCTTAAGGACTTTCGGCGTGGCTCGCGAGAAACAGCACAACCTATTTCAACCTGAGGATTTCCCCGATCCGATCCCCACCTGGGAAGTCGCCGACCAAGCTGACGTCATCTGCGCCGAAGTGGTCTTCAACCTGCCGGTCGACAAGCCCTTTCTCTACCGCATCCCCGATGACATTCGCGGGCATCTGCAAGCCGGCCAGCGGGTCCAAGTCCCGTTTGGCCGGGGTAATCAGACGCAAGTCGGATACTGCGTCGGGCTCAGCCGCCCGCCCGCAACCTGGGGCCCCGAACGCTGGTTAAAACTGAAGGAACTCGCGGCGGTCGTGGATGAGTTCCCCCTGCTGACGCCGCGGATGCTGGAGCTCACCCGCTGGATCGCCGAGCACTACCTCTGTGGCTGGGGACAGGTGCTGGAGACGGTCATTCCGGCGGGGGTGAAGAATCAGTCGGGCACACGCATGGTCACGCTGATTCAGCTGAGCGAGACCGCTCGTGTTTTGCGGCCGACGTTACAGCTGACCGATAAGCAAATCGCTGTGTTCGACTTTCTGAGTCTGGCGACGGCCCCCGTCCCGATGGACGAAATCACGAAGGCCGCCAAGTGTGGGACATCGCCGGTGAATTCCTTACGGCACAAGGGCTTGATTGAAGCCGTCAAACAGCGTGCCGGGAACTTCAGTCTGCCCCCCTACGACGGGGCCGTGCAGCCCGACCTGAAGATGAACGCCGACCAGACCAAAGCTCTGAATATCATCAACGGAGTGTTGCGCAGCGGCAAACATCGCACGCTGCTGTTGCATGGCGTGACCGGCAGCGGCAAGACAGAAGTTTATATTCAGGCCATTCGCGAAGTCGTCAGCTATGGGCGGCAAGCAATTGTGCTCGTCCCCGAAATCAGCCTGACCCCGCAGACGATCCGCCGCTTTCAAAGTCGGTTTCCGTCGGTCGCCGTGCTGCATAGTCACCTGGGTGATTCCGAACGACACTGGCATTGGCAACAGATTGCTCAAGGAAAAGTGCAAGTCATCGTGGGGGCTCGCAGTGCCGTCTTTGCACCGTGTCCGCACCTGGGCCTGATCATTATTGATGAAGAGCACGAAACCACCTTCAAGCAGGATTCGACACCGCGCTATCATGCCCGTGAAGTGGCTCGAAAACGGGCGGAACTCGAGCAAATCCCGCTGATTCTGGGTTCGGCGACGCCCACGCTGGAGTCCTGGCGGCGAGCACTGCAAAACGAAGATCAACTGGTCAGCATGCCGCGCCGGGTGGAGGGTTTGCCCATGCCGCCGGTGATGGTGGTGGATGTGCGAAATGACCCGGAATTGAATGCCGGAGCCTCCATCGGCCGAGCCCTCCGGAACGCCATTCAAGTCGCCCTGGATGCCAAAGGACAGGTGATTCTGTTCTTGAATGTGAGGGGTTACTCGCCCGTGCTGTGGTGCCGGGCTTGCGGTGCGGGGGTCAAATGCCCGAACTGTGATATCACCCTGACATGGCACAAAGAACAGGCCGAGGCCATCTGCCATTCGTGCGACTATCGCACCAAGGTCGTGACGCATTGCCCTCAATGTGGTCATGCCGGGGTCAAGTATTTGGGGACGGGGACTCAACGCTTAGAGACCGAAGTCAAAGCCAAATTTAAGAGCTATCCGTGCTTGCGGATGGACAGCGATTCGATGCAGCAGGCGGGCAGTCACGACCGGGCACTGGAACGTTTTCGGGCAGGGGAGATCAAGATCCTGCTGGGCACGCAGATGATTGCCAAGGGACTCGACTTTCCGAACGTGACGCTAGTCGGTGTGATCGATGCCGACACGCTGTTGCATCAACCCGAGTTCCGGGCCAGCGAGCGCACCTTCCATTTGATCGCTCAGGTGGCAGGACGTACGGGCCGCAGTATCAAAGGAGGCCGGGTCCTGGTGCAATCGTCGTCCCCGGGTGAGATGCCGATCCAGATGGCGGCACAGCATAACTTCCCGGGATTCGCCACTCGTGAACTGGCGGTGCGGCAGGAGATGAACTATCCCCCGTACCAACATCTGACCCGCGTCATCCTGCGCGGGCCGCACGAACAGACCGTGCAGAACACAGCTAAAGCGATGGCCGAACATCTGAAACAAGTGGCTCTGGAAACGAATTCCCTGGTCCGAATTCTGGGCCCAGCCCCCGCACCCCTGGCGCGGTTGAAGGCGCTGTATCGGTATCACTTCCAGTTGTCCGCTCCCACCTTGGAAATGATCCAGACGCTGTGGCGGGGGGTGAAGGACAAGTTGCCGCAAGGGAAGGATGTAGAGTACGTCATCGACGTGGATCCGTTGAACTTGCGGTAATGCGCCTTAACTTAAAGTCATCATCAATACTCATGAGTCCGCCGCTTCTGAAGCGATGTGATTGGCTTTGAATTCGGATTGGCAAAAAACTTCCCTGAAAGGGAAGGACAACATAGCCCAGGGTCGATCGGTAGGCCGAGCGCACCCTGGGTTCACAGCCCCACAAGTCCTCAACCCTGAATGGGTTGGACCTGCTGAATTGCTCGTAGCAGGTGGAACCCTTACAGGGTTCTTTCTCTATTTTTGATCCTGTACCCAGGGTGCGCCGCGAGTACTCGGCGACCCTGGGCTATGTTGTGTATCCCCTTCGGAGAACTGAACGTTTGTCAATTCTATTTACTGAAGGCCAGACAACGACTCCCAGTCTTCTCGATAAAAACTTTCTTAAACCGCACTTGCCCGGAATTGACGTCTGAGCGTCAAAGGAGCCACAACCTCTTGTTCGCTGCGCTCACCCAGATTCGAGAATCTGGGCTACCCATCGAATGCGTCGATTTTGAGAGCCACGTCGACAGCCCGTCCACAGCGTTCCACATCTCATTACTACAACACAACTTAAATCCTATTTACCCAATTTCACAAACGGCGTAGAATCCCGGTCGTTTCAGCACAGTGGCCATGGATGGTCCGGGGCTCTCAAGGATGTTGCGCTCGTTACTTCGTTCGATGAAGCAAATCATCACAGCACTCATTGTGCTCGTGGTGCTTGTGTGCTTCTTTGAAATCGGGTTACGAGTTTACGACTCGCATACGGGTCAGGTCACGCGGTGCGAACTCTTCGATCAGGGACTGCTGACTAAGTCGCGTTTCTGTCATCACGAATTCAAGCCACTGCTGCGAATCAACGTTCCCGCGCACGGCACCGAGCCCGACTTTGAGCTGCAGACGAACAGCCAGGGACTGCGGGGTGCAGAGATCGCTCTCCCCAAACCGGCCGGCACCTATCGCATCGTTTGTCTGGGAGATGAACGGACCGCAGGGGCCGACGTCGCTGAGGCCGATACGTTCTGCCAGCAAATGCAGGAACTGCTGCAGTCGCGATCCAAGCTGCAGATCGAAGTGATCAACGCCGGCACGCCTGACTATTGTCCGCTCCTGAGCTCACTGCAGTTCCGTCAGAAGCTGATTGCGGCTCAGCCCGATTTGGTGATTCTGAACTGGGACATGTCAGACGTCTGGGACGACTATTGCTATCGCCGCTATACGACGATGGGTGCTCGCAATGAACCCCTGGGTTGTTCGCATCCGTTGCTGGATCCGCCACGCCAACGAGAACGCCAGCAGGTCGTCGACCTGTTTCTACTACCGCAATTTGCATTGCGACATGGCTGCCAAGTGTGGGCCGGACGCGTGCTGCCGCCACCGCCAAAGGAAATCGATAGCCCCACCGGCAAATATGCCTGGCTACAGGATCAACCGCCGGAGTGGTCGGTTTATATTCAACAAAGCCTGGAGGGCATGCTGCCTGCTCGTGATCAGGCAGAAGGTCTCGGCGGCACGTTCCTGGTCAACATCCACCCGGCACCGTGGCAGGTCGCCACGACTGCCAGTAGCGGTGAGCGAGTCCGAGCTGCGGTCGGCGTCGGCAGCGGTGTGATCTACCGTAACCGTGGCCCCTTCAAAACAGTCCAACAGTTCTGCGACGACAACGAAATCTGGTGCTGCGATCTTTCCCCTGCCATTCAGGCGGAACCGCTGGCCGTGGATCTGTATCAGCAGGACAGTGCGAATTACACGTCCAACGGGCATGAGCTGGCCGCTCGGTTGATGGCCAACTTTATCGTCAAGAATCTGCAAGGCCCCTGGAAGAACACGCCCCGCCGAGCCCCTTCACTCACGCAACCTCGCAACGGCCAAACGGCCAGCCGCGGCGACTCCGGCAATGCGACTCGATGAGGATGTTTTCAATACTCCTGCGAGCTTCTGGTCGGCATAATACGATGAGCCACACGGCGATTTTTTCAGCCAAGGTGAAGCGGGCAGACAACGTCTAATCACCCCACCATCCGGCTCACTCGACACACGCTCCGCATCTCTCGAAGGACACCCTGAATGCTTCCGCAGGATCTCGAAAACTGGCCGCTGCTGGTCGATCAACTGCCCGAACCACCTGCCGGCCTGGATCCCGAGGCACATCTGGATTGGCGGGCTCTGTGGTGTGCTCCGCAAATTGATCCCACCGCCTGGGTCGCTCAGAACGCCGTGGTCATGGGCCGCGTCCGCCTGAAGGCTCGCAGTACCGTTTGGTACAACTGCACGATCCGCGGGGATGGTGACTACATTGAAGTGGGCGAGGACACCAACGTACAGGACGGGGCGATTCTGCATGTCGATTTCGGCTATCCCTGCGTCTTGGGCAACCGGGTCACGCTAGGGCACGGGGCCATCGTCCATGCCTCTATTGTGGAAGACGACGCCCTGATTGGCATCTCCGCCACAGTGCTCAGTCGCTGTGTGATCGGAGCGGGGGCATTGATCGCCGCGGGAGCCGTGGTGATGGAAGGGACGATCGTGCCCCCCCGCACGTTGTGGGCTGGCTGCCCGGCCAAAAACTTCCGGCAGTTAACGCCAGAACAAACTGCCCGGTTAGAACATACATGGCGGCACTATGTGGACAACGGCAAGGCCTGTTTGTCGCGGTATGGCCGCGAACACATCGACGCCCTGACGCGTCGCAGTTAACGCCAGATTTTGCGGCGCGATCTCACTCTTGTGGGAATAAATCGCCGGGGCGAGACTCTTAACTAACGGGCCAGCTGAATCTTCCCTCCAAGGTATGCGCTATGCGAGCGTTCCAGGTCATTTGCGCCGTCTTGCTTTGCCTCTGTGCTCCAGGTTGTGAGACAGAACATTTTCGGGCCGAGACACAGCTGTTGCCGGATGGCTCGCTGGAACGGAGCATCTTTCAACCAGCCATCCGCACGCCGAAGAAGGCCCAGCGAGCTGCGCTCTGGAAGGAGATTCTGCCGGTCCGCAAAATGCAGACTCCCGAGCAGGAACGCCTCGCGCTGAACGAACTGCGGCAGCAGTTGCTGCCCGACTTTTCTTCCAGGGAGAAGTCTGAAACGCCCTATTTATTTGCCCAGGGCCAGTTTGCAGATGCCGCCGCGATTCCCAATTACGTGACGTTCGAAGCACCGCAAGGCATGTCGGACGGACACCTCGAGCGGAAACTGGAACGCCGGAACCGAGCCCTCGTCACCGAATGGGTCTGGGAAGAAAGGCTGACCGACGTGGTCACCTTGGCCGATCAACGCATCGCGAGAAATGAAGTCGCGGAACTCGCAGTGACCATTCTTATTGCCGCCTGTGGCGATGCATGGGGACCAGAATACGACCTGAAGAACTTCGAGCAATGGCTACGGCAGGATCTGGTCGCCTGTTTCCAGGAACTGTGCGATGCCAATTTGCAGTTGGGGCTGAAGAAGAACAAGACACCTGCTGACGACGAAAACCTCTTCGTTCAAGGCGCGAAGGCGGTCCAGCGTTATGGCCTCAATCTCTTCGACGAACAGCAGAATATTCTGCACAAAGGGCCAGAAATCGAGCAACGCGTGCAGGCTTTCATTTTTGAAACCTTAAAACGTTTGGTGCGGGATAAACAAGACCAGCCGTTAACCGACGAACGCCTGCAAGATGTCGTGAATTTCTTATTTCAAAAAGGCCAAGCCAACGCCGCCGAAGCGAAAATTGAAACTCAATTGGGAGCGGCCCTCACTCGGGCCATCAACGCCAAATTTGGGACGCGGGAAAAATTTAACGAACACTTCAATCTGCTCTGCACACGAATGTTCGGTCTCTATGGCTGGCCAGTGCTTCATCAGGGGCGACTGTTCGATTACCGCCTGGAGGTTCCGGGTTTCGTGGTGGAAACGAATGGAATCCTGATTGGCAACCGCACCTTACGCTGGAAATTCCAAGCGATCGAAGCGTTTCCCTTGGGGTACACCATGCGTGCGGTCGTGGCGGTGCCAAACCTGGCCGCCTGTGCCAAACACTTTCCACGAGCCAAGTTCGACAGCCGCGAAGTGGTGATGGAGTATCTCGACTTCCTGCAGAACGATCCCACACTTCAAGCCGCGCTGCGCGATCTCGTAGAGAAAGAGGACTCGACCGCCTGGAAGATTTGGCAAATCGAGCATTTGTCAGCGATGCGGTTGTCAGAAATCCTGCAGCCTAAGCCATAGTCGTTGTTCGCTCCGCGAACATAACGTGATTGCAATAGCCGGTTGGAATTCTCATTGAATCGTCAGAGCAGACCCCACCTCGCTACTGCGAGCGCGTTATGTTCGCGGAGCGAACAACGACTATGGACGAACCCATCGGACCTGGTGGATGCTTCAAATCGCCCCTGAATCTCGGTACAACTTCACTGGCTCGTTGACAACTTCGAGAAGTTCCGCAGCACCCAGGGAGAAGCACCGTGATGTGTACCAATCGGAATCGCAAATTGTGTCCGCAGGGCTGGAGTCGGCTGGGTCTCACCGTCATGTTGCTCATCACGGGCAATCTGGTTCGCGCGGACGGTCCCCCGCTGCTGCCGTACACAGTAAAACCCGAAGTCGTCATCCAGGAACTTCGCTCGGACTTCTGCTGGTTTCACCCCCGAGTGGCTCCGCTGCCGGGCTACGGAAAAGATGGCAACCCCGCCGTTATCATGACCATCCAGAAACATCTGGGTGCCAGTGATCACTACTCGGGGCTCTATTATCTCCGCACGAATGATCTGGGGAAAACCTGGACCAAGCCCACGGAAATTCCGGAATTGGCGTGGCAAAAGGGTGAGCACGATGAAACGATCGCCGCCTGCGACGTCACTCCCGGCTGGCACGGACATAGCGGCAAACTGATCGCAGTGGGGGTCAAGCTGCGTTACGGTCCTAAGGGAGATCAACTGCTCGACAAACCGCGTTCGCATGAAGCGGCATACGCCATCTATGACCCCAAAACCGAGAAGTGGACTTCCTGGAAGATGCTGGAGACACCCGAGTCCGAAGGCAAATTCTTCCTGGTCTCTCCGGGCTGCGTGCAATGGCTCGAGCAGCCCGACGGCTCGCTGTTAATTCCAACTTACTACCGCGGCCCGAAAAGTTCCGACGACTACATCACGACGGTGTTGCACTGTTCGTTCGATGGCCAGGAGATGAAGTATCTCAAGCATGGCGATGAGATCGCCACGAAGAGCGGCCGCGGCTTTTACGAGCCGTCGCTCGCCCTCTATCAGGGCAAGTATTTTCTGACGATCCGCAACGATACGGCCGCGTATATCACCTCTGGAACCGATGGATTGCATTACGCTCCGGTCAAGAAGTGGACCTTCGACGACGGCCAAGATCTGGGCAGCTACAACACTCAGGCCCATTGGCTCAGCCACAGCGGCGGCCTGTTCTTAACCTACACCCGTCGCGGAGCAAACAACGATCACATTCCCCGGAATCGAGCTCCCATCTTCATGGCGCAAGTCGATCCTGCAACACTGCAAGTGATCCGCAAAACCGAGCAATCGGTCCTGCCCGAGCGGGGCGTGATGCTGGGGAATTTCGGTGCGACGGCAATCACTCCGAATGAGTCCTGGGTGACCGATTCGGAATACATTCATGGGACGAAGCCGGACGCCAAAGGGGCCGATGGCACCACGTGGCTGGGCCGCGTGAAATGGTCGACTCCGAATCTGCAGCTGAAGTAACCATCACACACGACAGCGACGGACGATACCGCCATGGCCAAGAATGAGACGTTTCGATCTCGAAAATCATCGAGAGCAAGTCTCATTCTGGGCCGTGTCGAGAATATTTATCGGTGCTTCTTCGAAGAGACAACCGCCATGATCAAAGCATCTCGTCTCTGGGCTTGGACGGTTATTGTCGGTCTCATGTGGGGAGGGGTGGGGACTGTCGGACGGTGCGCTGCGGAGGATGCCGTCGCCAGAGTCTCGGCCACAGTGACTCACCCCATCCATCCCCTGCTGATTCGCAACGCGCATGGGCCGATGCTGCGAGTGGTGATGGACGTGAAGAGTCAACCTGACATCAAACTGCAGGCCATCACGTTTAAGCTCGCTGGCACCGAGGATCTGGGCGACTTGGATTCGCTCGAGTTGTTTTCCACAGGCAACAAGGACGAGTTCTCACCGGCCAAGGCCGTGGGTGAGCCGGTACCGCCTGCCGCGATGATCACCTTTCGTGGTGAGCAGATTCTGCAGCCGGGAAAGAACGTCTTCTGGTTGTCGTGCCGTTTGCAGCCGACCGCCAAATTGTCGCATGGGGTCACAGCGATCTGCTCCTCAATCGAGACCTCCGCCGGCCAGATCACGCCCAGCGATGACAAGGCTGGCACCCGGCAGCGGATTGGCGTGGCACTTCGCAAACATCAGGATGACGGCGTTCACACGTACCGCATCCCGGCCCTGACGCAGTCCGCCAAAGGGACGTTGCTGTGCGTCTACGACATGCGTCGCCGGGCAAGTCGTGATCTGCAAGAAGATATCGACATTGGCCTCAGCCGCAGCGTGGACGGCGGCCAGACGTGGGAACCGGTCCGCGTCATTATGGACATGGGTGAATATGGCGGACTGCCCCAGGAGCTCAACGGTTGCAGTGATCCGGGAATCATCGTGGACCAGAAAACGGGAGAAATCCTGTGTTTCGCCGTCTGGATGAATGGAAAAGCAGGCCAGCACCAATGGCGCGGCAACGGCTCAGAAGCAGGCTATGAAATTGGCAAGACGGCTCAGTTGCTGGTGGTACGGTCACAGGATGATGGCCTCACTTGGACCAAGCCCGAAAACCTGACCCGGACTCTCAAGCAAGAAGCCTGGTGGTTACTGGCACCGGCACCGCAGCAGGGGATCAATCTCCCCGACGGGACGCTCGTCATGCCCATGCAGGGGCGTGATCCCCAGGGTGTGCCGTTCTCCACGATCATGGTCAGCCGGGACCATGGAGCCACCTGGTCTGTCAGCCCGCCGGCCTACAGCGATGGCACGGAATGCCAAGCCGCCCAATTGGGTGACGGCTCGATCATGCTCAACATTCGCAACAATCGAGAGAAGTTTCGAGCGGTATTTGTGACCAGCGACCTGGGGCAAACTTGGAAACCCCATGCCACCAATCGCAACACGTTAATCGAGCCTACCTGCAACGGCAGCCTGTTCCGCATGGACTACACCGCAGCAGGCCAGCACAAGCACATGCTGCTATTCGCCAATCCGCACACGCAGAAAACGCGAACGCACCACACGATTCAAGTCAGCCTGGATGACGGTTTGACCTGGCCTGAAAAATACCACATCCTGCTCGATGAAGGCCGAGGCGCCGGATACCCCAGCTTCGCCCGCGTCGACGACCAACACGTCGGCCTTGTGTATGAAGGCAGCCAGTCCCAGTTGGTCTTCGAAAAACTGTCGCTCGACGAATTGCTGAAGTCGCAAAATTGAACGTGGTCGGGATCGCCCGGACTCTTCGTCCTACGCTGTGAAGACACTTTGATCTTCTGGGAGGGTGAGGCTCCTGCCGAACCGCTCAGTCTTGCGAACCTCGATAAACCAAGCGGTTCGGCAGGAGCCTCACCCTCCCAAGAATTCAACGCGGTCTACTCCGCGAGTTCCTTCGTCATTTCGACCAGTTGATTCAGCATCTTCACCGAGGCTTCTCGTTCGAGGCGATTGGTTCCCAGCCACGTTTCATAGCCCCCCAGATCGTGATGCCGCGGCGTGGGCAAATAGCCGAAATAACCGTGGGCAATCGACACCAGAAATGCCGGCTTCAAGGCGCTGCGGTCCTTGAATTCGAGGCCGATCTCGACGAACACTTCGGCCGGCATACTGCCGATGGCCACGGAATCAATGCGTAAGACCTGCAACGGCGTGGGCACGGTTTCTTGGGCTTGTGACAGATGCAAAGTGCGGTCGGCATAGATCGCGGATAAATCCCACTTCTCGCGATCGGCCGGGGCGGCGGCCAGCGTTTTCTTCGCCCATGCCAGTTGGTCCTCGGTCGGCTTGCGGGATGCGATTTGCGGCTCACGGTAGCGGGCATCCAGAACGACGTCCTTGTTGTACTTGAGATCCTTCAAGGCCGCCTGCACCTTCGCCGCGACATCATGTGCGACGACTTGCATCTGTTCGTAGTGAGGCTTCCCAGGTCGCGGTGTTTTGAAGTTGATGTTGTTAATGTCGCCACTGGTGCTATTGGCCAGCAACGCGACATACGGCGGCCGCTGATGATCCAGGTTTTGCAGTCGCGTCAGTTCTTCGCAGAACAGGGCAAAGTAGTCGGCCGAAACATGCCCCGGTCCCACGCCCCCGACATAGTGCAAGGAGTAAGCGGCATACAGGGCGATGGGCCGGCCGTCGAGTTCCCGGACCGACAAGAATGACACAATGGGATCAACGGGCCCGGCCGGTTCGGTCAAATTGGGACTACCGGCCGGTGGGTTCATTTTGACGAGGTCCGTACCACCAAACGGATTGGCGGGCACGGTTCCCGGACGCATATACCAGCGGCGATTGAAAACGTGCTCGGGAGCCTCTGCCGTGCCGAATGCAATCTCTGCCGGTCGCAGCAGATTGACCGAACGTCGCACCCCATCGGCAATCCGCCGGGCGACAAACTGCTGATATTCGTCGAGAGACTGTTCGTTCTGATACCGCGACTCGCCCAGCGCCGTGGTTGCCGAATGGGTGTGGGTCGCGCTGATCAGCACATTTTCCTTCGGGATACCGGTCTCGGCCTGAATCAGGCGACGGGCCTCGTCGCTCACGCTGCGATGCATGCCGAGGAGATCGCACACCACTAGGGCTAGGCGTTTTTCGCCGTTATCCAACACCAAACAGCGGGCGTGCAATTCATCGTGAATGTGGGTGGCAGGGTAGGGTTTAAAACCGCCGACAATGCTGCCCCCCAGAGCCGGGGTGATGTTGCTGGTCGCGGCTCCCGCCTTGAGCGGCCCCGGTTTGGCTGCGGCTGCGGCGAGAGACGTCCAGGATAAGACACTACCGGCAACCAGGATTAACAAGAGGCGCATCGTGGTGATCTCGTGGGGTTGAAGGAAGCGACACAGCCGAATCGCCATGTCTCGTTCAAGACCGAGGTACGTTTGTGCTTGGGGAAATTCTAGCCAACACTCCAAACGATCGCGAGGATCGTCATAGTCGTTGTTCGCTCCGCGAACTGAACGCGATCGCAGGATCCGGCGATGTAGTCAGCGATTTTCAACCCCTGGGAGGGTGAGGCTCCCGCCGAACCGCTTCGTCTTGCGAACCGAGTAGA
>JAZKFE010000435.1:0-16348 GCA_040386595.1 Planctomycetota bacterium | reverse complement strand
ATTCTTCAACAAAGCACCGACCGCGGCGCCACCAAACTTAACAGTCTGGCCGCTACCCGGCTGGACAGCATCCGCCAGGCTCGCGATCTTGTTGAGGGTTCCCTGGAAACCTTTTACGCGCACGACGACAGCGACATCACCGGGAATCGCTTTAAGCGGCGATGCCGTTTGCGCGACGGCAGGACGAACTGTCCAGGCCACGATCAATACCAACGCCCAACTTAACGCACGTCTTGCCATAATCCCTTTTCCTATGATTGTGTTGTCATCCCTGGCTGGAAATCTGTAGTGGGACGGAAAAGCCCCAGACATGCTACATACCCAGTATAGTTGAATGCGGTTTCAAAAGTCACTCATTACGCTGGCCCAAAGCGTAATATGTGTGCAGGTCTTAACGATAACATTCGACAGGTTGACAGCAATTCAGCGAATTATCTCCCTCCGCAGCCAGCCTCTCTGAATCAGCTCAAGGAGGGAAATTCACCACGGAGGCACTGAGAACACTGAGCTTTGAAAAGAAAACGGTGGTCGTGGTGATTGAACGAAGAGTTTTTCAGCCACGGATTCACACAGATTGAACACGGAAAAGACAGAACGAAGTGGCCTGCAAACTCATCATCCAATACCACAGGTCATGACGGACTCGGCGTGACATAAAAACGCACGCCAACGCAGACCCAATCTGTGTTTCATCTGTGTCAATCCGTGGCTAAAAACTCTTCGTAAAATCACCTTCAAAACTCCGTGCTCTCCGTGTCTCCGTGTCTCCGTGGTGCAACATCCTTCCGCAGAAAAACACCCAATTCAGAGAGTCTGGTTGCGGATGTGTTGTTCTATTTGGATTTTGGCATCAGTCTCAAACGGTCATTGTAGGTTTTCAACTCCACAAAGCCGTCCTGCATATTGACCGACATTTGATGGAAATTCGCCTGCACCTGCGAGTCCGACTGATGCACAATCTGGCCGTGCTGGCGATCAATGGCCAGTAATGCCAACTTCCAGCTGGATCCCTGTTGTTCGAACGTTCGGGCCAGACACAACACAATCGGTGAATGGTCCAGGTGGTCCAAAATCAGATGCAATCCGGCAACCGGTTGCTTCCATTTTTCTTGTCCGGTCATGAAATCAAACGCATAAACCGTCCCACCCACACGCAGTGCGGGAAACGTATCGGGAAAGCGATCGTTAGGGAACTTATCATCTCGATGAGTCACCACCAACAGTTGGTCATAAGTCGGAATCGCAAAAATTTGATGACTACTACGCAACGCATAGACCGGAATGTTCCCGCAGGGACGCACATGGCCGGTTTCCAGATCGCAAAGTCGCAGTTGTCCCTGGGGATCGGCCAACACCATTCGATTCCCGGAGATCATCGACGCCAGTGTCTTACGCGGCAACTCCAAAGACCAACGTACAGATTGGCTCAAAGGATCAAACCGTTCCACTTTGAGATTCGTCACCGTGGCATCGCCGGTCCCCTGGGTCTTGTGAACGGAGATAAAATCGTCCCCAATGCGGCCGATCGACTTTTTACAGAGAGGGATCAGCCCCGGGATCGTGACTTCTCGACCATCCACCGTATCGTACGCGGTAACCGTATCCTGAGCCGGATGCCAGGCATAAATGACCCGCGGCCCGCCCAGTAGTTGCGTCCCGATTGGCAGACTGGAACGTTTCCACATGACTTGTCCGGTGCGAGCATCCAGGACGACCAGTTGCCGGCGCACGAGATAGCAAACGTAATTCTGATTTCCAAACCGGGTGGTCCCTTCGACGGCGAACGTGGCCCAGTCGTCCCCCAATGCCGAATCCCCGCCGGAACCGCTTCCCAAACTCCGCATCTGCGCGGGAGGACGAGAATCTGGAAAACTCATTTCCAGTTCTTCTTCCGCCGCATGGTCGCTGACCACATGAGACCACAGGACACGACGCTCGGTCGGGGACAGTGCCGTCACCGATCCGCCGTGAAATAGTACGACTTGATGCCCCGTCACGTTGACTTGAGACAAGCTCGAAACCGTTTCCGGCGGAGTCCGCACCGGCAAGGACCAGACCTTCTTTTCCGAAGAAGCATCGACGACTTCAAACCGTGGCTCTTGTGACACAAACTGCAGGCGATGCTGCCGGAAATAAGGGAGACCGGCCCCCTGCTGATTGAAATCTTTCACCATTCCGCCACCGTCAAAATTGCTCCCGGCACGCACTGACTCCAGCGAATGATTGTGCCAATCACAGACCGGTTGCGTCACTGCCAAAGGAAAACGCCCCCCGTCCCGCAGCTCTTGAACATACTGGCCAACGGTCTTATTTCCCTCCCAGACAGCGGACGCGTGGTCACGTTCCAAAACCTGGTAGAAGTGTGCCGCGTCAGCCGGAAAACCAGCCCGCTGCCACAAATCGGCTAACCGCTCGGTGGCCCGAACTCGCTGTTGCGGATCAGATTGCAAAGCCACCAACAAGTTCTCGGCTTCCTGCCATTCTTTGGTGGCCTGCAGCGTTTCTGCCATTTTCTGACGCACGCTGACGGTCGCCGGATGGATGCCATACAGATCCAGAAATCGTTGTTGTTGTTCTCGATCTGCAAGCAGAACGTTGCCTGATTGATTCTGAATCAATAGGTCTACCTGCGATTGCACGTCCGCTGGCGCCCGTTTTCGCAACTCGACCAGCTTACCAGCAGCCCATTGCCGGCCGCGGACTTTCCATTGCGCCGATTCCTGCGGAGACACCAAGTCGTTTCCATGGGCTTCTGCAAATTGAACATAAACCCGGAAGGCCCCCAACACATCCTGGCGATGAATCAAGCGTTCCGCCCGTAGCATTTCCAATGCTTGCAGCTCGGCCGGCTGTTCGGCCAACCGTGATAATTCTTCAAACTCCGCATCACGCGCCCCGAGGTCCTCGCGAACCAGCGCCGACAAGGCCGTCACGAGAGTTGCCCGATAGCGCTGCCGGAGATCCCCGGTCAGCTCGGTCGCCCGGACCGGCTGCAGGACATCGCGAGCCACGGCATAATGTCGCCCCAACAACTCGAGTTCGGCTTTGCGAACCGCGGCATGCGCCGATTGTGGATCGGCCGTCAGCTGCTTCTGCAACTCGGCTTCGATCGACAGTTTCGGTTCGAATGCCACCAGCCCCTGCGGACTTAACGAAACGAGCATCCCGCGATACATGGCCAAGTTCCCGAATTGGTTCAATCCCGGAACGTTGGAGACGGGCAGAAACGAGGTCGACTCCAACTGGAAGGTTTTTAAATCAATGGCCAGTAATTCCCCGGACGTCAGCGGCAGATAATATCGTCCCTGAACCGCAATCCCGCGTCCGGCAGGCCTCGCATCTTCAGACGGAAATTTCAGCACGCGACGCAGAGCCACCGCATCCGAACTTTTTGCCGAAGTTTTTTCGGACGTCTCGGCCGCACTCTCTGATCCACCACTCCGGTTACTCAAGCTATCCAGAAAACGTTGACGCCGTTGACGTTCACGAGCCAGTGCGCGGCCCTCTTTCGTCTGCGCGGCCTGGGCCGATTGTTTGATGTTGATGGCGCGAATGGAACTCTGGTCCACGATCACGGCCTCGTCACCAAAAACCCCCGCCAGGAACAACGCCGAGTTGCGTGACTCGGACCAGACTTGCTGACCGTCACTCAGACTCAAACAGATGATGCGGGATTCCTCGGGAGGGGTGAAGATCACCCGGTCTCCCACGATCACCGGCGGGGCCGTGGCCCAGCGTTCATTCAGCTCACTCGGTTGCACCGCTTCGTCCTGTGGTTCCGATTCACTCGCCGAATTCATGTCCTGATAACGATGGGCCCACAAGATTCCATGGGTACTGCGATCAATCGCGACGATCCAGCCCACCGTTGTCGGGCACACAATCACTCCATCGCCGACCGCCACCGGGGCACTCAGCCATTGCCTGCCGACATCCATGCTGATCTTCGCCTGAGAATGAGCAATCAATTGCGACCACAGCGGCTTGCCGGTTGCGGCATCCAGGGCCTGCAGTCGAATCTGCCCCTCTTTCTCCGTCACCACAAACAGCTCGCGGCCATCCACCACCGGCGCCCCCAAAAAAAACGACCCAGCCAGCGGTAGCTCGAAGGGGTCATCCAAACTCGGCCCCCCCACTTCCCACAGGCTACGGCCGGTCTGCAGGTCGTACGCCGTCAAGCGATTGATCCCCAGCGGACGCCCCAGCGTGTCAGTCTCGGGCAGATCTTCGCCCCAATATTGACCGGGCTGCAGATTGGTCATGACCGAGAGATCTTCGATCACAAACAGACGCTTGCCGTCGGAACTCAATAGGCCGTGGTTGGAATTGCGAAACAGCAGATGGGTCAGCGGATTGTCGGAAACCGGGACTTCTTCCAGCTCCTGCTGCAACATCGCCACCTGCACTTGCCCGGCCTGCAAGTTCAGCAGCGGGTCTTCACCGTTCCCACTTGTGTGCGAAATACTGGCCGCCAGAACGTCTTCCACGGCTGGTTCGTCGGTTGACTCCCACAGCAAACGACCGGTATCGGCCGAGACGACTTTCACGCCGCGCAACGACCGGAAGATGATCTTGCCGTCCACGAGTAACGGATTGAAAGTGAAAATCGGGATCTGATCAGCGTCTCGTAGATCCGCAATCAATTGTTGGATGCGATTCTGAATGGCCAGGCTGTAGGTCATGGGAAATGACCAACGCGGCAACAGCAACGGTTCGCCTGTCGCAATCTGGCCGACTCGTCGAGCCGAACCGAAGAACTGCGGCCAGTCCGCCAAGCTGGGAGTGGCCACGGTGGCAGACTTGGCCAAGTTCGCCAGCCAAGTTGCTCGGTCGACCGTCTGTCCTCCAAGAACGACTTTCTGCCCCGGGAGCGCCGGCTGGCGATCGAGCAGTTTTTTCAAGACCCGCGATTCAATCTTATTCGCCACGAATTCGGCTTTGGTGCGCCAGGCCGGATCCTGCGTTAACGGCGCCCGTGATTCGAGCAACTCGCGGAGCCAGAACGCGGACAGCCCGTACTCGCCTCGATCCAGGTAGGTCGTCGCCAGCAGATTAGCGGCTTGAAAACCCGATTCCGTCTGAAAATAGCGTGTCGCGACTTGTGACAACGCGGCGGGAGAACGGGCCGCAATGGCTTGCCCCAACTCACGCTTGGCAACACCGCTATATTGCGCGCGATAGCCTTCCAAATCGGCGGCGGGCAATTGAGCCAGCAGGCGATGTGCGGCGCTACGCACCGAGATCAACTGGCCGGGACTGACTTCGTACAAGGCATCTTCGGGAAGTTCCAGCAACCGCTGCAGGGCCTCCAATGTTTGACGAGTTTCCCCCGCTTTAAAGTGGTTCTGTGCCCTCTTGAGCAGTTCGGACGATTTCTGATTGAACGGAGCTCGTGGATCTGTCCGCTTACGTTTCCGCTTTTCAGGACCATTCTCACCAGAACCAAAAATCGATCGCCACAGCAACCGCTGCAACAAATTGGCGGGCGGCGGGTTCAGATTCGGCTCAGGAGGCGGAACCTGGGCCGGCGGTGGTGTCTCTTCTTTCGCCGGTTCAGCGTCGGCAGGTTTGTCTGCCGGGGGGGCGGCCACGGGCTTTTCGGCCGGTTCTTGGGACGGAGTTGCCGCGGGTGTTTCTTCCGCCACGATCTGTGACACAGGCCACCAGCAGCCGAAAGCCACCAACGCCCACACCGCACAGAGCACCGGGGCGATCTGTCGACTGCAGCGAACACCAGACATTCTCGTCACAAGACAACTCCTCGCCCACCGTCCCCGCGCCACACTGATAACCGTCTCCATTGAGACTCCTGGCAGTCCGTTCGGCCATTCCTCATCTGGGAATGGGTTCAGATCACGGGGCCCCCTGATTTTGACGCTCCAGACGAAGTAAGGCAAGAACGACTCTCGGGAAGTCGCCCATTCGCCGGTTTTCTGTGTCGTGATTCGCTCCGCGAATTGAACGCATTCGCAGTATCCGGCGACGAACCCATAGGGAATTTCACATGAATCTCAACTCGATCCAAAAAACGTTCAGCTCGCGGAGCGAACCACGACTCTGCTCGCCAAGAGCCTCGCAATCCGAGTTTCATCGGAGTTCGTGGAGGGATACACTCCAGTTGTCGTTTTCCGGACCGGTTTTGTGGACGCTCCAGCCAGTCGGAAAAAAATTCTGCCGGGATCCATTCTGCGGGCAGTTCGCCCCGGGCCTTCACGTGGAGTACATAGATGCCGTCGCGCTCTCGATGCATCCGTCTGCTGGTGTCGATCGTCACTCTGTGCAGCTGGGGTTGGCCCATCGGAGCAGATTGTTCATCCGCGTGGGGCGCTGAAACGCCGCGTTTAAAATTGCTGTTTCTGGGAGACAATGGTCACCATCAGCCGGCCGTTCGCTTTAAACAACTGCAGCCCGTCATGGCCGACCGCGGCATTGACCTCGTCTATTCCGATGTCACAGATGACCTCAATCCGCAAACGCTTCAAAAATATGCCGGACTGGTGATCTATGCCAATACGGAAAAAATCACCCCGTCCCAGGAAACGGCGCTCCTCGATTTTGTCGCCAGCGGCAAAGGTTTGATTCCGCTGCACTGCGCGTCTTATTGCTTCCTCAACTCACCGAAGTACATCGAACTGGTGGGAGCCCAATTTCAACGACATGACACCGGGACCTTCCGCACCCTCATTGCCGCCCCGGATCATCCCGTGATGCGAGGTTTTAAAGGCTTTGAAAGCTGGGACGAAACCTACATCCACACCAAACACAACGAGAAAGATCGCACCGTTCTGGAGTACCGACTCGAAGGAGATCGTAAAGAACCGTGGACCTGGGTGCGGACTCACGGGAAAGGCCGCGTGTTCTACACCGCCTGGGGACACGATCAGCGGACCTGGAGCAATCCCGGATTCCAAAATCTGATCGAGCGTGGCATTCGCTGGGCCGTCGGTAGTGATCCCAGCATGGCCGGAGTGTTTGTCGATCATCCCGAAATGACGACGCTGGCCAAAGATCTCAAACCGTTCGCATACATTGAGGCCAATGTCCCGTTCTACCCGCCCAACAAGAATTGGGGCACAGTCGAGAGCGGGCCGTACAAGATGCAATTGCCGCTGACTCCCGAAGAGTCGGTCCAGCACATGGTGACTCCGGTCGGATTTCAGGTGAAGTTGTTCGCCTCGGAAGCCCACTTCGCCGGTAAGCCGATCGCGATGAACTGGGACGAACGGGGCCGACTGTGGATCTGCGAAACAGTCGACTACCCGAACGAACTGCAACCCCCAGAGCAGGGCCGTGACCGCATCCGGATTTGCGAAGATACCGACCACGACGACGTGGCCGACAAATTCACCGTCTTCGCCGAGCACCTCAGTATTCCCAGTGCTTTGGCCTTCTATCGCGGTGGTGTCATCGTGCAGAACGGCACCGAAACACTCTACCTGCGAGACACCACCGGTGACGATCAAGCCGACCTGCGTAAGGTGCTGGTGACGGGCTGGGCCCTGGCAGATACGCACGGCGGAGTCAGCAATTTCCAGTACGGTCTCGACAACTGGTACTACGGAATGCAGGGGTATAACAACTCGGAACCGATCCTCACCGATGGTCGCAAAGTAACCCCGTTCCGCATGGGATTTTTTCGGTTTAAGGTGACCGGGGACGGTGAGCAAACCGCCGTTACCGATCTGGAATTTCTGCGGTCGACGAACAACAACACGTGGGGCTTGGGCATCAGCGAAGAAGGGCTCATTTTCGGATCAACGGCCAACGGCAATCCCAGCGAGTTCATGCCCATCCCCAACCGCTATTACGAAGCAGTTCGCGGCTGGTCCTCGACGGTGCTGAACGGCATCGCCGAGAGCAACAAGTTCGAAGCCCTCGCATCGGCCAACGTCCGTCAGGTCGATCATCACGGTGGATTCACGGCCGCCGCCGGTCACGCTCTCTATACGGCTCGCAACTATCCCCGCGAATACTGGAACCGAGCCGCCTTCGTTACTGAACCGACCGGACACCTGATCGCCACGTTTATTCTACGCCCCGAGGGTGCCGGATTCCGTTCCAAAAACTCCTGGAACTTACTCGCCAGCAATGACGAATGGACCTCACCGATCTTGGCCGAGGTCGGCCCCGACGGCAACGTTTGGTGCATCGACTGGTACAACTACATTGTGCAGCACAACCCCACGCCGGCCGGCTTCAAGAACGGCAAGGGGAACGCCTACGAATCCGATCTGCGTGATAAAAAACACGGCCGTATCTACCGCTTGACCTACACGGGCCAAGACGGTCCCGACCGTGCGAAGTCCCCCGCGCCGATCGTATCGCTCAATAAAGCGAAGCCCGACGAGTTACTCGCGGCCTTCAGTTCCGACAACTTTTTCTGGCGGAAGCATGCCCAACGATTGCTGATCGAACGCGGCCAGCAAGACGTTGTGCCCGCATTGATTGAGCTCACGAAATCGCAACGCGTGGACGAGATTGGCTTGTCGCCCGCGGTCATTCATGCCTTGCAAACGTTACGTGGGCTAGGTGTTTTGGAGGGACCCAAGGATGGTGTCACGGCCGCAGAAATCGCTGTCGCTGCCGCGGTGAAGCATCCTTCCGCAGGCGTACGCCGAACCGCCATTCAAGTCTGGCCGCGAACCCCGATCAGTCTGTTCGGTTTGGCATTTATGGGGGGGCCACTCGAACAACTGTTAAATGACCGCGACCAGCAAGTTCGACTCGCCACGTTGTTGGCTTTGGCCGAGATGCCTGAGGGGTCAGATTTGGCCGCGGAAGCGCTCAGCCTCTCTTTCGTGGCGACAGTGGGGAATGACCGCTGGCTCAAAGATGCTGCGATCAGCGCTGCAGCGCGTCATGACAAACGATTTCTACTGGCCGTGATCAAGAACAGCGGAGCGGAACCGAGCCCTCCCGCTGATGCTTTAGAGATTGTCGCGGAACATTACGCTCGAGGCGTCCCAATGGATATCGTGAGACAACTCATCACCTCACTCAATGATGTAACACCTGACCTCACCGTGCCGATTCTGACCGGCCTGTCTAAGGGCTGGCCGAAAAATAAACCGCTGGAACTTGATGCGGCCAGCGAGCAGGTCTTGGTGAACCTGCTGAAACAGTTGCCTCCGGCTTCGCGCGGCACATTGGTGAATCTAGGTCTGCGCTGGGGATCTAAAGCCCTGGTCGCTCATGTCGCGGAAATCTCCAAAGGATTCCTCGCCAGCGCCAGTGATGCCCAACAACCGGACGCAGCTCGGATTGCCGCGGCCCGGCAGCTGATCGAATTCGGTCGCCTGGACGAAGCAGCCCCAGTTGAACTGTTAAAACTCATCACACCGCGGACGTCGACCGAATTGTCGCAAGGCCTGCTGGAAGCGGCGGGCAACAGCGAATCTCCGTCGGTCGGCGGCCAGATCGTGAGTAGCCTGGCAGCCCTCACTCCTGCGGTACGGCCCGTGGCGATTCGCCTGCTACTCAGTCGCACCGACTGGACCAAGGCGCTGCTCGACGGATTGGAGGCCGGTCAGTTGCAGCTCGGTGAATTGTCTCTGGATCAGAAACAGGCATTGGGCAATCACGTCGACAAGGGACTGCGCGAACGCGCCAAACCGTTGCTGGCCAAAGGTGGGGGCTTGCCCAATCCTGATCGCCAAAAGGTAATTGACGAACTGCTGCCGCTGACCACGACCAGCGGAGATCCCGTTGCCGGAAAAGCCGTCTTCAAGAAGACCTGTGCCAAGTGCCACATGCACGGTGGCGAAGGGACCAAAATCGGCCCCGACCTGACCGGCATGGCCGTGCACCCCAAGCTCGAACTGTTGACGCATCTGATCGACCCCAGCCGCAGCGTTGAAGGCAACTTCCGCATCTACACGGTGGCCACCGACGACGGCAAGATCTACAGCGGACTGCTGGCCTCAGAATCGAAAACCGCGATTGAACTGATCGATTCGGAAGCCAAGAAGCACACGATCCTGCGAGAGAATATTGACGAACTGGTGGCCTCGACCAAGTCGCTCATGCCAGACGGTTTCGAAAAGCAGCACACGCGGGAAGAGATCGGCAATCTGCTGGAGTTCCTCACGCAACGGGGCAAATTCCTGCCCATCCCGCTCAACAAGGCCGCGACGGTCGTCAGTACGAAGGGGATGTTCAACAGCGAGGATTCCGACGTCGAACGGCTGATCTTCGACGATTGGTCTCCCAAAACGATTGCCGGCATTCCCTTCATGTTGGTCGACCCGCAAGGAACCCGCGTGGCCAACGCCATTTTGTTAAACGGCCCCAATGGCTCAATCCCGCCAAGGATGCCCAAGACCGTCACCTTGCCCTGCAACGCCCCCGCCAAAGCCATTCATCTGCTGAGCGGCGTCAGCGGCTGGGGCTTCCCGCTGGGTGAGAAGGGATCGGTCTCGGTAATCGTGCGATTGCACTATGCCGATGGCACGACCGAAGACCACCCGCTGAAGAACGGCCAGCACTTCGCCGACTACATTCGCCGCGTGGATGTCCCCGATTCGAAGTTCGCCGCCATGCTGCGCGGGCAGCAGATTCGGTACCTCGCAGTGCAACCTCAACGGCCAGAGATCATCAAAGAAATTGAGCTCGTCAAAGGTCCCGATGCCACGGCCCCGGTCGTCATGGCGGTGACGGTGGAATCGCCGTGAGCGCCTTGAAAGTTCCGGATTGATGTACGATCTTGGAGCCGCCCGACGACCGAACGTGAACGTCAAAGGCGTTGATTTCCTCTAGTAACAAGGTATCCAGCATGCTCGCTCTGCGCCGGATGGGGTTGGTGGCACTCAGCTGCCTCTTGAGTTCCGTCTCGTTGGCTTCAGCCGAAGAAAAACTCAAAGTTCTGTTGATTGACGGGCAAAACAACCATGCCTGGCAGCAAACGTCGCCGATTCTGAAATGGGCGCTGGAAGATTCCGGCCGCTTTGCCGTGACGGTCAGCACGACCCCGGGAACGGCACCGCGGCAACCACAAGCTCCCAAGGCCGACGCCACCAGCGAGCAGAAAGCCAACTACGAAGCCGCCTTGGCCAAGTGGAAGGAAGAAGCCGCGACCTACGAGGCCGCCAAGACTCGCCTGTGGACATCGTGGCATCCAAAGTTCAAGAACTTTGATGTCGTGGTTTCGAACTACAACGGCGAACTGTGGCCCGAAGCCGTACGGAAGGATTTTGTTGACTACGTTCATAACGGGGGCGGGTTCGTCGCCGTGCATGCTGCGAACAATTCATTCCCCGAATGGCCCGAATACAATGAAATGATCGGCCTGGGAGGGTGGGGTGGACGAAGCGAGAAGTCGGGCCCGTACGTTCGTTTTCGTGATGGCCAGATCGTCAAGGAAACCAAGGTCGGCCCCGGCGGCGGACATGGTGCCAAGCACGAATTCGCCATCGATATCCGCGATGCCGCACACCCCATCGTGAAGGGGCTGCCCGCCAAGTGGATGCATGCTTCGGATGAACTCTACGACAAGTTGCGCGGCCCCGCCGAGCATTTGACGGTCCTCGCGACAGCCTACTCCGACAAGGGCACCGGCGGAACGGGCGAGAATGAACCGATGCTGCTCGTCACACAGTTCGGTAAAGGTCGCGTCTTTCATACAACCTTGGGCCACGGCACCGATTCCATGTCGGGCCTGGGTTTTCAGGTGACATTGCTACGCGGAACCGAATGGGCCGCCACGGGCAAGGTCACGATTCCGGCACCGAAGCCCGAAGAGTTGACAGCGGACAAACCCGCCATGCGACCAATGCCCGCCAAATAGTTTTTAATGAGCATGTAGAAAACATGCCTTAGATCGCCATGAGTGGAAGAGATTCTTGAACCGGCGGAAGCGTAGCAAATCGGAGATACTTCGATCACTCTTCGCACGCCGAAGGACGCCGTAATCTCGATAGTTCGCAACGCTGGCCCTGGTTCAAGAATCAGGGCCAGCCAGCGGGATCAATTAGTTCCAATCCTGACGCCAATTCCAATAAGCTTCTTCCGCCCGTCGTAGCGGCAGGTACAGACGCGATGCAGGTTTCGCGATTGCATTTTCAACGACAGTTAAGCCGTTTTTACGGCTCTTAGACTGAGCGTTGATGCTGGAAAAAAATCCGACAAAACCACAGTACACTTTACGAACGAGAACGCCACGCCAGCGCAACAATCCGTACCCTGCCACATAAGTGGCAAGCAGAACGAGAACGATCACAACCGTCGTTTGACGTTGTGGTGGAGTTGATACTGTCATTGATCGGCTTCAGCGAAGTGGGCCAAGCCCAGACCAGCAGGCTGCATAGATACAGCCTTTGAGCCCTTACTCAAGGCTCGATCCGCTTAACGCGGGTGATTTGGTGCGCCGCAGCATTCCCGAACGACGATGCAGTTCATCACCTTCAGGACGGGGGCCACTCGCCGGATGACACTGACCACATCGGGGGCCGCTTCATCCGTATCCGTTTCCATCACGCCCTGCAGACAAACACCATCGCAAGTCCGGCGGACAATGAGGCTGCGGAAATGGACCCCAGGAACGGCTTGCAGCACCTTCCACACATCCTGTTCGACCTGGTGCCGAGACAGCAACGGGTCGGCGACTGCGGTGCTTCCGCAGGGCGCTGGGTGATCATCCTGGTAGGGCTGCTCGTCGATTCGGCGATTTGATCTTGGATTGGAACGCAGACGATCTCGCATGGTTGCAGTCTCCATAACGCATTCGACCTGACTTGTAATCCGTTAATGCCTCGCTAGAAATTAGCGTACCCAATCCAGGAAAAATGTCGAGCAGAATTTCGTTACAAATCACAGAAAAACTAAAGCCGCTACAGCCCGCAACCGACAGACTCTTTTCCTCATTTCACAAAGCATTAGAGTGACATATGTTACGATCAGTTGCGACGCGTCTGCTGGCCCTCTAAAATTTGCCTCAACCAGCGCGAGTCCGGCCAAACGGCAGCCAGAGACGGTGTCTTGAGCCGAGCCGACTGCCTGAACCCGTGGCATTCCAGTGCAATAAGAGTAAGCTGCGGAGGCACTTTTGCCGGCGATCCGCCGATGCAGGAAACCAGACTGACATTGTGTCAATGTCTCGCGAAATAGCGGAAAAATGGGAATTCATGCCAGTGGCCACCTTTTGGCTGCAGGCTCCTCGATCGATAGAAAGTCCTCAACATGTCACGACCCGGCGGCCCCCCAGCTGGCAATCTGCCTGAACCCACAATCCGCATGTCCAAAGGCTGGCATTGCCTGCATTTGTACTACGCGATCAATCAAGAAGGCTTGGAGATGCTGGACGGAGACGGCACCGACAGCGCCCGCTCCGAAGCCCGCACCGAATTGGCCGAGATCCTCGATCCCAATCGTCCCGGCGCTCCGGCCCGCATCCAGACATCTGTGGTTTCGGGTCACAAGGCTGACCTGGGCTTGATGATGTGCGATCCCGATCCGCTGGTCCTGGACGCCGTCCAGCAAGCGATTCGCGCCAGCCTGATCGGCCCGGCGTTGGAACCGGTCTATTCATTCGTGTCGATCACCGAAGTTTCCGAGTACGTCCCGACGCTCGAACAGTACGGCGACCGTTTGCGACTTGAAGGAACCGAGCCAGGTGGCCCTGCCTACGAAGCCAAGATGAAGGCGTATGCCGGCCGCGAAGAAGCGATGAACAAGCAACGGCTCTATCCGGACTTTCCCTCCTGGCCGGTGATGACGTTCTATCCCATGAACAAGATCCGTGACCCCCAGGCCAACTGGTACCTGCAACCCTTCAGCAAGCGGATGGACATGATGGCCGAGCACGGCCGCAGCGGCATGATGTTCGCCGGCAAGGTGTCGCAGTTGATCACCGCCTCGACCGGCTTCGACGACTTCGAATGGGGCGTCACGCTGTGGGCCCGGGCTCCCGAGTTCGTCAAAGACATCGTCTACGGCATGCGCTTCGATGAAGCCTCAGCCCGCTACGCCGAATTCGGCCCGTTCTACATCAGCTACATCATGAGCCCCATCGAGGCCATCAAGCATTTGAAGCTGTAATTGCGGGAAGAAGATTGCACCACGGAGACACGGAGAACACGGAGTTTTCAGGTCATTAGGAATGAGTTTTAGCCACGGATGGACACGGATTGGATCATCCTCTGTTGGTGTTATCTCATGACGCTAACCGAGTACTTCAGGACTGGCTGCAGTCGCCGGATAATGTCTGCAGACGCTGACAGAATCCGTGTTTCATCCGTGTCAATCCGTGGCTAAAAACTCTTCGTAAAATCACTTTAAAAACTCCGTGTTCTCCGTGTCTCCGTGGTGAAAATCCCCCCACTCAGATCACGAAAAAAGCGGCGATGAATCGCGGTAGTCCTGTTTCATAGGACTACCCTGATTCACCGCCGCTTTAAGTTTTCGATGTCGCCGCAATGGCGACTTCCGGGCGTTCTTTTCTCACACTTCTTGTGTGAAAAAAAGATCGGCCCAGCTGGCATTGAGCAGAAAAGTGGCTTCCGTGCCAACCTCGCCTTCCATGGTGCTTAGAAGAAACTCGTTTGGTCGGTTGCTATGGTGCTGAACTGAGTGAGCACTTTTCTGATCAACTTACGCCAGCCGGGCCGAGAGGTGGTTCCATCGCCTGGTCTGCGGGTTTGATCGATATGCGGGTTTGTGATTCAGACGGGCCGTTCGCCGCACTGCAACTGGTTTCACGTTAACGACAGCTCGTATTAATCCGTTGGTACGATCACCCGTATCGCCCCTCCGTGGCGCTGGATGAATCTCTCTTAGCAGAGATCGCCTATGGTTAACGTCAGCCAGACAGTTCTTTGAACAACGGGCCAAACTCGGGCATCTCTTGCTTCAGGCAGTCCTGCCACGCTTTGGGATTCCAGAGTTCAACGCAGATGACTGCGCCCACCAACACGACTTCGCCACTGGCCGGAACATCCAGGAATTCACGAAATCCTTCGGGAACTACCAGACGCGACCGGTTAGCCAGACGCACCGTTTTGAACCGGGTTGACAGCAGTCGCCCCAGACGTTGCACATCGCTGAACCGTTGTTCCATGCGACCTGCGGTGATTTTTTGGCGAATCAGGCTGACGCCGTCATCAATCCGTTTTTGCCAATCTGCGGCCCGCCAGAGACTCAGGCAGCCGTAGCGTTCCTTCGCCAGTATGGTGTCGCCCGCTCCGTCAGTGATCGCTTCGGCCATTTCCGTTGGCAGAGTGATCCGGAATCGGTCGTCGAAGGACCGTTTCCATTCCCCGGTCAGGAAGCCCTCTTTCAGGCTGTTATCAGACGAGTTGGAGTCCATCGCACCACGCAGGCCAAGTCGTCCACAGAAGTCCGATACGCGCCGGCAACACGTCCGGTGCATTTCATCATACTGGGCCACAAACCCACAATCAATCGCTTGTCAAAGATCGTTTTGGGCAGACAACCCACAAACCTGAGAGCAGCCTACCGCAGCCGAATACAGAAATCAAATCAGTTCTAGGGCTTTTCTCGCGTTTCCCGAAATTGACGATTAAGCCCACCCCCAATGAGATGATTCAAGATCCGCATCCACAACGATTTCCAGCCCCACACCCCTCTGCATGTCCGTCGATCGCATTCATCTTGTTCGACGGTGAACGCTGATGTACAGTATCAATAACACGTCCACACCCCACCGCTCGGCGGGTTTTGTTTCAGGCCTTTTCAGGACACAACACAATGCTGCATCACATGCTGGTCTCCACAATTCTCGCAGCGGCAGAACCTGTTCAAGAGTCATTTTTCAGCCGAGCCATCGGGACGCTAAACAGTGTCTCTGGCCTGCTCGTTTTTCTGACTGGGGTGTTACTGTTTGCCGGAGCCTGTTATCTGGTCGCCACCAAACAGCGGCCAGCGGTGATTGCTTCCTATCTGGTCCTGTTGCCACTCCCCATTCTGATTAGCCTGTGTGGATTCTTAAAAGGCATCATCGCGTCATTGTCGGTCGTGGCGACATCGGCCAACGTGACACTGACCACCGCAGACATCGCAGCGGGAGTGGGGGTGTCGCTCTTCAGCATCTTCGTCGCGGTGATCATTTCGATCCCGACATACTTCGTCGTTGCCTGGGGATTGCTGCGCCGAACATACTCGGCACAGGGCCTCTCGGCTTAGCTTTGATCCATTAACTGGACAGCCACTTGGATCACCCACTGAGAAAAATCGATCGCGTCCTGCAGGGCTGGGAGATTTCGGGGGTTCACGATCCGCAAAATTGCCAAGTGCCCCCCCTTGGGGGCGACGCCGCGAAGGATTTTGGAATGCAAATTCTCAACGGACCTTGAATTTTGAGGCGTCTCGAAACGTTGGGAGGGTGAGGCTCCTGCCG